>JAEWGL010000145.1 GCA_023388335.1 Pseudomonadota bacterium | reverse complement strand
ATAGGCGCGGAAGCTGCTCGGCATGAACTGCGGCAGGCCCATGGCGCCGGCATAGGAGCCCTTGAGGGTCAGCGGGTCGAGCTGTTCCTCGCGGGCCAGAAGGAGGAACTCGCGCAGTTCCTTGCGGAAGAACTCGGCACGCGGCGGGTAATCGAAGCCCAGGGTGGACAGCGCGTCGATGACCCGGAAGTTGCCGGTATTGCGGCCAAAGAATGTCTCGACGCCGATGATCGCCACGATCACCTGGGCTGGCACGCCGTATTCCTGCTCGGCACGCGCCAGGGTTTGCTCGTGCTGGCGCCAGAAGTCGACGCCGCGGGCAATGCGCGCGTCGGTGAGGAACATCGGGCGATAGTCCTTCCACGGTTTGACCCGCTCGGCCGGGCGCGAGATCGCGTCGAGGATCGACTGCTTGCGCTGCACCTCGCCGAACACGCCCATCAGCTGCTCGCCGGCAAACCCGTAGTCGCGGGTCATCTCGCCGACGAATTCAGCCACCTGGGGCGAGCCGTCATAGTCGCCGGCATGGGCCTGCTGGACAGCGCCGAACAAGCCCATCGCACCGATCCACGGTACACAACGGGCAGCCCAGCCACGCACTGCTTGCATGAAATTCTTCACCTTATTCAAACCTGCGCGATCCACTTGCGGTGTGTATGGATCGACATCAGAACGCCAAACGCTGACAGCAGCGTCACCAACGAAGTTCCGCCATAGCTGATAAAGGGCAGCGGCACACCCACCACGGGCAACAGACCGCTGACCATCCCGATATTGACGAACACGTATACAAAGAAGGTCATGGTCAGGCTGCCGGCCAGCAGCTTGCCGAACAGGGTCTGGGCCTGGGCCGTGATCACCAGGCCGCGACCGATCAGCAGCAGGTACAACAGCAGCAAGGCGCAGATGCCGACCAGGCCGAATTCCTCGCCGAGCACGGCGATGATGAAGTCGGTGTGGCTCTCCGGCAGGAAGTCCAGGTGCGACTGGGTGCCGAGCAGCCAGCCCTTGCCGAACACACCGCCGGAACCAATGGCCGCCTTGGACTGGATGATGTTCCAGCCGGTACCCAGCGGATCGCTCTCCGGGTCCAGGAAGGTCAGCACGCGTTGCTTCTGATAGTCGTGCATGACGAAGAACCACATGGCGATCGCCACCGGCACCGCGGCTGCCAGTACGCTGAGGATCCAGCGCCAGCGCAGGCCACCCATGAACAGCACGAAGGCACCGGAAGCCAGGATCAGCAGCGCGGTCCCCAGGTCCGGCTGGCGGACGATGAGGATGAAGGGAATGCCGATCAGCACCAGGCTGATCATCACGTGCTGGAGATGTGGCGGCAGGGTGCGCTTGGACAAATACCAGGCGATGGTCGCCGGCATGATGATCTTCATGAATTCCGAGGGCTGAAAGCGGATCACCCCGGGGATGTTGATCCAGCGCGTGGCACCCATGGCGTTGTGGCCCATGACGTCCACCACGATCAGCAGGACGACCCCGAAGAGATAGGCCAGAGGTACCCAGCGCGCCATGAAGCGCGGCTCCAGCTGGGCGATGACGAACATCGACACCAGGCCCAGGCCGAAGGAGCTGGCCTGTTTGAGCAGCAGGTCCCAGTTCTTGCCACTGGCCGAATAGAGCACGAACAGACTGCCGGCGGCCAGGGCCAGCAGGAGGATCAGCAAGGGACCGTCAACGTGGATGCGCTGCAGGAAGCTGGCGCGTCGACGCATCACGTCCTCGCTGGAGAGCATGCGATCGAAATTACTCTTCACGGGGCCGTTTCCTGAGCGACGGTTGAAGGAAATAACCCAGCCTTGGGCCTGCCGTTTTCGTCGAGCAGCCAGGCGTCCATCACCTGGCGCACCACCGGCGCGGCGACGCCCGAGCCAGACTCGCCGTTCTCGACCATCACCGAGACGACAATCCTGGGATCATCGGACGGGGCGAAGCCGACGAACAAGGCATGGTCGCGGTGGCGCTCCTGGAGCTTGTTGCGGTCGTACTTCTCGCCCTGCTTGATCGCTACCACCTGGGCGGTGCCGCTCTTGCCGGCAATACGGTACGGCGCCCCGAGCGAGGCCTTGCGCGCCGTGCCCCGTGCACCATGCATCACTTGCTCCATGCCGTGGGTGACCTTGGCCCAGTCGGACTTGTCACGCAGAACGATGTCTTCCAGGGGGTTTTCGTCCACCGGCGGCTGGCCCTCGATGGTCTTGGCCAGGTGCGGGCGATTCCACTTGCCCTTGCTGGCGATCAGCGCCGTAGCCTGGGCCAGCTGCAGCGGCGTTGCCTGCATGTAGCCCTGGCCGATGCCGAGGATCAGCGTCTCGCCCGGGAACCAGGCCTGGCGGCGGGTGGCACGCTTCCACTCGCGCGTGGGCATCAGCCCGGAGGATTCCTCGAACATGTCGAGCGAGACCCTCTGGCCGATGCCGAAGCGGTTCATGTAGGTGGACAGGCGATCGATGCCCATCTTGTGCGCCAGGTCGTAGAAATAGGTGTCGTTGGACCGCATGATCGCCGTGTCGAGGTCGACCCAGCCGTCACCGCTGCGGTTCCAGTTGCGGTACTTGTGGTCATAGTTGGGCAATTGGTAATAGCCAGGGTCGAAGACCCGGCTGCTGGCGGTCACCACGCCGCTGTCCAGGCCGGCAATGGCCACCGCCGGCTTGATGGTCGAGCCCGGCGGATACAGCCCACGCAGCACGCGGTTGAACAGCGGCCGGTCAATGGAATCGCGCAGGTCGGCGTAGGCCTTGAAACTGATGCCCGTGACGAACAGGTTGGGGTCGAAGCTCGGCTGGCTGACCATTGCCAGCACCTCACCGCTGCGCGGATCGAGCGCCACGATCGCGCCGCGGCGGCCAGCCAGGGCCGCTTCGGCGGCTTCCTGCAGCTTGATGTCGAGACTCAGGACAATGTCCTTGCCAGGGATCGGGTCGGTGCGCTTGAGCACCCGCAGCACCCGGCCGCGGGCGTTGGTCTCGACTTCCTCGTAACCGACCTGGCCATGCAACTGGGCTTCGTAGAAGCGTTCGATGCCGGTCTTGCCGATGTGGTGAGTGCCGCTGTAGTTGACCGGATCGAGAGTCTTGAGCTCCTTCTCGTTGATTCGTCCGACATAGCCGACCGAGTGGGCGAAATGCGCCCCTTGCGGATAGTGCCGCACCAGCTGGGCCGCAACTTCCACGCCGGGCAGGCGGAACTGGTTCACCGCGATCCGGGCGATCTGCTCTTCGGTCAGCTCGAACAGGATCGGCACGGGCTCGAACGGCCGGCGTCCCTGGCGCATGCGCTTTTCGAACAGCGCACGGTCATCGGCGCTCAACTGCAGCACCTCGACGATCGCGTCCAGTACCTGCTGCCAGTCGCCGGAGCGCTCGCGGGTCATGGTCAGGCTGAAGCTGGGCCGGTTGTCGGCGATGATGACGCCATTGCGGTCGAAGATCAGCCCGCGGGTCGGCGGGATCGGCTGCACATGCACCCGGTTGTTCTCCGACAGCGTCGAGTGATAGTCGTACTGGATCACCTGCAGGTAGTACAGGCGCGCAATGAGCACGCAGATCAGCAGCATGACCGCCACAGCACCGACCACGACACGATTACGCACCAGACGGGCGTCTTTCTCGTGGTCCTTGAGACGAATCGGCTGCGTCATGAAAAGGCTTACAGGCTCATTTATGGTAGGGATGCCCGGACAACACCGTCCAGGCACGGTACAGCTGCTCGCCGATGAGTATCCTTACCAACGGGTGCGGCAGTGTCAGCGGTGACAGCGACCAGCGCTGCTCGCTGCGCGCGCAGACTTCCGGCGCCAGCCCTTCCGGGCCACCGACCATGAAGTTGACGGTACGCGCGTCCAGCCGCCAACGATCCAGCTCGACCGCCAACTGCTCGGTGCTCCACGGCTTGCCGTGGACCTCCAGGGTGACGATCCGCTCCCCAGGCTGCACCTTGCTCAGCATCGCCTCGCCCTCCTGACGAATCAGGCGAGCGACATCGGCGTTCTTGCCACGGGTGTTCAGCGGGATTTCCACCAGCTCGAGCGCCAACTCCGGGGGCAGACGCTTGGCATATTCATGCCAGCCGTCCTCGACCCAGCGAGGCATGCGCGAGCCGACCGCGATCAGACGCAGACGCACAGCGCTTCCTTATTCCCGGTCCTTCAGGTTATCGGAGTAGCTGTGGGCGTGATCAGGGCTGTGGTGCTTGCCATCGGCGGCACGGCTCTGCTCGGCACCCAGCCACAGGCGCTCCAGGTCGTAGAACTGGCGCGCGGCGGCGGTCATCATGTGCACGATGACGTCGTTCAGGTCCAGCAGGACCCAGTCGCTGTCGCCCTTGCCTTCTTCGCCCAGAGGCTGCACGCCCTTGGCCTTGACCTGCTCACGGACCTTTTCCAGCATGGCGCTGATCTGGCGGTTGGAGGTACCGGTGGCAATGATCATGTAGTCGGTCAGGCTGTGCTTGTCGCGCACATCGATGACCTGGACGTCCTGGGCCTTGACGTCTTCCAGTGCTGCCTTGGTCAGCTCGACCAGTTCTTCGCCGTTGATTTTCTGCTTGGTCATAAAAAACTCGTTCAACTCGTTTGGATGAGGCGCCGTGCGGCGCCTTCAGTTCGGCGCACGGTAAAGGGCGTGCGCATCGATATAGGCCAGTACTGCGTCCGGCACCAAAAACCGCACCGACTTGCCGCTGGCCAGCAGCTGCCGGATCTGCGTGGCCGACACCGCAAGCGGTGTCTGCCAGACGAATGAAATGTGCCCCGCGGGCCCCGGCAGGGTCGTGGGATCACTCTCCGAGCGCGCCGCCAGCAGGTTGCGCAGCTCGTCTGGTGGTTCGACATCGGCATCCGGGCGTTGCAGCACCAGGATGTGACAGTGTTGCAGCAGCTCTTCCCAGCGGTGCCAGCCAGGCAGTCCGCAGAAGGCATCCCAGCCCAGCACCATGAACAACTGGTCGTCGGCGGCGAGTTCCGCGCGGATCGACTCCAGGGTATCGATGGTGTAGGACGGCTTGTCGCGCTCCAGTTCGCGGGCATCGACACGCAGCCGATCCACCTCCTCGACTGCGCGCTCGACCATCGCCAGGCGGTCTTGCGCCGCCACCTGCGGGGTGTCGCGGTGCGGCGGCCGGGCGTTGGGCAGCAGGCGCAGCTCGTCCAGGGCCATGAACTCGACCACTTCCAGCGCACTGCGCAGGTGGCCGATGTGCACCGGATCGAATGTCCCACCGAGGACCCCGACGCGCCGGACAGCCCGGCGCACGGGCGTGGTCGCCTGACTCAACTCAGCAGGACTCCTGGCCGCGCAACTGGCCGTCGCCGATCACTATGTACTTCTCGCAGGTCAGGCCTTCGAGGCCCACCGGGCCACGGGCGTGCAGCTTGTCGGTGGAGATGCCGATCTCGGCTCCCAGACCGTACTCGAAGCCATCGGCGAAGCAGGTCGGGGTGTTGAGCATGACCGACGCCGAATCGACTTCGGCCAAAAAGCGCCGGGCCAGGCCCTGATGCTCGGTGACGATCGAGTCGGTGTGGTGCGAACCGTAGTGGTTGATGTGCTCGATGGCGGCGTCCAGACCCTCGACCACACGGATCGAGAGGATGGCGGCCAGGTATTCGGTGTGCCAGTCGTCTTCGCTTGCCGGCAGCGCCTCGATGATCGCCTGGGTGCGCTCGCAACCGCGCAGCTCCACACCCTTGTCGCGCAGGCGACGGGCCATTTCCGGGAGGAAATCGGCGGCCACGCGCTGGTCGACCAGCAGGGTCTCCATGGCGCCGCAGATGCCGTAGCGGTAGGTCTTGGCGTTGAAGGCGATGCGCCAGGCCTTGTCCAGGTCGGCATGCTCGGCCACGTAGACATGGCAGATGCCGTCCAGGTGCTTGATCACCGGCACCCGCGCGTCGCGGCTGATGCGCTCGATCAGCCCACGGCCGCCGCGCGGCACGATCACGTCGACGAACTCAGGCATGCTGATCAGCGCGCCCACCGCTTCGCGGTCGGTGGTCTCGACCACCTGCACCACGGCAGCGGGCAGGCCCGCCTCGGCGAGGCCGCGCTGGATGCAGGTGGCGATGGCGCGGTTGGAATGGATCGCCTCGGAGCCACCACGCAGGATGGTCGCATTGCCTGACTTCAGGCACAGGCTGGCAGCGTCGATGGTCACGTTCGGCCGCGATTCGTAGATGATCCCGATCACGCCAAGCGGCACGCGCATCTTGCCGACCTGGATGCCCGATGGGCGGTAGCTCATGTCGCGCAGTGCGCCGACCGGATCCGGCAGGCTGGCGACCTGGCGCAGGCCGAGGATCATGCCGTCGATGCGCGCCGGGCTCAGCGCCAGGCGATCGAGCAGCGCAGCGTCCAGGCCATTGGCACGGCCGGCGGCAAGGTCCTGCTCGTTGGCGGCGGTCAGCTCATCGCGAGCGACGTCCAGCGCATCGGCAGCGGCCAGCAGGGCGCGGTTCTTCTGCGCGGTGCTGGCGCGGCCGATCACCCGCGAGGCCTCACGGGCGGCGCGACCCAGGCGGGTCATGTAGTCAAGAACGGACTCAGTCATGGGCTCGGTGTCTTGGCGAAGGGGAAATCGGCTGATTATAACTGGCGCGCCGGTATACGCCCAGCGGTGGCTGGCGGATGGTCGAAGATGGGGTGTGCAGGGCTTGAATCCTGGGGTGTTCTTGAGATCGAGCGGCGCTCGATCTCAAGAACCCAGAGCACCCCACGGCATGCGCTTGGTGGCCATCACCCAATCCCACCCCCCGGTGCCTTACCGCCAGACCGCGAAGCACCTATAAATTGCTATCCTCACCCCTTTCCATCCGTGAACTCACCGCATGCCAGATACCGTCCCCTGCCCCATCCGGGCCCTGCCCGATACTTTCTTCGACCGCGATGCCCAGACGCTCGCCAAGGCCTTGCTGGGCAAGGTGATCCGTCATCGCCACGGCGATCTCTGGCTGGCGGCGCGGATCATCGAGACCGAGGCCTACTACCTGTCCGACAAGGGCAGCCACGCGTCGCTTGGCTATACAGAAAAGCGCAAGGCGCTGTTCCTCGATGGCGGTCACATCTACATGTATTACGCCCGGGGTGGCGATTCGCTGAATTTCAGTGCCCATGGCCCCGGCAATGCCGTGCTGATCAAGTCGGCTTACCCCTGGCTGGACGCCGTATCGGACGCCAACAGCCTGGCGCAGATGCAGTTGAACAACCCCGATGCCGCCGGCCAGCTGCGCCCACCAGAGCGCCTGTGTGCCGGCCAGACTCTTCTGTGCAAGGCGCTGGGTCTGAAAGTGCCGCACTGGGACGGCCAGCGCTTCGACCCGCAACGGCTGTACGTCGAGGACAGCGGTATCAAAGTGAAACAAATTATTCAGAGCACCCGCCTCGGTATTCCCCATGGCCGCGACGAGCACTTGCTCTATCGCTTCGTCGATGCCGAATTCGCTCGCCACTGCACACGGAACCCGCTGCGTCGAGGGCAAGTCGAAGGGCGCGATTATTTCATCCTGGAACAAGGAAGCTGACACCATGGGCCAATGGCTCGACAGCCTGACCGGCTGGCTCAGCGCCAATCCGCAGTGGCTTGGCGTGGCAATCTTTGTGGTGGCCTGTATCGAATGCCTGGCGATTGCTGGGGTCATCGTGCCGGGTACCGTGTTGCTGTTCGCGGTCGCGGTGCTGGCGGGAAGCGGCGCATTGTCGCTGAGCGAGACGCTGCTGCTGGGGTTCTTCGGCGGCATGTTGGGCGATGCGTTGTCCTACACCCTGGGCCGCCGCTTCCACCAGAACATCCGTCGCCTGCCCTTTATCCGTCATCATCCCGAGTGGATCGGCAGCGCGGAAACCTATTTCCAGCGCTATGGCATCGCCAGCCTGTTGGTCGGGCGTTTCATCGGCCCGCTCAGGCCGATGCTGCCCATGGTCGCGGGCATGTTCGACATGCCGCTGCCGCGCTTCATCGCCGTCAGCGTGCTGGCAGGGGCCGGATGGTCGGTGGCGTACCTGCTGCCCGGCTGGGCCACGGGCGCCGCCATGCGCCTGCCATTGCCGGAAGGTTTCTGGCTGGACGCCGGCATCATCGCCGCGGGCCTGGCCGTGCTGGTGGGCTTGAGCATCAACAGCAGCCTGCGCAGTCATCGCCACGGCACCCGCCTGATCGCCGCGGTCAGCCTGCTGGCGCTGGCCGGCCTGTTTTTCGGCTGGACACACCTGCATGAATTCGATCAGGGCCTGATGACCCTGATCCAGGAACACCGCAGCAAGGCCATCGACGGCAGCGTGGTGCTGATCACCCGACTCGGCGACTTCCGCACTCAGTTCTTCCTGGGCGGCTTGCTGATTGGCCTGCTGCTGGTCGCCCGGCAATGGCGCCATGCCCTGTTCGCCGGCGCCACGCTGATCGGCACGGCCATGGCCAACGGCAGCCTGAAATGGCTGTTCGCCCGCGCCCGTCCGGAGATCCTCAGCGACCCATTGACCACCTACAGCATGCCCAGCGGGCATAGCTCGGCGTCCTTTGCCTTCTTCCTGGCCCTGGCGGTGCTCGCCGGGCGCGGCCAACCGCCGCGGATGCGCCTGACCTGGATCCTGCTCGGGTGCCTGCCGGCGCTTTCGATCGCGCTGTCACGGGTCTACCTGGGGGCGCATTGGCCAACCGACATTCTCGCCGGGGCGATGCTGGCCTGCTGCATCTGCGCCGTCAGCCTGACGCTGGTGCAATACCGCCAGCCACTCAATGCCTTGCCCTTGCGGGTATGGTGGCTGGTGTTGCCAGCGTGCGTGGCCTTGCTGGCGTTCTTCGCCCTGCACGCCCTGCCCCAGGCGCTGCTGCGTTATCAGTATTAGGCGCCCCGGTCAGGCGAAGAGTTCGCCCTGGATACGCTCGAGCAGCGTCTGGATCGCCTCCAGGCGCTGCTGCGGCGCATCGATGGCCAGCAGGTCGAGCTTGTCTTCCTCGATGAAGGGCAACAGGTAGGCCAGCTGGTTGGCCAGCGACTGCTGCCCGCTCACCGCCGTGGGCATGTCCAGGGCGGCAACCATCGGGTGTTCGCCCAGGGCCAGGAGCAGCGCCAGCAGGTCGTCGTCGTGCTCGACCAGTGGGCTGTCCGGCCGCTCGGGCAACCAGTGCACCTCGCCCAGCAGCAACTGGTCCTTCTGCACGTCGGTCTGCTCGACGCGAAAACGCCGCGCGCCTTCGACACGAATGCCAAGCAGGCCATTGTCCTGCTGCTGGAAATCACGGATCAGCGCTTCGCAACCGATCGAGGCCACGCCCTCGGGCGCCTTGCCGACTTGCTCGCCTTCGAGAATGCACACCACACCAAAACCACCGCCCTGCTTCATGCAGCGGCCAATCATGTCCAGGTAGCGCGCCTCGAAGATCTGCAGGTCGAGCATGCAGCCAGGAAACAGCACGGTATTGAGGGGAAACAGCGGTAGCGTCATATCACATCCTCAAGCCACCAGACTGACCGCCAGCGGCAGGAACACCGCCGTGGCCACGCCCATCAGGCTCATCGCCAGCGCGGCAAAGGCGCCGCACTCGTCACTTTCCTGCAACGCCACCGAGGTGCCCACGGCATGCGCGGTGATACCCAGCGACATGCCTCGCGCCTCGGGGCTGAGCACGCCAAAGCGGCTCAGCAACGCCGGGCCGAAAATGGCCCCGATCACCCCGGTGAGCAGCACGAACACCGCGGCCAGGGCCGCCACGCCGCCGATCTGCTCGGCCACCAGCATGGCAATCGGCGACGTCACCGATTTGGGCGCCATGGTCATCAGGATCATGTGCTCAGCACCGAACCACCAGCCCAGCAGCACACAAGCCAGGGTAGCGAACAGGCCTCCGACTACCAGCGTAGTAAATATCGGCCAGAACAGCTGGCGAATGCGCCGCAGGTTCAGGTACAGGGGCACGGCCAGGGCAACGGTCGCCGGGCCCAGGAGGATGTTCATGATCTCGGTGCTCTTGCGATACTCACCGTAGCTGATGCCACAGGCCACCAGCACGCCGATCACCAGCAGCATCGACACCAGCACCGGCTGCAGGAAGATCCAGCGGGTTTTCTCGTAGGCTGCCAGCACCACCTGGTACGCGCCCAGGGTGATGCCGATGCCGAACAGCGGATGATGGACGACTGCATCGATCGCGCCTTGCCAGTCGAGCATCATGGCCGCTCCTCGTACTTGCCCTGGCGATGGATGAGCCGCTGCATCAGCACGCCCACGAAGACCAGGGTCAGCAAGGCTGAAATCACCAGGGCGCCGACGATGGCCCAGAAATCGGCGGCGATGTCCTTGGCGTACACCATCACCCCCACTGCGGGCGGCACCAGCAGCAACGGCAGATAGCGCAGCAGGCTGCCGGCCGCCTCGTTCAGTGGCTTGCCCACCTCGCCTCGCACCATCAGGAATACCAGCAACAGCAACAGGCCGATGATCGGCCCCGGCAGGATCGGTACCAGCAGATGATTGATCGCCGTACCCAGCAGCTGAAACAGCACCAGCCAGGTCAAACCACGCAACAGCATAAGGATCTCCTTCAGCCCGGCGGCCATTATAAGCATGCCAGGCAAGCCGCTATAACCCGGTATTCGCCGATTGTATGGCGTCTTGACCTCATCCCTGGGGCGTGCTGATCTTCAACGCTCCTACCACTCGAACCGCAATGACAATCTGGAGAGTCGCGATGCCCTATGTACCTGTTGCAGCGTTGTCTGAGTATGTTGGCAAGGAACTGGGACGTTCCGAATGGTTGAAGATCGATCAGGCGCGCATCAACCTGTTCGCTGAAGCCACGGGGGATTTCCAGTTCATTCACGTCGACCCGCAGAAGGCGGCCCAGACCCCCTTCGGTAGCACCATCGCCCATGGTTTTCTGACGTTGTCGCTGATCCCCAAGCTGATGGAGGACATCCTGGTCCTGCCGCAAGGGTTGAAGATGGTCGTCAACTACGGCCTGGACAGCGTGCGTTTCATCCAGCCGGTGAAGGTCGACAGCCGCGTGCGCCTGAAGGTCGAGCTGGTCGAGGTCACCGAAAAGAAAGCCGGCCAATGGCTACTCAAGGCCACCGCCACCCTGGAGATCGAGGGCGAGGAAAAACCAGCCTACGTTGCCGAGCCGCTGTCGCTCTGTTTCGTCTGAAGTTGCTACCTGCTGAAACAGCCCCGGCTGTTTCAGCCCACGCATTGTGCGGCATACTCGGGGCCTAACTGCTTCGGACCCTGCCATGCGCCCACTTGTTCCTCTTGCCCTGATCCTGCTGCTCGCCGCCTGTGGCGACGGTGAGCCGTTGTCACCACCGGACGCGCGCCTGCCCGATGGCGGCCGCTACCGCGGTGAAGTGGTCAATGGCCTGCTGCAGGGCGAGGGACGCATCGACTATCCCAATGGCAGCTGGTACCAAGGCACCTTCCGCAACGGCCAGTGGCATGGCCAGGGCGAATGGCACGGCAGCAACGGCGAGGTCTATCGCGGCCAATTCGTCGAGGGTTTGTTCCATGGCCTGGGCACTCTGAGCACCTCGGCCAGCCACTACAGCGGCACCTTCAAGCACGGGCGCCGGGATGGCGAAGGCACGCTCCAAGAGCCAGAGTTGCTGTACCGCGGCCAGTTCAAGGATGACCAGTACGACGGTGCCGGCCAGCTCGACCTCGCCGACGGCAGCAGCTACCAGGGCCTGTTCGCCCGGGGCAAGCCCAATGGCGCCGGGGTGCGCAGCGACGTCAGCGGCAATCAGTTCAGCGGCCGCTTCGTCGATGGCCAACTGCAAGGCAGCGGGACGTTCAACAGCGCCGAGGGGGAACAATACATCGGCGAGTTCAAGGACAACCGCCTCGAGGGGCGCGGGCGCTATGAAAACGCCGACGGCGACGTGTGGATCGGCGAATTCGAGGACGGCTCGCTCACGGGCGAAAGCGAGCTGCTCGGCAGCGATGGCAGTCGTTACAAGGGCACGTTCCGGGACTGGCGCTTCTCGGGCAATGGCCGCCTGCAATTGGCCGACGGCAGCCTGTACGTCGGGGGTTTCGACAATGACGCCTACCAGGGCCATGGGCGCCTGACCCACAGCGATGGCCGTGTCGAAGGCGGCTTCTGGGTCAACGGCCTGCGCACGCGCGACGAACAGGGCAAGCTGCTGCCCGACCCGCTGGAACTTGCCCTCCTGAATCAGGGCAAGCTGCTGGAACAGGCGCTGGGCAGCCTTCCCCGCTCCAGGCCGCCGATCGAGCTGTACAGCCTGGTGCTGGCCGGCGATGGCCAGCAGAGCGTGTTCCTGCGTGAAGCCGACTACGTCAGCAACCTGCTCAAGGTACGCTTCGGTGCCCGCGGCCAGGTCACGCTGGCCAACCATCGCGACCACTTGGCCGATCGCCCCATGGCCACTCGCGAAAACCTCACCCGCGCTGCCCAGGCCCTGGCCGACCGCAGCGGGCCGGAAGACCTGGTGTTCGTCTACCTGACCAGCCACGGCAGCCAGGACCACCAGCTGGTACTGGATCAGCCGCGCTTGCAACTGGCCGACCTGTCTGCCAACGAACTCGCCAATGCCTTGGCGCCGCTGAAGCACCGAGACAAGATCGTTGTCGTCTCCGCCTGCTATTCAGGCGGCTACATCGCGCCGCTCAAGGACGAACGCACACTGATCATGACCGCCGCCCGGCCAGACCGAGTGTCCTTCGGCTGCTCCGAGGAAGCTGATTTCACCTACTTCGGCGATGCCCTGTTCGCCCAGGCCCTGAACCAGACCGACGACCTGAAACAAGCGTTTGAACTGGCCCGCGCCAGTGTTGCCGAACGAGAACGAAGCGAAGGCTTCGAGGCCTCGGAGCCCCAGCTCTGGGCCCCGCCCGCGGTGCTCGCGCATTGGCAGCGGTTGCGCCGGCAGCAGGCCCAGGAAGCCTTGCGCAATGATGCACCTCCAGCGCCGGTGGAGCAGGACAAACAACCTGCCAGCCACTAAGCTGACTGTAACAAGGGAGAGACATCATGTACTTGACGCCTCAGCATGTACTGCTTGCCGGAGCCACGGGGTTGACGGGTGAACACCTGCTCGACCGGTTGCTCAACGAACCTACCATCAGCCGGGTGTTGGCCCCGACGCGGCGCCCGCTGGCCGAGCATCCGCACCTGGAGAACCCGGTCGGCGACCCGGCGGTTTTCCTCCCCCAACTGGGCGGTCGGGTCGACATCGCCTTCTGCTGTCTGGGTACGACGCTCAAGCAGGCCGGGTCAGAATCGGCCTTTCGCGCTGTCGACCTGGACATGGTCGTGGCGTTCAGCAAGCGCGCCCGAGAGCTCGGCGCGCGACACCTGCTGGTGGTCAGTGCGATTGGCGCCGATGCGCAATCGACGATCTTCTACAACCGGGTCAAAGGCGAAATGGAAGAGGCACTCAAAGCCCAGGACTGGCCGCAGCTCACCATCGCCCGGCCCTCGCTGCTGCTTGGCGAGCGTCTCGAACCCCGCCTGGCGGAACAGGTGGCTGGCTCGTTGTCGCGGCTGATTCCCGGCAAGTTCCGCGGCATCGAAGCCTGCCAACTGGCCCGCGCCCTATGGCGCCTGGCGCTGGAAGAGCAGGATGGGATACGGATCGTAGAGTCGGATGAGTTGCGTAGGTTGGGGAAATGACCCCTCCTAAGACAGCGGGGCGTCCCTGCGGCTGCGTGCTCCAGCGCTTCCCGTGTAGGAGCGGGCTTGCCCCGCGATCGACCGTGCAGCGGTCGTAAAACCTGCAGTCGCAATACCTCTGACTTACCGATAACTGCCCCGCTACAGCCCACCCGTCGCCTGAAACCCTACTCCTAGCACCGTCAGTACCGACAATGGCAGCAGCAAGGTGTCCAGCAACGCACTCCCCGGCAGATCGAGCCCGGGGTAGGCCGGCGCGGGGACGCCGAAGCGATCTTCAGGGCAACAGCCGCCATGCAAGGCATACAGGTCCAGGCGGGTTCCGGAATACACCACGGGCGCGCCTGGCTGGGCTGCATCCAATGTGCGCACCGTGGCGCACCCGCCCAGCAGGGCCAGCAGTGCCAGCCCGGCCAGCAGGCGTATCACTCCTCCGCTCCGAGGTGGTGCTCGCCCCAGCGCGGGAGCATGTCCTGGGGGATATCCAGCAGGTTGAGGATACGCGCCACGACGAAATCGACCAGATCGTCAATGGTCTGCGGCTGGTGATAGAAACCCGGCGCCGCCGGCAGAATCACGGCGCCCATCTGCGAGAGCTTGAGCATGTTTTCCAAATGGATGGTCGACAGCGGTGCCTCGCGCGGTACCAGGATCAGCTGGCGACGCTCTTTGAGGGTGACGTCGGCGGCGCGCTCGATGAGGTTGTTGCAAGCGCCGCTGGCAATGGCCGACAGGGTACCCGTCGAACACGGCACGACCACCATGGCGGCCGGGGCGCCCGAGCCCGAGGCCACGGGCGACATCCAGTCCTCCTTGCCATAAACGCGAATCTGTCCGGCGGCCGCGCCCGTGTATTCGGTGAGAAACGCCTGCATCGCCTGGGGCTTGGGCGGCAGCAGCACGTCGGTCTCGGTCGACATTACCAGTTGCGCGGCCTTGGAGATCAGAAAGTGCACCTCACGGTCTTCGCGCACCAGGCAGTCGAGCAGGCGCAGGCCATACTGCGCCCCCGAAGCGCCGGTCATCGCCAGGGTAATACGCTGCGGCCCGCTCACTTCAGCGCCTCGGCCAACTTGCCGTGCAACCCGCCAAAGCCGCCGTTGCTCATGATCACCACCTGGGTGCCCGGCTGCGCCTGGCTCTTGACCCGTTCGATGATGGCTTCGAGGCTGTCGGCGACCACCGCCGGCACCTTGCAGTGTGCCGCTGTCGCGGCCAGGTCCCAACCCAGGTTGGGCGGCGCGTACCAGATCACCTGGTCGGCGTCGTTGACACTCTCGGGCAAGCCATCGCGGTGGGCGCCAAGCTTCATCGAGTTGGAACGCGGCTCGATCACCGCGATCACCGGCGCATCACCCACGCGCTTGCGCAAGCCGTCGAGGGTGGTGGCGATGGCTGTCGGGTGGTGAGCGAAGTCATCGTAGATCGTCACGCCGTTGACTTCGGCGACCTTCTCCATGCGCCGCTTGACGCTCTTGAACGCGCTCAGGGCGTCGATGCCCATGGCCGGCACCACGCCGACATGGCGCGCGGCCGCCAGGGTCGCCAGGGCGTTGGCGACGTTGTGCTGTCCGGTGAGCGCCCAATCGACCACACCCTGCACTTCACCCTCGAAGCTCACTTCGAAGCGCGAACCATCGGCGCTGAGCAGGTTGACTTGCCACTGGCCGCCAGCACCGGTGGTCTGCACTGGCGTCCAGCAACCCATGCCAATCACGCGCTCGATGGCCTGTTCAGTGGTCGGGTGGACGATCAGCCCTTCGCTTGGAATGGTGCGCACCAAATGATGGAATTGCCGCTCGATGGCCGGCAAGTCCGGGAAGATGTCCGCATGATCATATTCAAGGTTGTTGAGGATGGCCGTGCGCGGACGGTAATGGACGAACTTGGAGCGCTTGTCGAAGAACGCGCTGTCGTACTCGTCCGCCTCGACCACGAAGAACGGCGTCTGGCCAAGGCGCGCCGACACCGCGAAGTTCTGCGGCACGCCGCCGATGAGAAAGCCCGGGCTCATGCCCGCATGCTCCAGCACCCAGGCCAGCATGCTGCTGGTGGTGGTCTTGCCGTGGGTGCCGGCCACGGCGAGTACCCAGCGGCCTTGCAGCACATGGTCGGCCAGCCACTGCGGGCCGGACACATAGGGCAGGCCCTTGTTCAGCACATGCTCCACCGCCGGGTTGCCCCGCGACAGGGCGTTGCCGATCACCACCAGGTCAGGCGCCGGGTCCAGCTGGGCCGGGTCGTAGCCCTGGGTCAGCTCGATGCCCTGGGCCTGCAGTTGCGTGCTCATCGGCGGATAGACATTGGCGTCGGAACCGGTGACCCGGTGGCCCAGTTCCTTGGCCAGTACCGCCAGGGAGCCCATGAAAGTGCCGCAAATACCGAGAATATGAATGTGCATGATCGACCTCGCAAAACGTCGAGGCAGGGTAGCCCAGGGCGCGGGAAATCGCACCCGCTGTTTCGCTCAGCGGGCGCGTGCGATGCCGTGCTTGCGCAGTTTTCGATACAAGGTGTTGCGGCTGATGCCCAGGTGGCTGGCGACGTGGGTCATGTGCCAGCGGTGCTGGTCGAGCATGGAGAGCAAAGCGTCGCGCTCGGCCAGGTTCAGCGGCGTTTCATCGACCCCGTGGGAGCGGCGGTTCGGCGCCCCGACTTGCCCGCGAATGGGAACACCGCCGTGATCAGGGTCCGTCGAGGACAAGCCAGTTCCTGCAGGAGGCGCCTTGACGATTGCGGGTAGATCGCCGTAGCGGATGCGATTTCCCTCGGCCAGCGCGACCAGTGTGCGCAGCACATTACGCAACTGCCGCACATTCCCCGGCCAGGCGAAATCGAGCAATGCCCGTCGCGCTTGGGACTCTATATGAACCACTTGGCCATCCGCTTCTTGCTGCAACAGAAAGTCCAGCAACTGTGCCTTGTCACTGCGCTCTCGCAGCGCTGGCAAATCCACTTCCAGGCCATTGAGCCGATAGTAGAGGTCTTCGCGGAAGCTGCCCTGCCGCACCCGCTCGAGCAGGTCGCGGTGGGTGGCGCTGATGACGCGCACATCGACCGCCTGGGGCTCGCCGCCGATGGGCACCACACAGCGCTCCTCCAAGACCCGCAGCAGGCGGGTCTGCAAGCCCAGCGGCATGTCGCCGATCTCGTCGAGGAGCAAGGTGCCGCCATCGGCCTGGAGAAGTTTGCCGCGCATGCCCTCCTTGCGCGCGCCGGTAAAACTGCCGCCGCGGTAGCCGAACAACTCGCTCTCGATCAGGCTTTCAGGAATCGAGGCGCAATTGATGGCCACGAATGGCTTGTCCCGGCGCGGGCTGGCCTGATGCACTGCCAGGGCGAAGGCCTCTTTGCCGCAACCGGTCTCGCCCTTGAGCAACAGCGGCACATCGCGCTCGAACACCCGCACGGCGCGATGGAAGTCGTTCTGCAGGGCCGGGTCGAGCAGGCAGATACGCGGCGTCGGCGCGGTCGGTGCCTGCGGTGTGGCCGCGGGCACCGACCACACCGGCATGCGGGTCTGCCCACGCAGGCTGGCGAACACCTGCCGGCCATCGCGCGTGCGCAGGGGCCAAGCCGTGCTGCCTTGGGGCGTGGCGCGGCCGAACAGCTCATCCTCGGCGCACTCGAAAAACATGCCCACTGGCTTGCCCAGCACACCGCCACGAGCCGTGCCCAGCAGGTTCAAGGCGCTCTGGTTGACGGCACAGATCCGCCCTTGGCCATCGAACGCCAGCAGGCCCTCGCTGAACAGGCCGACGGATTCGGCCTGCAGGTGAAAGCGCAGCAACCATTGATGCTCGAAGTGACGCAGGAAATAACAGCTCTCGATCATCTTCGCCGAGAGATTGACCAAGGCCATGGTGTGGAATTGGCTCTGGCGCGACACCTCTGAGCGCGCCGAGGACACATCGAGCACCGCCAGCAGCTCGCCATGCGGATCGAAGACCGGGCTGGCCGAGCAGGTCAGCCCGGTGTGGCGACCGCGGAAATGCTCATCCTGGTGGATGGTCAGGGCCTGGCGCTCGACCAGGCAGGTGCCGATGCCATTGGTGCCCTCGCGGGCCTCGCTCCAGTCAGCGCCCAGCCACAGGCCGGCTCGCTCGAAGATACGCCGCTCGCTGGGCGCGGTGACGCAGTTGAGGATGACCCCGCGGGCATCGGTCAGCAGCACGGCATGGCCGGCGCCGGAGAGTTGCTGGTGCAGGCTGTTCATCTCGCCGTCGGCGATCTGCAGCACCTGCTGCAGGCGCTCGCGGCTCTCCAGCAGGCGGCCATGCTCAAGCACGGTCGGCGCCTGGCCGAGCGCCGGGTCCAGGTGGTAGTCCTTCAGACAGCGTAACCAGGAGCGGGCGATCGACGGGTCGCTGCCCGGCCCCTGGGCATTGCCCTGGGCCACGGTAAGCACTTGCCGGGCGTGACGGCTGAGATGATGGTTCTGCATTTTTATTGATCTGCGCAGAGGAGTCCGCTTCAGCATCCCCCACCAGCCAAGGCTTTGCAACGCCACCTTGACCATCGGGTCACAGCCTGTGCCATCCACGGCACAAAGTGTCACAAGCGGCGTGTCACGCCTGTCACAGCCGCCGCTGCCGCCCGTCGTAAGTCTTTGATTGCCAACGACCGCAAAACGCTGGCCCGACCTTTGCTCTACGCTTCTTATCCTGCCCCAACAAACACAACACCAGGAGACACATCATGCGTTACGCACATCCCGGTACCGAAGGCGCGAAGGTTTCCTTCAAGAGCCAATACGGCAACTACATCGGTGGTGAGTTCGTTCCTCCGGTAAAGGGTGAGTACTTCACCACCACCTCGCCGGTCAACGGCAAGCCCATCGCCGAATTCCCACGTTCGACCGCCGAAGACATCGACAAGGCCCTCGACGCCGCGCACGCTGCCGCCGATGCCTGGGGCAGCACTGCAGTGCAGGCGCGCTCGCTGATCCTGTTGAAGATCGCCGACCGCATCGAGGCCAACCTGGAAACCCTGGCCATTACCGAGACCTGGGACAACGGCAAGGCCATCCGCGAAACCCTGAACGCCGACATCCCGCTGGCGGCCGATCACTTCCGCTACTTCGCTGGTTGCCTGCGCGCCCAGGAAGGCAGCGCCGCCGAGATCGACGGCAACACCGTGGCTTACCACATCCATGAGCCCCTGGGCGTGGTCGGCCAGATCATCCCGTGGAACTTCCCGATCCTCATGGCCGCCTGGAAACTCGCCCCGGCCCTGGCCGCCGGCAACTGCGTGGTGCTCAAGCCGGCCGAGCAGACCCCGCTGGGCATCACCGTGCTGGTCGAACTGATCGGTGACCTGCTGCCGCCAGGCGTGCTCAACGTCGTGCAAGGCTATGGCCGCGAAGCCGGCGAAGCCCTGGCCACCAGCAAGCGCATCGCCAAGATCGCCTTTACCGGCTCCACCCCGGTTGGCTCGCACATCATGAAGTGCGCCGCCGAGAACATCATCCCGTCCACCGTGGAACTGGGCGGCAAGTCGCCGAACATTTTCTTCGAAGACATCATGCAGGCCGAGCCCTCCTTCATCGAGAAGGCCGCCGAGGGGCTGGTCCTGGCTTTCTTCAACCAGGGCGAGGTCTGCACCTGCCCGTCGCGGGCGCTGGTACAGGAGTCGATCTACCCGGCCTTCATGCAGGAGGTGATGAAGAAGATCCAGCAGATCAAGCGCGGCGATCCGCTGGACACCGACACCATGGTCGGCGCCCAGGCCTCCGAGCAGCAGTTCGACAAGATCCTCTCGTACCTGGAGATCGCCGAGCAGGAAGGCGCCGAGCTGCTCACCGGCGGCAAGGTCGAGAAACTCGAGGGCAACCTGGCCAGCGGTTACTACATCCAGCCGACCCTGCTCAAGGGCAACAACAAGATGCGTGTGTTCCAGGAAGAAATCTTCGGCCCGGTGGTGAGCGTCACGACCTTCAAGGACGAAGCCGAAGCCCTGGCCATTGCCAACGACACCGAGTTCGGCCTCGGCGCCGGCGTCTGGACCCGCGATATCAACCGCGCCTACCGCATGGGTCGCGGCATCAAGGCCGGCCGGGTGTGGACCAACTGCTACCACCTGTACCCCGCGCACGCCGC
The DNA here is from genome assembly GCA_023388335.1 of Pseudomonadota bacterium. Classification (GTDB taxonomy): domain Bacteria; phylum Pseudomonadota; class Gammaproteobacteria; order Pseudomonadales; family Pseudomonadaceae; genus Aquipseudomonas. Next base: position 10,196 of record JAEWGL010000145.1, on the reverse strand, counting down.
GTTCGGCGGCTACAAGAAGTCCGGCGTCGGCCGTGAAACCCACAAGATGATGCTCGACCACTACCAGCAGACCAAGAACCTGCTGGTCAGCTACGACATCAACCCGCTGGGCTTCTTCTGATCCGCCGCAAGCTATAAGCGGCAAGTTATAAGCTGCAAGAAAGAGCCAAAGCAGATCGCAGACCTCCCGTGGTCTGCTTTGGCTTGCAGCTTGCAGCTCAAACAACTTCATCGGATCAGCTGCAAGCTTTAAACGGCAAGCTGCAAGAAAGAACCAAAGCAGATCGTAGGCCTCCCGCGGTCTGCTTTGGCTTGAAGCTTGCCGCTTGAAGCTTGCAGCTCAAAAACAGGTGAACACTATGCCAAGCGATCATCCCGGCAGCGCGCCGGCCAGTTCTTCTGTCGACTTCGAGCAGGTCGGCTCGGAGTATTTCCAACAACGCGAACTGAAAAAGGGCGCCGCCGGCTGGGTCCTGCTGGTGGGCCTGGGCGTGGCCTATGTGATTTCCGGCGACTATGCCGGCTGGAACTTCGGCCTGGCCCAGGGTGGCTGGGGCGGCATGTTCCTCGCCACGCTGCTGATGGCGACGATGTATCTGTGCATGTGCTTCTCTCTGGCCGAGCTGTCCTCGATGATCCCCACCGCCGGCGGTGGCTACGGCTTTGCCCGCAGCGCCTTCGGGCCGTGGGGCGGTTTTCTCACCGGCACGGCCATCCTCATCGAATACGCCATCGCCCCGGCCGCCATCGCGGTGTTCATCGGGGCCTACTGCGAGTCGCTGTTTGGCATCGGTGGCTGGATGATCTACCTGGCCTTCTACATCATCTTCATCGGCATCCACATCTTCGGCGTCGGTGAAGCCCTCAAGCTGATGTTCGTCATCACCGCCGTCGCGGCCATCGCCCTGGGGGTGTTCCTGGTCGGCATGGTGCCGCATTTCGACGCCAGCAACCTGTTCGACATTGCCCAGACCGACGCCGCTGGCGCCAGCAGCTTCCTGCCCTTTGGCTATGTCGGGGTGTGGGCGGCGATCCCCTATGCCATCTGGTTCTTCCTCGCGGTCGAGGGCGTGCCGCTGGCCGCCGAAGAGACCAAGAACCCGCGTCGCGACCTGCCACGCGGCTTGATCGGCGCCATGCTGGTGCTGTTCGCCTTCGCCTTGCTGATTTTGGTGGTCGGGCCTGGCGGCGCGGGCGCGGACGCGCTCAAGGCCTCGGGCAGTCCGCTGGTCGAGGCGCTGTCCAGGGCATATGGCGGTTCCACCTGGATGGGCAGTTTCGTCAACCTGGTTGGCCTGGCCGGCCTGATCGCCAGCTTCTTCTCGATCATCTACGCCTATTCGCGGCAGATCTTTGCGCTATCGCGCGCCGGCTACCTGCCGCGCAAGCTGTCCCAGACCAACAAGAACAAGGCGCCGGTGCTGGCCCTGGTCATCCCCGGGATCATCGGTTTCGCCCTGTCGCTGACCGGCCAGGGCGACCTGCTGATCCTGGTCGCGGTGTTTGGCGCTACCCTGTCCTATGTACTGATGATGGCCGCGCATATCACGCTGCGCATCCGCCGCCCCAAAATGGAGCGTCCATACCGCACTCCGGGTGGCATCTTCACCTCGGGCGTGGCATTGGTGCTGGCGTGCCTGGCGGTGGTCGCCGGGTTCCTGGTCGATCCGCGGGTGGTGATTGGCGCCGCGGTGATCTATGGCGTATTGATCGCCTACTTTGCGTTCTACAGTCGCCACCACCTGGTCGCCGGGACGCCGGAAGAGGAGTTTGCCGCGATCCAGAAGGCCGAAGAGGCGCTGCACTGATCACAGTCTTACGCCGCAGGCTCGCCTGCGGCGCTTTGGAGAGGCGCTATGGCAGGTTTCGTACACACGGTCGGCAATCAGGTCTACCGCTTCGACAGCCTCAAGGATGTCATGGCCAAGGCCAGCCCGGCTCGCTCGGGTGACTTTCTCGCCGGTGTCGCGGCGGGCAACGATGGCGAACGGGTCGCCGCGCAGATGGCCCTGGCTGACATCCCCCTCGATCACTTTCTCAATGAAGCGCTGATCCCTTACGAAGAGGACGAGGTGACTCGCCTGATCATCGACACCCACGATGCCCAGGCCTTTGCCCCGGTCAGCCACCTCACCGTCGGCGGCCTGCGCGACTGGCTGCTCGGCGAGCAGGCCGACGAAGATAGCCTGCGCGCCCTGGCCCCTGGCCTTACCCCGGAAATGGCCGCCGCGGTGTCGAAGATCATGCGCGTGCAGGACTTGGTCCTGGTGGCGCAGAAGATCCGCGTGGTCACCCGCTTTCGCGGCACCATGGGCCTGCGCGGGCGCCTGTCGACCCGCCTGCAGCCCAACCACCCCACCGATGCGCCAGCCGGTATCGCCGCGAGCATTCTCGACGGCCTGCTGTACGGTAACGGCGACGCCATGATCGGTATCAACCCGGCCACCGACAGCATCGCCTCGATCTGCGCGCTGCTGGAGATGCTCGACGCCATCATCCAGCGCTACGACATTCCTACGCAGGCCTGCGTGCTGACCCACGTCACCACCTCGATCGAGGCGATCAACCGCGGCGTGCCGCTGGACCTGGTGTTCCAGTCGATCGCCGGCACCGAGGCGGCCAACGCCGGCTTCGGCATCAACTTGAACGTGCTCCAGGAAGGCTACGAAGCCGGCCTGAGTCTCCAGCGCGGCACCCTCGGGCAGAACCTGATGTACTTCGAGACAGGTCAGGGCAGCGCCCTGTCGGCCAACGCCCACCACGGCGTCGACCAGCAGACCTGCGAGACCCGCGCCTACGCCGTGGCCCGTCACTTCAAGCCGTTTCTGGTCAACACCGTGGTCGGCTTCATCGGCCCCGAATACCTGTACAACGGCAAGCAGATCATCCGCGCCGGGCTCGAGGACCACTTCTGCGGCAAGCTGTTGGGTGTGCCGATGGGCTGCGACATCTGCTACACCAACCACGCCGAAGCCGACCAGGACGACATGGACACCCTGCTGACCCTGCTTGGCGTGGCCGGGATCAACTTCATCATGGGCATTCCGGGCTCCGACGACATCATGCTCAACTACCAGACCACCTCCTTCCACGACGCGCTCTACGCCCGCCAGACCCTAGGCCTAAAGCCCGGCCCGGAATTCGAGGCCTGGCTGGCCCGAACCGGCATTCTCACCCAGGCCGATGGCCGGGTGCGCTTCGGTGACAACCTGCCACCGGCCTTCCGCCAGGCCCTGGCGCAGCTAGGATAGAGGTGAGCATGGACCGACAGACACCGAGCACCGACAACCCCTGGCTGGCCCTGCGCAGCCTGACCCCGGCGCGCATTGCCCTGGGCCGCACTGGCACCAGCCTGCCGACCGCCGCGCAGCTGGATTTCCAGTTCGCCCACGCCCAGGCCCGCGACGCCGTGCACCTGCCCTTCGACCACGCCGGCCTACGCGCCCAGCTCAGCGAACACGGACGCGACAGCCTGCTGCTGCACAGTGCGGCCAGCGACCGTAACCTGTACTTGCAACGCCCCGATCTGGGCCGACGCCTGGATGAAGACTCGGTCCGGCAGCTGCGCGAGCATGCCCAAGCCGCTCCGGGCGGCGTGGACGTGGCGATCGTGATCGCCGACGGCCTTTCGGCCCTGGCCGTTCATCGCCACAGCTTGCCCTTGCTCACCCGCTTCGAGGAACAGGCGGCCGCCGATAACTGGTCCATGGCGCCCGTGGTGCTGGTCGAGCAAGGCCGGGTCGCGGTGGCTGATGAAGTCGGCGAACTGCTCGGCGCGCGCATGACTGTCATGCTGATCGGCGAGCGACCCGGCCTGAGCTCGCCTGACAGCTTGGGCCTGTACTTCACCTATGCCCCACGGGTAGGCCTCACCGATGCCTACCGCAATTGCATTTCCAACGTTCGCCTGGAGGGCCTGAGCTATGGCATGGCCGCCCACCGCCTGTTGTACCTGATGCGCGAGGCGTGCCGCCGGCAATTGTCGGGGGTCACGCTCAAGGACGAAGCGCAGCTGCAGACGCTGGAAAACGACAACCCGGATGACAAAAAAGGAAACTTTTTGCTCGGCGGCGGGTAAAAATCATGTCACGCAGAGCGGATTGCGCTTTCACCCTGCATTGGGCAGCATTCGCATGGAAGGCTGCTGGTAATCCGCCGCTTCCCCAATGGACGCTGAGGCCTGCTTATGCGCATCATCCAAGCCACCCTGGAACACCTGGGCCTGCTCGCCCCGCTCTTCGTCAAATACCGCGAATTCTATGGGCAGCTGCCTTACCCGGACACCTCGCGCCGCTTCTTGGAAAAACGTCTCGAACGCGGCGAATCCGTGATCTACCTGGCCCTGCCGGACGATGACGACACGCGGCTGATGGGGTTCTGCCAGCTCTACCCGAGCTTTTCCTCCCTGTCGCTCAAACGCGTATGGATCGTCAACGACATCTATGTCGCCGAAGACTTCCGGCGCATGCTGGTGGCCGATAACCTCATGCGCGAAGCCAAGAAGATGGCCAAGGAAACCAACGCGGTGCGCCTGCGCGTGTCCACCAGTATCGGCAACGAGGTGGCGAAGAAAACCTACGAGTCGATGGGCTTTCGTGAAGACACCGAGTTCAAGAACTACATCCTGCCGATCAACGGCGACTGATCTGCGCCTGGCAGGCACCCGCCTGCCGGTTCATCCCGCCGAAACCCTCAGCTACAAACTGTCCGGGCACAATCCTGACATAGCCGTATAATGGCCCTCTTTCATGTGTGAAAATTTACCCAGCCCAGGGCGACCAAGCCTACGCCCTTCGCATTGACCGTCATCGCGTGCCCGTAGCTGCGGGTCTAGAACACAGGTGCTGTACATGGACTTCAACCCGCTTGACCTTATCCTGCATCTCGACGCTTACCTCGATCTGCTGGTCAACAACTACGGTCCCTGGATCTACGCCATCCTGTTCACGGTGATCTTCTGCGAGACCGGCTTGGTGGTGATGCCCTTCCTGCCGGGCGATTCGCTATTGTTCATCGCCGGCGCGGTGGCCGCCGGTGGTGGCATGGACCCGGTACTGCTGGGCGGCCTGCTGATGGCGGCGGCAATCCTGGGGGACAGCACCAACTACGTGATCGGGCGAACGGCGGGCGAGCGGCTGTTCCGCAACCCCACGTCGAAGATCTTCCGCCGCGACTACCTGCAGCAGACCCACGACTTCTACGAACGCCATGGCGGCAAGACCGTCACCCTGGCGCGCTTCCTGCCGATCCTGCGGACCTTTGCCCCGTTCGTCGCCGGTATTGCCAAGATGCATTACCCGCGCTTCCTGGGTTTCAGCGTCGCGGGCACCGTGCTTTGGGTGGGCGGCCTGGTGACCCTCGGCTATTTCTTCGGCAACGTGCCGTTCATCAAGAAGAACCTGTCGCTGATGATCGTCGCCATCATCATCCTGTCGCTGGTACCGATGATCATCGGCCTGCTCCGCGGCCGCCTTGGCCGCACCGCCAAGGCCCACTGACCTTCGGCATGTGGTCCCTGCGCGCCTGGCGGCGCCAGCGCACGCTGGCGCGCCACCCGATCGAGCCGCAGCGCTGGCACGCCGTGCGCCAGCGCCTGCCGCTGCTCGACGGCATCAGTGAAGAAGAGGAGCGCTGGCTACAGCAGGCCAGCGTGCTGTTCCTGCACGACAAGCACCTGACGGCCTTGCCCGGCGTCGAGCTCGATGACGAACAGCGCCTGTTCCTGGCCGTCCAGGCCCAATTGCCGCTGCTGCACCTGGGCGAGCTGAACTGGTACCAGGGCTTCCACGAAATCATCCTCTACCCGGACGACTTCGTCAGTCCCCAACGCCACCGCGACGCCAGCGGCGTGGAGCACGAATGGGACGGCGAGCACAGCGGCGAGGCCTGGCAGCAAGGCCCGGTGATCCTCGCTTGGCCCGGCGTGCTGGCCAGTGGCGGCTGGGAGAGCTACAACCTGGTCATCCACGAGCTGGCGCACAAACTCGACATGCTCAACGGCGATGCCAACGGCCTGCCCCCGCTGCACGACGCCATGCGTGTCGCCGACTGGGCCCAGGCCATGCAGCAGGCCTTCGATGACCTGAACCGCCAGCTGGACCAGAACCCCGACGCCGAGACCGCCATCGACCCGTATGCCGCGGAAAACCCCGCCGAATTCTTCGCCGTGACCAGCGAATACTTCTTCAGCGCGCCCGACCTGTTGCACCAGGCCTACCCTGCCGTCTACCGCCAACTCAGCCTCTTCTACCGCCAGGACCCACTGGCCCGCCTCGAGCGGCTGCAGCGTGAGCACCCTGAGTACCGTGAGTACCGTGAGTACTGAAGCGTCAACCTCATTGCCACTAACGTCGTCATTACAGCCCCACCCCCGGACATCAGCCCAAGCGTGGCAACCCCGTCGGAATGTGCCTATAATCGCGACCAATTTTTGGTCAAACATGGGGGCACTGCCCAATGAGCTACAGCAAGATTCCGGCTGGCAAAGACCTGCCGAACGACATCTACGTCGCCATCGAGATCCCGGCCAACCACGCGCCGATCAAGTACGAAATCGACAAGGACAGCGACTGCCTGTTCGTTGACCGTTTCATGGCCACCCCAATGTTCTACCCAGCCAACTACGGCTACATCCCCAACACCCTGGCCGACGACGGTGACCCGCTCGACGTGCTGGTCGTGACCCCGTACCCGGTCGCCCCAGGTTCGGTGATCCGCGCCCGTCCGGTCGGCATCCTGAACATGACCGACGACGGCGGCGGCGACGCCAAGGTCATCGCCGTACCGCACGACAAGCTGTCGCAGCTGTACGTCGACGTGAAGGAATACACCGACCTGCCAGCCCTGCTGCTGGAGCAGATCAAGCACTTCTTCGAGAACTACAAGGATCTGGAGAAAGGCAAGTGGGTCAAGATCGAAGGCTGGGAGGGTGCTGACGCTGCCCGCGCGGCGATCACCAAGTCGGTGGCTGCCTACAAAGGCTGAGCCTGGCTTGCATGAAGAACCCCGCATCCGCGGGGTTTTTTACTTTTGGCCCTTCGCATTCCTCAGCCCAATTCCGCCTGTAGGATTGGTAATGCACTCCTACGCCATCTTCGGTAAATTCCTGCGAACCCGCTGTTTTCCTACAATAAATCTGAACCCATCGTTTATTTCCCCAAGCATCACTGCTCGATAGACTGGAGCCCATGAAAAGCTCTGGTGAACGCCTGAAAGCCCTCCTCCAGGAGTGCAACCTGACCGCCTCCGACTTTGCCGCTCAGCGCAAGGTCACGCCCCAGCATGTCAACAACTGGTTCAAGCGCGGCGTGCCCCTCGCGCGGCTGGACGAGATCGCCGATCTGCTGTGCGTGCATCGCCGCTGGCTGCATTGCGGTCAAGGCCCAAAGTACCTCAACCCTATTCCCCGCCTGTGCACACCCTGCCCCCGGCACACGCCCGAGGCCCACCCCCCTTTCGCGCTCATGGCGCATGACGGCCAGGACGCTCCGATCCCGTTCTATTGCGTGCGCGATGGGCGCCTCGAACAAGTCCCCGGCGGCAACCTGCGACTGCCCATCCGCGCCTTGGATGCCCTGGGCGTCGCCCCGCGCGACGCCCTTTGCCTGAGCATGCCCGCGCACAACATGAGCCCCGCCCTGCCCCACGGCACCACCCTGGCCATCGACCGCAGCCTGACCCGCGTGGTCGAAGGCGAGACCTACGCCCTGCTACACAACGGCAAGCTGCGCGTCCACAGCCTCAGCCTCACCGACCAGGGCATGCTCTGCCTGCACAGCCAGGACCTGCGCAACCATCCCAGCGAGCATTTCACCCCCGCCCAGCGCCGGGTCCAAGGGCTGGAAATCATCGGCTGGGTATTCTGGTGGGCCCACCTGCGCCCCAGCCGCCCAGACTGAAACACCTTGCAAGATTTTTTGCTGGGCATCCCGCGCCAGGCCTTGTATCCTACGCGGCACTTTTTCCTCTCCCGGCTCAGCCGCGACGTAGAGGGCCTGGCGACGCCTGACCCAGCCGTCCGCCATCTTTTTAGGCCATGTGCCGATCAGTTTAAGGCGGTTGCGGCTTACCAAAAATTAGCCAAGACCGTCCCCGAGAAGCCGGCCACAAGCCGGCTTTTTAATGCCCTCCTGAAAGCACTTTCACCTCCGAACCCTGCTACGAATCACCGGCCAGCTCGCGCTCGATCTGCTCGATGCTGGGCAAGCTGGTCTGCAGCTCTGTCGGCAGCGACTCTACCAATTGGTATTCGGCAACGCCGATTGGGCGGGCGTTGTCACGCAAGGCATACTCGGCCACGACCTTGTTCTTGCTCTTGCACAGCAGTAGGCCGATGGTTGGGCCATCGTGTGGGTGCTTGACCTGAGCATCCACTGCGGTGAGGTAGAAGCCCAACTGTCCCAGATGCTCGGGCTTGAATTTGCCGGCCTTGAGTTCAACCACCACATAGCAACGCAGCTTGAGGTGATAGAACAGCAGGTCGATGAAGCACTCATCGCCGCCTACGTCCAGCAGCACTTGCTGGCCGACAAAAGCGAAGCCGGCGCCCAGTTCCAGCAGGAATTCAGTCACGTGCCTGACCAGCACGTTTTCGATCTCGCGCTCTTGGGCATCGAGGGTCAGGCCGAGGAAGTCGAAGCGGTAAGGGTCTTTCAGCGACTCGCGGGCCAGATCGGATTGCGGTTTGGGCAGGTGGCTCTCGAAGTTGCAGACTGCCTTGCCACTGCGCTCCAGCAGGCGGGCCTCGATCTGCATCACCAGGATGTTGCGCGACCAGTTGTGCTCGATGGCCTGGGCGGCGTACCAGCGGCGGGTTTCGGGACCGGGCAGCTTGTCCAGCAGTACCAGATTATGGCCCCAAGGCAATTGTGCAGCAGCCTGTTGCACAAACTCCACGTCCGGCCACGCCTCGGCGAAAGCGCGCATGTATTTGAGATTGCGTGGCGAAAACCCTTTCATATCGGGAAAGACAGCGCGCAAGTCCTGCGCCAAGCGTTCGATGACCTTGGCTCCCCAGCCTTGTTGTGCCTGTCGACTCAAAATGTCGTGACCGATCTGCCAATAGAGCAACACCAGTTCGCGGTTCACCGCGAGCGTGGCGCGCTGCTGGGCGGTGTGGATGCGGCCTTTGAGCTCGGCAAGCCAGTCGCTGTAGCCCTCGGGTGGGGTTGTGAGGCTGGGGGCTGTCGCTCATGCTGCTTTTTCTCCCGGATTTTGCGGCGCAGTTCTCGCTGTGCTTGGGCTCCTCGGTGCAGAGGTCATGGCGAGACTAGAGGGCTGGTGGCGCTGTTGCAACGCCTCTCGCGGTGGAAGTAAGCGGTAGCCTCCGCTTGCTGCGGACTGATTTGCATCCCAAGTCGCCGGCGTGACTTGTCGAAAAATTTCAGACCTCGTCACTTTGGGAAGTATCCTACGCACACTGCTGCCTTTTCCCTGTTGTAGGGGACCAGTATCAGGGCTAATTTCCTCGAGTCGTCTGCTTGGCGACCGGGCGTGAGAAACCCGACGGTATTGGATGGCGGCCGTTGTGTTATGACAGCCGTGCGCGGGCAGACTTCGGTCTGGCCGGGTTCCTATACCCTCGGTTTCTCACCCCGCGTACGGCTGTCACCCTCATCCCGTGAGAAGGGTGGGTTTGATGGCTCCCGAAACGGTATAGGAGTTGCGCCATGAAAAAGATCGTCCCCGATCCCCCGCATTACGCTGCCCCCCGCAAGGTCATCACCACCCCCTACTTCACCATCCACAGCGACCTGACGCCTCCCGACTCCTTGGCCTATGCCAGCGAACTGCTGCGCGGTATCTTCGAGACTACCGATGGCTATTGCTACGCCCATGCGAACGAGCCGGGCCACGGTATGCTGGTCAACGTGCTGCATTCGGCCGAAACCGCCAAGGCCCTGATCGAACACGCGCTCGCCAAGCTGCAGGCCAGTGAGCGCCGGGAGGTGATGACATGAGCGCGCTTCCCGAGGCCGAGAAGGCCACTACCGCAGGCGTGACGAGCTTCATCACCACCCAGAATCCGCCCATGGACCTGTTCCGCATCAGCCCTGGCGTGCCCTGCGACTATGCGCTGGAACAGGCCTCGACCCTGATGGGGTGCGTGCACAAGCTGATCCTCGCGGGGGCTGTGGATGAAGATGGCGACATGATCTGGGCCGCCTATTACCTGAGCGGGTTTGCCAAGGCGATCC
>JAEWGL010000137.1 GCA_023388335.1 Pseudomonadota bacterium | reverse complement strand
GACCAAAGGATTATGAGTCCTCTGCTCTAACCAACTGAGCTATAGGCCCCAGAGGTGGCCGGATTATAACGAGGGTTTCGATGCGGTGCCATCTGAAAGATCGGAAAGTGCTATGCGAAGAAACGTCGCCGCAAATTCTTCCGGACGCAGGGGCAGGCTGACAATATAGCCTTGTATCTGCTCGCAGCCTTCACTGGCGAGGAAGCGCTGTTGCGCATGGTTTTCCACGCCCTCGGCGATGATCGTCAATTGCATGCTGCGGCCCAGGGCGATGATGGCGCGGGCGATGGCGGCGTCGTTGGGGTCGTCGGGCAGGCCGCGGATGAACGATTGGTCGATCTTGAGGATGTCCAGCGGCAGGCGCTTGAGGTAGCTCAGCGAGGAGTAGCCGGTGCCGAAGTCGTCGATCGCCAGTTGCACCCCCAGTTGCTTGAGCTGATGGAGGACCGCCAGGGCTTCCTCGGCCTGACTCATGATGAAGTTTTCGGTGATTTCCAGCTGCAGATCGCCCGCCTTGAGGTGATAGGTCTTGAGCAGCTGTTCGATACGCCGGGCCAGGTTGGGCTGGCGCAACTGGGCGCCGGCGAGGTTGACCGACAGAGGCCCGAAGGCCTGGTAGGTCTGCTTCCAACTGTGCATCTGCCGGCAGGCCTGCTCGAGCACCCAGTCGCCGAGCTGGAGAATACTGCCGTTCTCCTCGGCCAAGTGGATGAAATGTTCCGGTGGTACTTCACCGAAGGTCGGGTGCGTCCAGCGGATAAGCGCTTCGGCACCGACCAAGCTCTGGGTCTTGAGGCTGAATTTGGGCTGGTAGCACAGGCTCAGTTCATTGCGCTCGATGGCGCGGCGCAGCTCATGCTCCAGCGCGATGCGTTCGCTGGCCTGGGCGGTGAGGTCGCGTGTATAGGCTTCGACGCGGTTGCGCCCCTTGGCCTTGGAGCGGTACATGGCGGCGTCGGCGTTGCGGATCAGCGAGGCGACATCGACGCCATCCTGTGGGTAGAGGCTGATGCCGATGCTGGCGCTGGTGAAGAACTCATGCTCGCCCGCCTGGAAGGGCGCTACGAAACAGGCCAGTAGCTTGTTGGCGATCGTGTTGGCATCACTGGCCTTGTGCAGGCCGGGGAGCAGGATGATGAACTCGTCGCCTCCAAGGCGAGCCACGGTGTCGACGTCGCGGACCTGCTCTTTGAGGCGCTGGGCAATGCCTTGCAGCAGCAGGTCGCCGACCGGATGGCCGAGACTGTCATTGATGTGCTTGAAGCGGTCAAGGTCGAGGAACAGTACCGCGCCCTGGCGGCTGGACACTTGTGGACAGGTCAGCGCCGCCTGCAGGCGGCTCTCGAACAGCACGCGGTTGGGCAGGCCGGTGAGGGGGTCGTGGTGGGCCTGGTAATCGAGCTTGGCCTGCACATGCTTGAGGCTGGAGATATCCGCGAATACCGCAACGAAGTGGGTGATTTCCCGCTCCAGGTTGCGCACGGCACTGATGGTCAGCCAGCCAGGATAGAGTTCGCCATTCTTGCGGCGGTTGTAGATTTCGCCTTGCCAGTGTCCCTCAGCCGTCAGCTGGTGCCACATGGCGGCATAGAACGCGCTGTCGTGCTGGCCGGATGCCAGCAGGCGCGGCGTCTGGCCCAGTGCCTCGGCCTCGCTGTAGCCGGTGATTTCGCTGAAGGCGCGATTGACCGCACTGATGCGTTGGTCGGTGTCGGTAATCAGCACCCCTTCGGCGGTGTTTTCGAACACGGTCGCAGCCAATTGCAGCTTTTCCTGCATCAGGTGGCGTTCAGTGATATCGCGGGCGATGGTCAGCATGCAGCCGACACCGGCGATCGGCAGCGGCCTTGCCGACAGTTCACAAAGCCGGATCTGCCCATCGCTGCGGCGGATATGGCAACTGAAGTCGCGCACGAAACCGTCGCGCTGGAGCAGGTCGACCAGGCGCTTGCGTTCGTTGAGATCGACCCAGATACCCAGGTCCATCGAAGTCTGGTCGACGGCAGGGTTGAGATCGTAGCCGGTAAGACGGTGGAAGCCCTCGTTGGCTTCGATCAGCAGGCCGTCGCTCTGGCGCGACAGCAGCAGGCCGTCGGGAGAAGCATGGAAGGCTTTGGCGAACTTCTCTTCGGAGAGCTGTAGCTGCTCCTGGGTTTCCTTCAGCTGGCTGATGTCGCGCACCGCCACCACCAGCGCCGGGGTGTTGTCGAGCTCGAAGGTCTCGGCGGAGGTCAATCCGGTGAACAGCTGGCCATTGCTGCGCCGGAAGGTCATCTCCAGGTTGCGGATGCCGCCGCCCTGTTGCAGGCGCTCCAGCAGCACCGGGCCGGTGCCGGCGACACCCCACAGCTCAAGCTCCGTGGGCGTGCGCCCGATCACCTCAGCGCAGCTGAGGCCTATCTGTTCCTCGAAAGCTTCGTTGACCTCCAGCAGGCGACCATCGGCATGCCGGGCGATGACCAGAATGTCCGGGCATTGCTGGAACACCGAGGCGAACTTCTGCTCCGACAGGCGCAAGGCGTCCTCGGTGCGCTTGGTCTCGCTGATGTCGATCATCAGCCCGCGCATCAGCGGCTTGTGGCCGTGCTCGATCATGCTGACGATGCTGCGCACCCACAGGCTGTGACCCTGGGCGTGGATCACGCGGTAGTCCAGGCTGTGATCGCGTCCGGCCGCTGTCTCGCTGTCGCAATACGCCTGGGCCCAGAGTGCGTCCTCAGGGTGCAGGATACTGCGCCAGAAGCCCGGCTTGAGCCATTCGCTGAGCGGATAGCCGAGCAGGTCCTCGGCATGGGGCGAGACGTAGCTGTAGGTGAAGTCGTTGGCATCGGCTTCCCAGGCGACGGCCGACAGGCTTTCCACCAGGCTGCGGTAGTGATACTCGCTGCTGCGCAGTTCCTGTTCCAAGGCGATGCGCCGGGAGATCTCCGAGCTCAGGCGGCGGTTGATGCGGATCACGATGCCGAGCACCACCATCAGCAAGATAATGGCGGGCAGGCCATAGACCAGCAGGTCGTGCCAGAAGGTGCGCTGATCAAGGACCTTGCCGACCCAGCGCTCCTGGATGTTGCTGACTTCGCTGGGGCTCAGGTCGGCCAGGACCTTGTCGAGGATGCCGATGAGGATCTTCTGCTCGCGTGGCACCGCCATGGCAAGCTGGTAGCGATACGGCGTCTCGCCGCTGACGTAGAGACCGTCGAGCTTGAGCTGGCGCAGGCTCCAGATGCTCGACGCGAGATCGCCGACCACGGCGTCCACTTCATCGGTGGCCAGCGCCTGCAATGCCGAACTCACATTAGGCAGGGCCAGCAGATTGAGGTCCGGGTGATGGGTACGCAGCAACTCGTGGGGGGCGTAGTTTTCGACCACGGCGATCTTCAGGCCGTACAGGTCCTTGAGGGTACGCGGTTGCGGGCCGCCGTCATGGGCCAGGAT
>JAEWGL010000065.1 GCA_023388335.1 Pseudomonadota bacterium | reverse complement strand
CGTATACGGTGTGTCAGAAATACCAAAATTGCAGTATTACGGCCCCTTCGGGCCCGATCGCGGCACAAGGCCGCTCCTACACAGAGCCGCGCAAGCGGTGCCGATCATTGTCATGACCGGCACCGCATCACTCAGTGCAACTTCAACCGCGGCTCGGTCCCACGGCCGATCCGGCTACCCAGCATCAGCATCAAGGTGCGGAAGGTCCCGTACAGCGCCATCTGGTGCATGCGGTACAGCGAGACGTAGAACATCCGCGCCAGCCAACCTTCGAGCATCACGCTGCCGGTCAGGTTGCCCATCAGGTTGCCCACCGCCGAGAAGCGTGAGAGCGACACCAGGGAGCCGTAATCCTTGTAGGCATAGGTCGGCAATGCCTTGCCTTCCAAACGTGCCGAGAGGCTCTTGGCGAGCATCGAGGCCTGCTGGTGCGCGGCCTGGGCGCGGGGCGGCACGTTGCGGTCACTGCCCGGTTGCGGGCAGGCGGCGCAGTCTCCGAAGGCGAAGATGTTGTCGTCCAGGGTGGTCTGCAAGGTCGGACGCACCACCAGCTGGTTGATACGGTTGGTCTCCAGGCCGTCGATGTCCTTGAGAAAACCCGGCGCACGGATGCCGGCGGCCCACACCTTGAGGCTGGCCTGGATCACCTCGCCGCTGGCGGTCTTCAGGCCTTCGGCGGTCACTTCGCTGACGGTAGCGTTGGTCATCACGGTGATGCCGAGCTTCTCCAGGGTCTTGTGCACGGGCACGCTGATACGCTCGGGCAGTGCTGGCAGCACGCGCGGACCGGCTTCGATCACGGTGATGTGCATGTCCTTGGGCTGAATGCGGTCCAGACCATAGGCGGCCAGTTCGTGCGCGGCGTGGTGCAACTCGGCGGCCAGCTCCACGCCCGTGGCGCCGGCACCGACGATGGCCACGCTGATCTTCTCGCTGGCCACGTCACCGGCATGGGCACGCAGGTAGTGATTGAGCAATTGCTGATGGAAGCGCTCGGCCTGCTTGCGGGTGTCGAGGAACAGGCAGTGCTGGGCGGCGCCCAGGGTGCCGAAGTCATTGGTATTGCTGCCCACGGCAATGACCAGGGTGTCGTACGCCAGGGTGCGCGCGGGCAGGAGTTCACGGCCCTCTTCGTCGAGGGTCGCGGCCAGCTGGATCTGCTGGATCTCCCGGTCCAGGCCGCTCATGCGCCCGAGCTGGAACTGGAAGTGATTCCACTTGGCCTGGGCCACGTAGTTGAGTTCGTCTTCGGAAGAATTCAGCGAGCCGGCGGCCACCTCGTGCAGCAATGGCTTCCAGATGTGCGTCAAATTGGCGTCCACCAGGGTGACCTCGGCCTTGCCACGCTTGCCCAGGGTCTTACCCAGGCGGGTCGCCAGTTCCAGGCCGCCGGCGCCGCCGCCGACAATCACGATGCGATGAGTCATGGGGATATCTCATAAGGTTTACGGAATTCGGGTCCTGAGTGGCCGGCCACATGGGGCGGGCAGGTCGGGCGAGCGCAAGGCAGCTCATAGCACCAGTTGACTCAGGAGGCGGCTCAACAGGCCCAGGCCGATGGTCACCGCCACCACCAGCACAAGGAGCAGCCAGGGCCGGAAAGGCTTGCGCTCGACTTGGTGCTGGGGGGCTTGCAGGTACTCATCGACACGACGCTGATCATCGGGATTCAGGCGGCTGGTCATGGGAGGCCTCGTCAGATAGACGCTTGTGACTGTGGAAACGCTACAGGGTTCGAAGGTCTTGATAACGAATGATAATACGTTGTATCAACGGCGCCGAGTGTACGCCATCTCCTTTGCACGGGGCAGTGGATCAAAGGCTGATACCCACATCGAAGACAATACTGCGCCCCAGGTTGCCGCGAAGGAAGTCCGGCGCGTCGGGATGGGCGAACAGCACCCGCGCGAAGGTCGGGCCGACCAGCGACAGCGAGCGCCAGCCTTGTCGCAAGTATTCGGTGGGCGGCGGAAAATGGCTATTGAGGTCGAGCACTTCGCGCTTGAGGCTGGAGAAGGCAATGATGTCCAGCTCGCCCAGGTCCAGGCCCCGCTCGTTGTAGTTGTGGGCCTTCTTGCGCAAGGTAGGCGCCAGCCGTTGCAGCAGCTCCTGGGCGCTGATACGTCGAGGGCGTGCCTCGCGACGCACCAGCTGACTGAGCGAGAACGCGCTACGCCGGCGTTGCAGTTCCTCACGCCATTCATCGTTGAGCCGACGCCCCTCGTCGAGGACGAAGAACACTTCGAAGGCGGCGTCGCGGAACAGTACGTCCGGCGGCTCCTGGCCGGCCGCGGTGAAGTCCTCGCTGCGGTAGGGAATGTTCAACCCTTGCAGCAGGCGCTGGCAGACCCAACGCTCACGCTCCCATTTGCGCGCGTTGGACAGGAACGCATTGGCTTGTTCGGCCTGAATGGTGAGCAGGCGCAGGTAATCTGAGTCGTCCATGGGAACAAGCTTAGCCGCAAACGCGACCGGCAAGGCTCGACGTGCGCGCTAGACTCAGGGCTTGGCATCGGCGGGCCGGCGGCCCACCCTTCACAGGCGGCGGGAGCATTGCAGGCGGTGATCAGCGCACAGGTCTTGTCCGATACCAGCCTGACCCTGAGCTGGCTGGGTTATGCGCCGTTGCTGGTCTGGGCCGCGGCGCGCAGTGGCTGGGTCGAGCTGTTCAGCGACCGGCGCCGCCAGCACCTGCTGTTCGGCGCCGTCTTCGCGCTGTTCGCCTTGTGGCTGGTCAGACGCGACTTCGACACCGGCGTTTCCTATCACATCATCGGCATGACCGCCGTCACTTTGCTGCTGGACTGGCCGCTGGCGATCATTGCCGGCCTGCTCGCACAGCTTGGGTTAGGGGTGATGGGCCGCCAGGACCTGGCGGCCATGGGAATCAATGGCCTGCTGCTGATCGGCCTGCCGGTGCTGGTCACCGAGGCCTGCGCGGTCCTCGTGGAGCGCGCGCAGCCGCGCAATCTGTTCGTCTACATCTTCTGCTCGGGTTTTTTTGCCGCAGCGCTGACCGCCTTGCTCTGTCTGCTGGCAGGGCTGGGGCTGCTGTGGCTGGACGGGCGCTTCGCCATGCCCGAGTGGCTGGAGGACTTTGTCGGCTACCTGTGGCTGATCATCTTCCCCGAGGCGTTCATCAACGGGATGGTGGTCAGCGCGCTGGTGGTGTTCTGCCCCGATTGGCTCGAGACCTTCAACCGCACCCGCTACCTGCAGGCGCCATGGAGAGGCGGCGAGCCCAGGAGCTGACAGGCTTAGTGGCGGGGGTCGAACTCACCGGAGAACAGTTCATCCTCGGCGTCCGGGGCGACCGGGATCTTGTGCTCCTCCGACGCCCAGGCGCCCAGGTCGATCAGCTTGCAGCGGTCGGAACAGAACGGCCGGTAGGCATTGGCCGCACTCCATTCCACAGGGGCGCCGCAGGTCGGGCATTCAACGGTCATGGGCTGGCTCATGGCTGGCCTCCTCGTAAAGTCAGGTAAAAGTGGTGCAGGCGATCGATCTGTTCGTGCAGCCAGGCCAGGTCGCGGTCATTGACCACCACGTCATCGGCGTGGCGCAGGCGCTCTTCACGGCTGGTCTGGGCTTTCAGGATGGCCTGCACCTGCTCGGGGTTGGTCTGGTCGCGCGCCAGGGTGCGTTGCACCTGCAACGCTTCGGGAGCGTCGATCACCAGCAGACGTTGGGTCTTGCGGTGCTGGCCGGATTCGATCATCAGCGGCGAGACGAACACCGCATAAGGGGATTCTGCCTTGGCCAGGTAACTAAAGATCTCCTGGCCGATCAACGGATGCAGCAGCTGTTCCAGCCATTGCCGTTGCGTAGGGTCGGCGAAGATCAGCGCGCGCAGGGCGGCACGGTCGAGCTGGCCGTTTTCCAGCAGTACGCCAGGGCCGAAACGCTCGATGATGCTGGCCAGGGCAGGGCGCCCCGGTTCAACGACCCAACGCGCCGCCTGGTCGGCATCGACCAGGTGCACGCCCAGCTCGACGAAGCGTTGCGCCGCAGCGCTCTTGCCGCTGCCGATGCCACCGGTCAGCCCGAGTATCCAGGGTGTGAATGCCGCAGTCGTCATGAAAGTCCGATCAGTTGCAGGTAGAAGGTGCTTATTTCACCACCCCAGAGCACTGCGATCCAGCCCGCAATCGCCAAGTACGGCCCAAAAGGCATGGCGGTACCCATCGAGGCATTGCGCAAGCGCAGCAGGCACAGCCCGACCAGCGCCCCGACCACCGACGACAACAGCAGGGTCAACGGCAGCACTTGCCAGCCGCCCCAGGCGCCGATCAGCGCCATCAGCTTGAAGTCGCCGTAGCCCATGCCGTCCTTGCCGGTCACCAGCTTGAACAGCCAGAACACCGACCACAGGCTCAGGTAGCCGACCACCACGCCCCATAACGCCTGCTCCAGCGGCACGAACAGGCCACTGGCGTTGACGATCAACCCCAGCCATAGCATCGGCAGCACCAGCACATCCGGCAGCAGTTGGTGTTCGCTGTCGATCAGGCTCAAAGCCAGCAGACACCAGCCCAGCAGCATCAGCGCCAGCGCCTGCAGGGTCGGCCCGGCGTGCCAGGCCGCGAGCAGCGTCAGCACCGCGCAGCCCAATTCCACCAACGGGTAACGCATGCTGATCGGGCTGCGGCACGCCGAGCAGCGACCGCGCAGGGCCAGGTAGCTGAGCAGCGGAATGTTTTCCCAGGCGCGGATTCGGTGGCCACAGTGAGGGCAGTGGGAGGCGGGCAGACACAGGTTGAACGGTGCGTGGGCCATGGTCGGCAGCCCCAGTGCCTCCTGGGCTTCGCGCTGCCATTGGCGTTCGAGCATGATCGGCAGGCGATGGACCAGCACATTGAGGAAGCTGCCCACCAGCAGGCCAAGCACGGCCGCCATCGACAGGAAAAACAGCGGCTGGTCGGCCAGGACGGTCCACAGGTTCATGTCAGATCAGGTTACCCAACTGGAAGATTGGCAAGTACATGGCGACCACCAGGCCGCCGACCAGAATGCCGAGGACCAGCACGATCGCGGGTTCCAGCAGGCTGGTCAACTGCTCGAGCGACTGGCTGACCTGCTCCTCGTAATGGCGAGCGGCCCGCTCCAGCATGGCGTCCAAGGTGCCGCTGCTCTCGCCGATCGCGCACATCTGCACCAGTAGCGGCGTGAAGGTGCGGTCTTCGACCATGGCCAGGCTCAGGCTTTGGCCGTTCGCCATGGCCTGGCGCAGGCGCAGTATCGCCTGCTCATGCAGGGCGTCGCCGCTGGCGGCCGCTACCGTGTGCATGGCATCGAGCAAGGGCACGCCGGCCGCATAGGCCGTGGCCAGGCTGCGGCCGAAGCGCGCCAGGGCTGCGTGCCTGATCAGCGGCCCCAGGACGGGTACGCCCATGAGATGACGCAGCAACCACAGACGCGCCGGCGGATGACGCTGATAAAGCATGCGTAGGCCGAGCAGCACGGCGCAGGTCGTGATCAGCAGGGTCCCGGCATGCCGGCCCAGTCCTGTGGAGACATCGATGACCCATTGGGTAAACACCGGTAGCCCGCGTTCGAAACCGGCGAACAGCGCCTTGAAGCGTGGCACCACTTCCAGCAGCAACAGGGCCGACACGCCCAGCCCCGTGAGCAGCAGCAACAACGGGTAGAGCATCGCCTTGCGCACCCGTTTGCGCAGGGCCTGGCGCTGTTCGAGCATCTGGGCCAGTTGTTCCAGCTGGGTATCGAGCGTGCCGGACTGTTCGCCGACGCGTACCAGGTTGCAGTACAGGGTGTCGAACCAACGGGGATGATGTTGCAGTGCATCGGCCAGGTTCTGCCCGGCGCCTACCTCACGTCCGAGGTGTTCCAGCAACCGGTTCATGCTGGCGCTGCAACCGCTGCGGCCCATGACCTCGAACGCCTGCAACAGCGGCACCCCGGCCTTGAGCAGGGTAGCCAGCTGACGACTGAAACCGGCCGGGTCGGCCTGCTCCTCGCGCAGCGGCAAGCGCCAGTTCATGCCGCTGGCGGCCTGTAGCCGGGCGACCCGGATGCCCTGGCGCTGCAGGCCCGCGCGCACCAAGGCCGGCGTGCGCCCCTGGCTGCGGCCCTGTACGCGACTGCCGCTGGCATCCGTGCCTTCCCAGGCGTAGAAACGTGATTTGTGGCTCATGCAGGAATCCTTGCTGCTGTCGGCGACAAGCGCGGTAACAGCTTGCCGAGGCCCAGACCGGGCATATGTCCATGATGCTCACTAGAGTAGTCCAGCGAAGATGACGTACTGACGGTCAGGGGTGACAAAAGGTGTCTGTTCAGGCCTACTGCGCGCCTGCCGCAGGGTGCGTCCCCACAGTGGCTCACGGCATACCCGTATCAACAAGGAAAAGCGTTCATGAAAGGGCAACGAGGCATCACCCTGATCGAGCTGATGATCGTGGTGGCGATCATCGGCATCCTGGCGACCATCGCCATTCCCATGTACACCAACAACCAGACGCGCACCAAGGCCGCCGCCGGGCTGGTGGAGATTTCCGCCCTCAAGACCCCGATGGACCTGCGCCTGAACGAAGGCAAGGACGTCGCCGACGTCGCCGCCCTTGGCGGCAAGCCCGCCACCGCCCACTGCGCCATCACTGCCAGCGGCGCCGCCGCGAGCGGCACTGGCAGCATCGTCTGCACCCTGGTCGACGCCCCCGCCAACGCCCTCGGCAAGACCCTGACCCTGACCCGCGCAAACAGCGGCTGGACCTGTACCAGCACCCTCGACGAAGACCTCGCCCCGGCCGGCTGCAAGGCACCCTAAGGACAAGGCAATAGCTGTTAGGAAACAGGGGTTTGCGTAACGGCCCCGGCAGTGGTACGTTGCGCAACACGCCGGTGTAGCTCAGTCGGTAGAGCAGCGCACTCGTAACGCGAAGGTCGCAGGTTCGATTCCTGTCTCCGGCACCAGACTTGTCGATAGTGTTCAGTTACTCTATCGGGCTGATAAACCGCCTTCGGGCGGTTTTTTGCTTCTCGGGGCGGCTGAATGGCTAACCCTGATGGGAAGCTTGTCTCAGAGGATGCGACGGATGCCCTTTACGGCCGATGAGCAGCGGATTTGGGATGATGCGATAGCCTTCGCGAGCAGCAACAAGAAGGCTATCGGACGACGTTTGACGTCAATCGATATCTATCCGGCTGAATAGGAGCCCGTCTCGGTTTTCATTTCAGGGTCTCCGGGTGCAGGCAAGACCGAGGCGTCGATTGCCTTGGTGACCCTCTTTTCCAATTCTGCGATCCTGCGCATAGATCCAGACGAACTGAGAAGTGAGTTCCCTGAGTACAGGGACTACCCTATCCCCGAGCGCTTCACCCGCGAGCAGCTGGTTGCCGCGATTGGGAACGCAATGCCCTAGGAGCTCCCATGAACCCGTTCAAGTCACGTTCTGAGAAGGTCAAAAGCCCCTTCGCTGAATTCATTCGCAATGCGAAGTCTGACGAGAAGAAGCGTATCTACAGCACTGTCCTGATTGAGGCGACCAAGCGTCAAAATGAAATCATGGTTGCAGCGCAAATGAAGAACGCTTGATCCGAAGTACGTTACAGGAAGCCCGGCTAAAAGCCGCAATGCTGTTCACTTAAGGATTTGTTGACCAATCCCAAGGCAGCAGAAAAATCCGGAATCTGATAAGGATCCCGGATTTTTTATGTCTGTCGCCCGAGATTTGCTGTGAGGGCGCTCAGCCCCACGGGCTTGCGCTTTATATATGGAATTTCGTATATTTGGTTTTCCATATGTAATAGGCGTTGCCCGTGATCACCCCTTCCGAGGTCTTCAAGAACCTGGCCGATGAGACACGCGCTCGCGCCACCCTGCTGATCACCCACCTAGGCGAGCTGTGCGTTTGTGAGTTGATGTGCGCCTTGGACGTCAGCCAGCCGAAGGTCAGCCGCCATCTTGCCCAACTGCGTAGTAGTGGCCTGCTGTTGGATCGCCGCCAGGGCCAGTGGATTTACTACCGCCTCAATCCGCAACTGCCCGCATGGGTGCACGAGATGCTGCAGGTGACATTGCAGGCCAATGCCGCGTGGCTGCAAGAAAACACCTCGCGCCTGCAGAACATGGACGACCGCCCGGTCCGCGCCGTCGCCTGCTGTTGAAACCTATCGAACGAGTTTCTCATGCTGATCGCTGTTGCTGTCTTCCTCCTCACTCTTATGCTTGTCATCTGGCAGCCGAAGGGCCTTGGCGTCGGCTGGAGCGCCAGCCTCGGGGCTCTGCTCGCCTTGGTACTCGGCGCGGTGTCAGTGCATGACATCCCCAGCGTCTGGGCAATCATCTGGAACGCCACCGCCACCTTCGTGGCTATCATCATCGTCAGCCTGCTGCTGGATGAGGCCGGCTTTTTCGAATGGGCCGCCCTGCACGTTGCGCGATGGGCCCGCGGCGACGGGCACCGCCTGTTTGTCTTCATCGTGCTGCTGGGCGCGGCGGTGTCGGCCCTCTTCGCCAACGATGGCGCAGCATTGATCCTCACGCCCATCGTCATGTCGATGCTGTTGGCGCTTCGTTTTTCCCCCGGCGCGACCCTGGCCTTCGTCATGGCCGCCGGATTCATCGCCGACACCGCCAGCCTGCCGCTGGTGGTATCGAACCTGGTGAATATTGTCTCGGCCGACTACTTCGGCCTTGGCTTTGGCCAGTACGCCTCGGTGATGCTGCCGGTAAACCTGGCCGCGGTGGCCGCGACTCTGCTGGTGCTGCGCCTCTACTTTCGGCACGACATTCCGGCACGCTATCCGTTGGAGGAGCTCAAGCCACCGGCGATGGCCATCCGCGACCGGGCTACCTTCCGCGTCGGCTGGGTGGTTTTGGTGGCGCTACTGGCCGGTTTGTTCGTCCTCGAACCACTGGGCATCCCGGTCAGCGCTGTGGCAGCCGTATGCGCCGCGGTGCTGTTCGCGGTCGCCGCCCGAGGCCACGTGATTTCCACCCGGCGCGTGCTGCGCGAGGCGCCCTGGCAGATCGTTGTGTTCTCCCTTGGCATGTACCTGGTGGTCTACGGGCTGCGCAATGCCGGGCTGACCGACGCTCTGGCCGGGGTGCTCGATCGCCTGGCCGACCAAGGCCTATGGGCCGCGACTCTAGGTACCGGCCTGATCTCGGCTTTGCTTTCATCGGTGATGAACAACATGCCCAGTGTGCTGATCGGCGCCCTGTCCATCCATGCCAGCGAAGCCCAGGGCGTTGTGCGCGAGGCGATGATCTACGCCAATGTCATCGGCTGCGACCTGGGGCCGAAGATCACTCCGATCGGAAGCCTGGCCACTCTGCTATGGCTGCATGTGCTAGCGCGCAAAGGCGTGCGTATCACCTGGGGCTACTACTTCAAGGTTGGCGTTTTGCTTACGCTGCCGGTCTTGCTGATCACCCTGTCGGCCCTGGCGTTGCGCCTGAGCCTCTGAAGCCCGCTACGAAGTCGAGGAGCGATCCATGCAAGTCCTATTCATGTGCACGGCCAACAGCTGCCGCAGCATCCTCTGCGAAGCCCTGTTCAATCATCTTGCCCCAGAGGGCTTCGAGGCGGTGAGCTCTGGCAGTTTCCCCAAAGGCCAGGTGCTGCCGCAAAGCCTCACCACCCTGCAGCGTGCGGGCATATCCATCGAGGGTCTAAGCAGCAAGGGTAGCGATGCCTTTGAAGACAACCCACCGGACGTCGTCATCACTGTCTGTGACAGGGCAGCAGGTGAAACGTGCCCGGTTTACTTCGGCCCGGCTTTGAAGTCCCACTGGGGTCTGGAAGATCCTTCTGACGTCGTGAGCGACAAGGCATCGATTGACGCCGCGTTCCAAGCCACGCTGGCTCGCATCGAGCAGCGTTGCAAAGCCTTCTTTGATCTTCCCTTCGACACCCTCAGCCGCGAGAAGCTCAAGCACGAGCTGGATCGCATCGGCGCTCTCTAAGGAGGACACATGTCAGAGCAATTGCCCAACCTAGATCTTTCCCTTTTCGACGGTTTCCCGGCCGCGATGAGCATCGGCGACCACAAACCGCGCATCCTGCTACTTTACGGATCGACCCGCGAACGCTCCTTCAGCCGCCTAATGGTGGAAGAAGCCGCGCGGCTGCTGGAGCATTTCGGTGCGCAGACCCGCATCTTCAATCCGTCCGGCTTGCCGTTGCCCGATGACGTTCCTGTCGAGCATCCAAAGGTGCAAGAACTACGCGAGCTGGTGCAATGGTCGCAGGGACAGGTCTGGTGCTCTCCCGAGCGTCACGGTGCGATGTCAGCCGTATTCAAGGCTCAGATCGACTGGATCCCCCTCGCGCTCGGCGCGGTTCGTCCCTCCCAGGGCAAGACATTGGCGGTGATGCAGGTCTGCGGTGGTTCGCAGTCGTTCAACGTAGTCAACCAACTGCGCGTGCTCGGCCGCTGGATGCGCATGTTCACTATTCCCAACCAGTCTTCGGTGCCCAAGGCCTATCTGGAGTTCGACGAAGCCGGCCGCATGAAACCCTCGTCGTACTACGATCGGATCGTTGACGTGATGGAGGAACTGGTGAAGTTCACCCTGCTGCTGCGCGATCGCACGGAATTCCTCGTTGATCGCTATTCCGAGCGCAAGGAGAGCGCCGAGCAGCTTTGCGCTCGTGTGAATCAGCGCTCGATCTGATTTTTTATCGGCCGGGCCTGTGAGTGATTGTCAGACTGAGCGAGGCGATTGGGTCTCGCTCAGACTGGCTGAAACGCCCCAGTGTGAAATCCAAACGGCTGACCGGCTACTGAAATCGAATTTTTGGCCGCCCAGTGCGGGCTTTGGCGTTGCTGAATCCCAGCTGCGTCCCTAGCTAGGGTTTCCCACGCTACGCCAACAGTTGCACTCCCCACCCCACAACGCTAAATTTGCCCAGCCGCTGCAAAATCAGCGACCGACCTTGACCGGTCGGATCAACGAAAGACGCACATGCGCCCCATTTCATTGCTGGCGCATTTTTTGTGCCCGCGATGTCGCTTTATGGCGGTGGTGCGCGGGACACCTTCGGGTGTGCCAGGTTCCTTTCGTCCCGGTCGGCCAACCCGCGTACCGCTGCCACCTCACCTCGCTTGGCCGCGAAGGGTGGCAGTTCCACTACGAAAGGAACTCATGCATGACCACCCAGCGTCTATTCAGGACCCCCGCATTCGTTCTCCGCCGCTCGTCTTCGGCGTCTTGGCCTTACCACCTTCATCCCATTTGCAGTGTTCGTCCTACCTCAGAATAGAGGGAGGTGTGCCATGACTGATCATGAGCGCCTGTCCGACGTCCAGAGCTACTCTGGCCCTCACCACCAGCATCTGCAGGGGCTCATCCGGTGCGACTCACTGCGCTGGCACTTGCTCGACGTGGTCCGCGCCCTTGAGCTTGCCGATTGCTGGATCGGCGCTGGGTTCGTGCGCAATGCCGTGTGGGATCACTTGCACGGCAGGGCGCCATCGGCATCGCGGGGAGACGTGGATGTGCTGTGGTTCGACTCGCAGCGCAGCGATGCCGCCGAGGATCAGCGGCTGGAAGCACTATTGCGGACGCGGGCGCCGGGGATTGAGTGGTCGGTGAAGAACCAGGCACGCATGCATCTGCACAACGGCGACGCTCCCTATGCATCCACCGCCCACGCCATGGCCCATTGGCCGGAAACGGCCACGGCCGTCGCGGTGCGACGCACGGCGTCGGGGGCGTGCGAGGTGCTGGCGCCGTTGGGGCTGGAAGACCTGTTCGGTCAAGTCCTCAGGCCGACCCGGAGCTTCGTTACGGACAAGCGCGAGGTATACGAGGCGCGGCTCTGCGGCAAGGGCTGGCTGCAGCGCTGGCCGGGGTTGCGTTGCCTGGACCGATAACCGTAGCAAGGCTCAAGGTCGAGGCTCGAGCACCAGGCGCATCCTCTCCAGCTGGTCCTCCTGCCCATTGGGCAGCACACAGGCCGGCAAGTCCTCGACCCAGACGAATCCATTTTTCGCATACAGACTTCGTGCGGCTTCATTGGACTTCAATACGGTCAGTTCGATGGCTTCAAAGCCCAGCCGCCTGCCATGCTCGATCACGGCATTGAGCAGCAGGGCACCATAGCCACGGCGACGGTAGCCCTGCTTGACCTGCATGCCGAGGATGCCCGTCCGTTCATTACCGCCCTGGCGGCAGAAGCTTTGCGGGTAGGCTTCGGCGGAGGCGATGATGATGCCATCCTGCTCGATCACGTACAGCGGCCAGTCGTTGGCCTCCACCTGCGCCAAGGCGCGGGCTATCGCATCCTTCGGCGGCGGTGTGCGACGGGTCGAAAAACGGCCCTCGGCATTTACCTCGCTAAAGAGCGCATAAAAGCTGTCCAGGTCGTGGGTGGAGATGGCGCGTACGTGCATGTCTGTTCACCGTGATGGCTTGCGGGCGATGAGATCGAAGCAATGCCAGTGCTTGGGCCCGCGCAGGCTCGAGCCCAGTTCATCGAGTTCATGCAGATGCACAATCTCCATCTGCGCGAACAGCGCATCGACCTGCTCTCGGCTGTGGAGCAATCTTCCTTGAGTCGATCAGGCGGCCTACATGCAAGCAGTCGAAAAGGCTTTGTGCAAGGGCAATGGGGCTAGCACGCTTTTGAACCCCGCCATCAACCCTTAAGATGTGTCGGATAGCGTCCGGGTGTAGTCTCACCCACTAATCGAACGGTTCGCCGCCTGCCAAGGCGCGCGAGCATGCTTAAACACCTGATGAGGTACAGACATTGGCCATCATTCATCCTAAAGTCCGCGGTTTCATCTGCACCACGACCCATCCGAAAGGCTGTGAACTCAATGTCCGTGACCAGATCGAAGCCACCCGCAAGCTGGGCGTGCGCGAGGATGGGCCGAAGAAGGTCCTGGTGATCGGTGCTTCCAGCGGCTACGGCCTGGCAGCGCGTATCACCGCAGCATTCGGTTTCAAGGCCGACACCCTGGGCGTGTTCTTCGAGAAGTCGGGTACCGAGACCAAGCCTGGCACCGCCGGCTGGTACAACGCCGCCGCCTTCGACAAGTTCGCCAAGGCCGAGGGCCTGTACAGCAAGTCGATCAATGGCGATGCCTTCTCCGATGAAGCCCGCGCCAAGGTCATCGAGCTGATCAAGACCGAAATGGGCGGCACGGTCGACCTGGTCATCTACTCCCTGGCCTCGCCAGTGCGCAAGCTGCCGCAAACCGGCGAACTGGTGCGCTCGGCGCTCAAGCCGATCGGCCAGCCGTACAAGTCGACCGCCATCGACACCAACAAGGACACCATCATCGAGGCGTCGATCGAGCCGGCTTCCGAGCAGGAAATCGCCGATACCGTCACCGTGATGGGCGGCCAGGACTGGCAGCTGTGGATCGATGCGCTGGATGCCGCTGGCGTGCTGGCGCCGCAGGCACGCACCGTGGCCTTCAGCTACATCGGCACCGAGATCACCTGGCCGATCTACTGGCACGGCGCGCTGGGCAAGGCCAAGCAGGACTTGGACGAGACGGCCAAGCGCCTGAACCAGAAGGTCGGCGGTGGCGCCAACGTGGCGGTGCTCAAGTCGGTCGTGACCCAGGCCAGCTCGGCGATTCCGGTGATGCCGTTGTACCTCTCCATGGTCTTCAAGATCATGAAGGAAAAAGGCGTCCACGAGGGCACCGGTGACCAGCTCAATCGCATGTTCCGTGATCGCCTGTACCGTGAAGACGGCCAACCGGCCGAGCTCGATACAGAAGGCCGCCTGCGTCTGGACGACTGGGAACTGCGTGATGACGTGCAGGATGCCTGCAAGGCGCTGTGGCCACAGGTGAGCACCGAGAACCTGTTCCAGCTGACCGATTACGCTGGCTATAAGCGCGAGTTCCTCAACCTGTTCGGCTTCGAACGCAGCGACGTCAATTATGACGAAGATGTGGCTACCGATGTACGGTTCGACTGCGTCGAGCTGTAAGTAAGTCCCTAACAGCGCAGCCATTTTTAATGGTTGCGTTGTTCCCGCCAGATTTATTTCATATCTTGAAACAATTCCCCCGCTGGCTCATTGCCATGAGATCAGTGGTGCTGATCTATACCGCTCCTAATGGCTGGGCAAAATCGCCGTGGCTTGGGAGGCAGTATGGGTGCATTGAGAAAACTAAGAGAAAGAATCAGGCAAAAAGGTCTGCGCCGAACCCTGGACACTTTGGTTGAACGCTATG
This sequence comes from Pseudomonadota bacterium, assembly GCA_023388335.1. Lineage (GTDB taxonomy): Bacteria > Pseudomonadota > Gammaproteobacteria > Pseudomonadales > Pseudomonadaceae > Aquipseudomonas. Next base: position 30,958 of record JAEWGL010000065.1, on the reverse strand, counting down.
TGTTCTTCCACTGGGAATTGCTGTGGATGGAGCGCGACCTGGTCACACCGGTAGCGCCTCATACCCTTAGGGATCATCCGCCAGTGCAACGGGTGGAGATCACCCAGCAGAACGCCGATGCCTTTGCCCGACATTTCGGCGATCGCGTCCAGACCATGCGCGAACTGGCCGCCGAAGGCCATACCGGCCACATGTATCTGGATGAGCAGGGCGATGCCATCGCTTTCATCTGGGCCAGTATGCGCGACTATCATGACCGTCATTACTACGGCTGCACCTTCCCGGTGAAGCCGGGGGAGTTCTTCGAGTTCGGTGGCGAGATGATCCGCCGCTACTTCGGCAGTCGCCTGTCGGTGGATGCACAGATCGCACTCTGGGAGACCATGCGCGCCAAAGGCTGCAACAAGGTGGTGGATGTGGTCGAAACCCACAACGTACCCGCGATGAAATTGCACCTGCGCATGGGCTACCACGAGCAAGGCCGAGTGACTCATGTGTATGGGCTGTTCGGACGCTGGAAGCTGTTCCGTGAAACCTGCTACGAAGGTTCGCGCCTTGAAGGTCTGCGCAAGGAAAGGGTGTCGCGTGCGGTGCCGACGCCGGAAGGCGCGGCCTGACCGCGGAAATTTGCTAGCGTGGGTGGATCACAATGTGTCCGCCCGCCTGCCGCGGTGCGACGCCGCAGCAGGGAGCCATCATGAGCAGCCTCACCCAACCCGCCAGCCCTTTTCGTCAATGCGCCGCCGACGGCTACAGCCTCGGGGGATTTTGCTGGCGCCATGCTGACGTTGATCCTGAACGCCCGGTGGTGATCATCAATGCGGCCACTTCGGTGCGTTGCCGCTACTACGCGCGCTTTGCCGACTATCTGTTCGCCCAGGGCTGCGATGTCCTGACGTACGATTACCGCGGCATCGGTGAGTCGCGACCGGCTTCGCTGCGTGGCTTCCAGGCGTCCTGGAGCGATTGGGCGCAGCTGGATTTCCAGGCCATGTTGCACAGGGCGCAGCAGATGTTTCCCGGGCAGCCGGTGGATGTGGTCGGCCACAGCTTCGGCGGCTGCGCGGCGGGCCTGGCGCCGTCGGCCGAGCGCATACGCCGATTGGTGATGGTCGGTGCGCAATTTGCCTACTGGCGTGACTACGCGCGTGACAGCCGCTGGCGGCTGCTGGGCAAGTGGCACGTGCTGATGCCGCTGCTGACATGGTGGTTCGGCTATTTTCCGGGCAAGCGCCTGGGCTGGCTGGAGGATACGCCCGCCGGGGTGGTGCAGGACTGGGTGGCGCGTACCCCGCGGTATGAACACAGGCCCAGCGCACGGCTGCTGGACGAACTGCCGTTCGCCCGGGTCAGGGCCGCGACCCTGGCGATCAGCCTGACGGACGATCCATTCGGCACCATTGAGGCCACGGAGCGTCTGCTCGCCTACTTCAGTTCGGCTGAACGGCTGCATCTACGGCTTTCACCGCAGGCGTTCGGTGTGCGGGAAATCGGTCATTTCGCGTTCTTTCATGATCGCTTTCGCCAGACGCTATGGCCCATTGCGTTGCAGTGGCTGCAGCAGGGGCGGCTGGCGCAGGGGACACCCGGTGAACAGGTGGTCCCCTGCGCGAGCGCAGGTCTCAGCCCAGGCGCTTGAGCGGCTGCGCGGCGAACTTCACGCCCGCCAGACCGTGGCTCATGAGGGCGCGGATGTTGGCGTGGTCGCGGCCTTCCGGAGTCGCCAGGACGCTGCGGTAATGCTCACCAAAAGCCAGCAGGGCCTGCTGGTCGCTCAGGCCTTCGAGCAAGGCCAGGCCGAGCGTCTTGCAAGAACCCTCGTTCTGGCCAGCGGCATTCTCCACACCGCCATTGCTGAACGCCTGGGGCTCATAGCTGTAGTGCGCGGCAATGAACGCCAGGGTGTCGGCAAAGGCGTGATTGCCGCTGTCGAGGCTGTCGCGCAGGGTATTCAGATCAGTCACGGGGCTTTCCTTGGTTGAACGCCGCTTGCTGCTCGGCGCTGGCTTCTTTCTGGTATTGGGCTTTCCACTCGCCATAGGGCATGCCGTACACGACTTCGCGGGCATCATCCAGGCTCAGGTCGATCTGCCGCTCATCAGCCGCGGCCTTGTACCACTTGGACAGGCAGTTGCGGCAGAAACCGGAGAGGTTCATCAGGTCGATGTTCTGCACATCGGTGCGCGTGCGCAGGTGTTCGACCAGGCGCCGGAAGGCGGCGGCTTCGAGTTCGAGCTGTTCTTGAGGGGTCATTGGGCTTCTCTCAGGCAATGCGGTTCTTCAGATGGCGGCCACCGTTGATGACCACTTGGCTGCCGGTGCTGTACTGGCTCTGGAGCAGGAACATCACCGCCTCGACCAGCGGCTGGGCGCCTGGCTCGAATTCCAGCAGGGCCTTTTTCAGCGCCTGCTCGCGGTACGCCTGGTCGCCATCTTCCTTGAAGATCAGCAGCCCCGGCAGGATACCGTTGACGCGTACGCTGGGCGCGTACTTTTCGGCAAACGACAGCACCATGTTCTGCAGCGCGGCCTTGGTCGCGGCATAGCCGATATGGCTCTTGCTGCCGCGCGACGAGGTTTCGTCACAGATATGGATGATATCGGCCTTGTCGACCTTGGCCAGCAGTTCGCCGAGGGCCAGGTTGAGGTGGTAGGGCGCCTCGACGTGCAGGCGGAACATGGTCTGCAGGTTTTCCATGCCGTCGTCCAGCCATACAGAAGCATTATGGATGATCGCCCGCAACCCGGCGTAGTGATGCTGCAGGTGGTCGATCAGGGCCAGGCGGTCGGCTTCCTCGCACAAGTCAGCCTGGAACTGGATGATGTTCGGGTGCGGGGCCTGCGGATGGATGCTGCGGCTGGCACTAACAACCGTATGGCCGGCCTGTGCCAGTTCGAGGGCCAAGGCCAGCCCGACACGCTGGCTGGCTCCGGTAACGAGAATTGGGCTGTTCATCTTGGGGACGGTCAACTTATTCGGCTGTGCGTGAATGGCCCCAGCATACCCGAACTGCCGCGCCTTGCGTGTACCCGGCTCAGCGGCTGCGCAGCCCGCGCGCGGTGTCGTCGGCTGTCGCCGGCACGGCATTGAGCCAAGGGGCGAGCAGGCGGGTCGACAGCGGGATGAACAGGTAGACCATCACCGGCGTCAGGCCCAGGGTGCTGAGCAGCACGCGCGGGACCAGGTCCAGCGCCGCCAGCCAGTGGCCGAACAGCATATTGAACAGCAGCGAGACCGGAAAAAACGCCAGCCAGATCGCCACGGCCTGTTTCCAGCGCGGCGGGCGCTGTACCCGCGACGTGCCGAACCAGCCGTCCATGCTGCTCACGCGCTGCTCCTGTGGGCGCTCGAACAGGCCATTGCCGCGTTGCAACCAGGTGCGGCGCGACGCCGAATGCTCCCAGGCATGCAGGGTCTGTTCGTTGGTGAAACGGAAGATGATCTGGAACTCGTCGCCGCCGACGGGTGGGGCAAGAATGCCCGAGCCCAGGTAGCCGGGGAAGTCGGTGGCCAGTTGTTCGCCTTCATGCAGCCAGGCCAGCAAGTCCTGGTAGCGACCATGGGCGGCGCGGCGCGACACCATCATGGTTACGGGTGGGGTAGACATCGTGTATCTCCTGGCAACGGGGGCATGGCGGGTAGCTGGCCCCTGGTACGGCGCCCGGGGTGGTGGGCGACGCAAGCGTGCTTGCAAGAATCGGGCACGGATTATCACCTGAATTCCATGACCCGTCAGTTTTAGATGTGAACGTACAGTCTGTCCGGCCATGACTGGGGCAGGTTTACCGGCGTAGAATGCCGATTCGTATGCACATAATGTGGTTTTCCGGCAATGAACGAACAGGTTCCCGCTTCCCCTACGGTTGCCCACCTTGACCACGAAGTGTTGTTTCCGATCCGTGAAGTCTCCCGACTGACAGGCGTCAACCCGGTGACCCTGCGCGCATGGGAGCGCCGTTATGGGCTGATCCAGCCTAAACGCACCGAAAGTGGGCACAGACTCTACTGCCAGGCAGACATCGACGACATCCGCAGCATCCTCGGTTGGCTCGATCGTGGAGTGGCGGTGAGCAAGGTCGGCCGCATCCTGGCCCGTCAATCGCTCAAGGGCGTTGTCGAAGTCTCATCCACCCCTGATCAACAGGCGCGCTGGCAGGCCCAGGTGCGCCAGGCGGTCCACGCCTTCGATGGCATGCGCCTGGAGCAGGTGTATGGCCAGGTGTTTGCCAGCTACCCGCTGGCGCAGGTGTTCGATGGGGTGTTCATGCCGGTGTGGCTGGCCCTGCGCAGCGAGCGCGAGAGGTTCGGGCAGACCAGCGAGTGGCTGTTCCTCGACCACTTCCTGCGCGCCCGCGTGCTGCAGCGCCTGCACCTGATGCGCGAGTCACAGTCCCAGCACATAGTGCTGGCGCCCTTGGGCGAACACTTGCCCGAGCTGGAGTTGCTGGTGGCCGGCTTGCTGCTGGGCAGCGATGAAATCGCCGTGACGGTGCTGGCACCCGGACAACCGCTGGACGAACTGACGCTGGTCTGCGAACGCCTCAAGCCTCACGCGTTGGTGCTGTTCTCCAACCGCCAGCCGGGTGTCGGGCTTAGCAAGCGCCTGGCGCGCCTGGCATTGGGGGTGGAATGCCCGCTATTGCTCGCCGGCGAGATGGCCGAGATGGCCCAGGAGAGCCTCGCCCGCAGCCAGGTGGCATGCCTGGGCGCCGAAGCCGGGCAGATGCGCCGACGCCTGCAGCAGAGCCTGGCCGGTCATCTGGATACCTGAGTATGCAGTTCCGGATGGGCCCGACGATGGGCCTGGAGGATGTATTCGCGCAACCGTTCGGTCTCTTCTGCCGGGCCGTGGCCCAGGTCGTAGGCCACCAGATGGGGGCCGATGCGTTGCCGCAATACCCCTTGAACCCCGATCGGTGCGATGCCTTCGGGGGCGAAACGCAGACTGAAGCGGGCCGGCGCCTTAGGCAGGCCGCGCAGCTCCAGCAATGCACCCTTGAAGGAAATATCCCGCACCCATAGCCCGCTGGCCTGGCCATTTTCGTTGATCAGCGCCGCCGGCGTGTCCAGCGACAGGCGCCAGGGCCGCAGGGTCGGGCCGTCTTCGTAGATGTTTGGCGAACCCAGTTGCAGGTGCAAGGCGTGGAACTCGTCTTCGACCAGTTGCAGCGGAAAACTCAGTTGCTGGTTGTTGTACTGCGCCTGCAGGGTGACTTGCTCGTTGGCCACCAGGCGAGTGAGCAGGTCCTTGAGCTGGGGGTCGCCATTGACCAGCAGGCCCAACGAGGGGTCGGCCAGGTTCAATTGCGGTAAATGCTGCATGTTCTGTATGAAATCCAGCTCATCCTGGGTCAGGAGGGCATCTACGTGCATGGTCGAACTCTAGGGTAGCGATACGTGTTGGCGATTGTTTCATCGAATGGACGGTGAAAAAGCGCTTTGTCAGGTGCGTAGCTTGATTTCCAGTCGTTCCAGGCGCGCGCGCGCCTCGGCCAGTTCGCGTTCCAGCTCGACCTGGCGCGTAACGTCCTTCTGGATGCCGATGAAATAGGTGCGGCGGTCGGCGGCATTGCGTACCGGTGTGATCGACAGCTCGTTCCAGAACGCGCCGCCATCCTTGCGGTAGTTACGCAAGATCTCCCGGCATGGCATGCCTTCGGCGAGTGCGCGGCGGATCCGTGCGCGGCCGAGCTGGTCGCGGTCATCGCCCTGCAGGAAGCGGCAATCCTGGTAGAGGATCTCGGTGGCCTCATAGCCGGTCAGGCGTTCGAAGGCTTGATTCACGTAGATGAGAATGGTGTCATCGCCTTCCTGTTCAGCGACCACGATGCCGTCGTTCGACGCATCGATCATGGATTGCAGCAGTTGCGCGTTGATCATGTCCAGGCCATGCAAGAGGGGGACTTGGTAGTAAAGACCAGCGAAGCGGCCTTTTGCCACTCGCCGATGCTAGTATCCTACGTTTTTACTCAGTTTCGGAATCCTCTGATGAAAGTCGTCATTCTTTCCGGCTCGGTGTACGGCACCGCCGAAGAAGTTGCCCGCCACGCCGAATCCCAGCTCAAGTCCGCCGGCTTCGAAGCCTGGCACGCCGCGCGCGCCACCTTGCAGGATCTTCAGGGCTTTGCCCCGGATGCGTTTCTCGCGGTGACCTCGACCACCGGCATGGGCGAACTCCCAGACAACCTGATGCCCTTGTTCAGCAGCATCCGCGATGTGCTGCCCGGCGAGTGGCGCGGCTTGCCAGGCGCGGTGATCGCCTTGGGCGACTCCAGCTATGGGGATACCTACTGCGGCGGCGGCGAGCAGCTGCGTGAACTGTTCATCGAGCTGGGCCTGCGCGAAATCCAGCCGATGCTGCGCCTGGACGCCAGCGAGACGGTCACCCCCGAAACCGATGCCGAGCCTTGGCTGGCGGCGTTCGCCAGCGCGCTCCAGGGCTGATCAGCCGAGCTGGGGTTGCGGCTGCTCGCGCAACAGCTGCAACCAGGCCTGCGCCGCCCGCGATAGGTAGGCGCCACGGCGCCAGATGAAGGCGATATCCCAGCGCAGGTGGGCAGGGGCCTGCAATGCCACCCGGATCACGCCGGGACGTTCCAGTCCCCGTGCCACTACGCGCGGCAAGAGCACCACCCCTTGACCGGCCGCGACCAGAGCGGCAAGAAAGTCCGCCTGGCCGCTGCGCCCACCTTCGCGCGGGGTAAAGCCCAGTTGCTGGCAGGCACTGAGCAGACGGTCGTTGAGTACGAAGCTGCGCTGATAGAGCAAAAAGGGCGTGTCGGCCAATTGCAGCAGGCTGACGCGCGTCGCCCTGGCCAGGGAATGCCCGGCCGGAAGCAGTGCATCCAGCGGTTCATTGCAGAACGGCTGGTACTCAAAGGCCGGATCGCTCGGCGTCAGGCTGCCGCCCAGTTCCAGTTCGCCATTGAGCACGGCCTGTTCGACCGTGCGGCTGCCGCCTTCAAGCAGCTGGATGGTGATGTTCGGGTGGCGTCGCCGGTATTCGGCGAACAAACCAGCGAACAGCGCATCACTGCCCAGCAATGGCAGGCCCAGGCGTAGTTCGCCGCGGGCCAGTTGGCTGAGGTCGTCGAGCTCGGCGAGCAATTCCTGGCGCTGGCGCAACAGTACCTCGCCACGTTCTTGGACGATGCGCCCGGCGGCGGTCAAGTGCAGCTGCGAGCCCTGACGTTCGAGCAAAGGCATACCCAGGTCCTGCTCCAGTTGGGCCACCTGCTTGCTCACCGCTGACTGGCTGATGTGCAGCGTCTGCGCCGCCTGGGTAAAGCCTCCGCGGTGCACCACTTCGATAAAACTGCGCAGCTGTTTGAATTCCATGGCTCGATTCCATTCTGGAATGGCACTCAGTCTAACAATTCGCTTTTGGCCTACATAGCGGACTTTTAGAATAGGGCCCTGTCGAGGAATCCTGCAATGAACGCCGCTCTAGTGAAAAAATCCCTGCGCCTGCTCGCCGAGCTCGGGGTGCTGTTGCTCCTGTACCTGCTGGGTGGGCAGCTCGCCACCTGGTTGGGCTGGCCGATCCCCGGTGGCGTGATGGGTTTGGTCCTGCTCCTGTTACTGTTCGCCTTGGGCTGGCTGAAGCCGGCCATGTTGCAACTGGGTGCCGGCTGGCTGATGGCCGAGATGCTACTGTTCTTCATCCCCGCGCTGATGAGCCTGCTCGACTATGGGGCGCTGGTGCGCGACGAAGGCTGGCGGATCCTTCTGGTAATCGGCGTCAGTACCTTGCTGGTGATGGTCATGACGGCCGTGACGGTAGAACTGGTCTGCCGCTGGAGGCTGCGTCATGAGCCTTGAACCCATGCCTTTGTTCTGGCTTGTTCTGACCCTGCTCGCCTACCTGTGCAGCCGCTGGTTGTACCGGCGCAGCGGCCGTTATCTGCTGTCGCCGCTGATCCTGGTGCCTGCCTTGCTGCTGGCGGCGGCGGTCCCGCTGCACACGGCGTATGCCGAATATTCGCGTAACACCCATTGGCTGATGAGCGTCCTCGGCCCGGTGACAGTGGCCTTCGCCGTGCCGATCTGGCAGCAGCGGGCCTTGCTCGCGCGCCACTGGCCGGCCTTGTCCCTGGGCATGCTGGTCGGCAGCGCGGCGTCCATCGCCAGCTCCTGGGGCCTGGCGCATCTGCTGGCGCTCGACAGCGCGGTGAGCCTGTCGCTGCTGCCGCGTTCGATCACCACGCCGTTCGCCATGCCGCTGGCGCGTGACCTTGGCGGCGTGCCCGAGCTGACCGCAGTGTTCGTGATGCTCACCGGCGTGCTGGGTGCGATGCTCGGCGGCCTCCTGCTCAAGTACCTGCCACTGCGCACGCCGCTGGCTCGGGGTGCGCTGTTCGGGGTCGGCGCGCACGGTGCCGGTGTCAGCCGAGCCCACGAAGTGGGCGGCGAAGAGGGCTCGGTAGCCGGCCTGGTGATGGTTCTCACCGGCTTGCTCAACCTGTTCGCAGCCCCCTTGCTGGCGACGTTGCTCTGACCGTTCGCCCCCTGACCCGCACGGCCATCAAGCTGGCTGCCAACGCAACACACCGCTAGGGCACGGCTGTTTAGACTGTGCCTTCAAGAGAGAGCACACGTAAGTGCCGAGGTGAATGCAATGACCGCAGCCACAGCCTTGCTTGATTCATTTTTCCTCACACCACCGGGAAGACTCTGATGCCTTTGGCCGAAATTCCATTGTGCGTCTGGCGAACCCGGGGTCAGAACTTCTCTTTCCGGGGCCAGAGCATTCGTTACTGGACGGCAGGGCAGGGTGAACCCTTGCTGCTGCTTCATGGGTTCCCTACCGCCAGTTGGGATTGGCATTACCTGTGGGCGCCACTGGCCCAGCGCTTTAGGGTGATCGCCTGCGACATGCTCGGCTTCGGCGATTCGGCCAAGCCCCTCGACCACCACTACAGCCTGCTGGAACAGGCCGACCTGCAGCAGGCCCTGCTCGCGCACCTGAACGTCAGCGAGCCGGCCCATCTGCTGGCCCATGACTACGGCGGCAGTGTCGCCCAGGAGCTGCTTGCCCGGCACCACGAGGGGCGCGCCGATATCGCCAGCTGCGCGTTCCTCAACAGTGGCCTGTTCCCCGAGAGCTCGCAGCTGCTACTGATCCAGAAACTCCTGCTCAGCCCCCTCGGCTGGTTGGTTGGGCGTTCGTTCGGCCGTGATGACCTGGTGCGCAATGTGACCCAGGTCTACGGCCCCTGCACCCACCCCAGTGAAAGCGCGCTGGATGATTACTGGAGCCTGATCGTCTCCAACCGCGGCACCCGTGTGCTGCACAAGCTGATCGGCTACCTGCCCGAGCGGCGTGCGCACCGTGAGCGCTGGGTCGGCGCGCTGCAGCAGGAGGGCGTGCCGTTGCGCTTCATCAATGGCACGGTCGACCCGCTGTCCGGGGCGCACATGGTCGAACGCTACCAACAGCTGGTGCCGGAACCTGACACGGTGCAACTGCAAGGCATTGGCCACTACCCACATACCGAGGCGCCCGTGCAGGTGCTGCGGCATTACCTGGCTTTTCGCGAACAGCCCATGGGCTGCCTGCCGCAGAAGGTTGCCTGGTCCTGACCTGAGCGATCATCGTCCTGCCTTATCGTTTGGCATTCAGCCTGAATGCGCTTGATTGTCCGCCGCGCGGTGCTGGCGGACACTCGTTGTTTCCACCCCTTTGCCTGGAACCTTGAGCATGAGCGAACCAGTACGTCTGCAAGATAAAGTGGTCATCGTCACCGGTGCGGGGGGCGGCCTGGGCCGGGCCCATGCGCTGCTGTTCGCCGCGCGCGGCGCCAAGGTGGTGGTCAATGACCTCGGTGGCTCGACCCATGGCGAAGGCGCCAACGCTTCGGCCGCCGACCGCGTGGTGGCCGAGATCCGCGCGGCGGGCGGGACGGCGGTGGCCAACCATGACTCGGTCACCGACGGCCAGCGCATCGTCGAGCAGGCGCTGGACAGCTTCGGCCGCGTCGACGTGCTGGTGAACAACGCCGGAATCCTGCGTGACAAGACGTTCCACAAGATGGAGCAGAGCGACTGGGAGCTGGTCTACCGGGTGCATGTGGAGGGCGCCTTCAAGGTCACCCATGCCGCTTGGCCGCACCTGCGCGAGCAGAACGGGGGGCGGGTGATCTTCACCGCCTCGACCTCGGGCATCTATGGCAATTTCGGCCAGGCCAACTACGGCATGGCCAAGCTCGGTCTTTACGGGTTGACCCGCACCCTGGCCATCGAAGGGCGCAAGCACGGCATCCTGGTCAACGCCATCGCCCCCACCGGCGGCACCCGCATGACCGAAGGGCTGATCCCGCCGCAGGTGTTCGAGCGGCTCAAGCCCGAGCTGGTCAGCCCCTTGGTGGTGTACCTGGGCAGCGAGCAGTGCCAGGACAGCGGCGAACTGTTCGAAGTGGGCGGCGGCTGGATCGGCAAGGTGCGCTGGGAGCGCAGCCAGGGTGTGGGCTTTGATCCACGGGAAGGCTTCACCCCCGAGCAGGTCGCCGACAGCTGGCAGCAGATCGCCGACTTCAACGACGCCGCCCACCCGCAAGACAGCCTCCAGGCGCTGCAGCAAATGATGGCCAATTTGCAGAGGTATCCTCAGGAGTGAGGAGGGGAGAGATGGCCAGTTTGTGCATATTTTGAGTTCTGTAGCGCCCTGAAGATCGAGCGCCGCCTGCTCCCACAGGTTCATCAGCTAAATCATTGAGTTAGCGTTTTTTCTATGAGAACGGGCTTGCCCGCGAAGCGCCGCGCAGGCGGCGCTCGATCTCAAGGGCGACATAACACTCAAGCGATGTACCTGGCAGTCCTGACCCGACCCCAAGGCACGCACCTCCTGAGCCCCCTGGCAGCCAGACAACATTTCACCCGCTCATAAAAAAAGGCCGCTGCAAGCGCAGCGGCCAACTGAGACGTTAGATCAAGGAGCTTCAAAATCAACGTCGGTGAACCTTGCTGACCCGAAGGGAGGGGGAAGAGCCCTTCACGTCGTGCCAGCGAGATCAGAATAAGCGCTTGATCCAGCAGGAAAAATAGTTGCTTCTGACAATCTCTATTACCGATCGAGCAACAGTCAACGCTGAACGATAGCGGCGCGCCTGGCCGCTTTTGTAAAGCGATCCAAGGCCATTCCTCCTCGACCTACTCACCATGTCCCGTCACTGGCGCATCGCCAAAACCCATCCGCCAGCTCACCGCCCGTGAGGCGTCCAGCAGGCGCCGGGCGGCTGGGCCTTGCTCGTCGGCATGGAAGATCGACGTGGGCCCGACCACTGTCATCACCGCGCAAATCTGGCCCATGGCGTTGAACACTGGCGCCGACAAGGCATCCACACCCGGCATCAGCAAGCCGTGCACATGGTGCAGGCCACGCTCGCGGATGCCGGCCAGCAGTGGCGCGTAATCGCTGGCGGGGTGCTGCAGCGTGGCCAGCTCCTGGTCGCGCAGCTCGACGGTCTCGCGCTCGGGCAGGTAGGCGGCGAACACCAGGCCGGTAGATGAGCTGAGCAGCGGCAGCACCGAGCCAATCTGCGTGACCACCGTGACCGCGCGCACGGCAGGTTCGATGCTCACCACCGTCGCCCCCAGATTGCCCCACACGGCGATAAAGCAACTCTCGTTGAGATCGTCGCGCAGTTGCGACAGGGGCAAGGCCGCCACTTTCAGCACGTCCATCCCGCCCAGGGCCGCCAAGCCGACCCGCAAGGCTTCGCGGCCCAGCGCGTAATGGTTGGTGGCCGGGTTCTGCTCGGCGAAGCCACTGGCGATCAGCGCCTGCAGGTAACGGTGCACCTTGCTCGCCGGCATGTCGACATGTTCGGCCAGGCGCGACAGCGAGGTGGAGGGGGAGAGCTGCGCGAGAGCCTTGAGGATATCGGTACCGACTTCCGCCGAGCGGACCTTTTGCTTGCCGTTGTCGGCAGGAGAGCTGGCTTTGGCCATGGGGCAGGGCATCCAGGGAAAACGAGTGGGCGTCTTTATAGCTTGACGCATCATGGCAATCAAATTACGTTATTCGTAATCTGATTACGATAAAAACAATGCAGAGCCGCTGTCATCCCTGAACCGCCTCGGAACAGGTCGGCAGCCAGCTGCCATGAACCGGCCGGCATCGGCCCGGAGGCACAGATGAACCCCGACACGTCCCCTGTCACCGACTACCTCAGCGGCTTTGGCAACGAATTCGCCAGCGAAGCCCTGCCCGGCGCCCTGCCGGTCGGGCAGAACTCGCCACAGAAAGCGCCTTACGGGCTGTACGCCGAGCTCTTCTCGGGCACCGCCTTCACCATGACCCGCAGCGAGTTGCGCCGTACCTGGCTCTACCGCATCCGCCCCTCGGCATTGCATCCACGCTTCGAACGTCTGGAGCGTCAGCTCGCCGGCGGGCCGCTGGGCGCCGTCACGCCCAACCGTCTGCGCTGGAGCCCACAGCCCGTGCCGGCCGAGCCCACCGATTTCATCGACGGCTGGGTGGCCATGGCGGCCAACTCCGCGGCCGAGAAGCCGACCGGGATCAGCGTATTCAGCTATTGCGCCAACCGTTCCATGGAACGGGTGTTCTTCAACGCCGACGGCGAGTTGCTGCTGGTGCCTCAGGAAGGCCGCCTGCGCATCGCCACCGAACTGGGGGTGCTCGAAGTCGAGCCGCTGGAAATCGTCGTGTTGCCGCGTGGCCTGAAGTTCCGCGTCGAGCTGCTCGACCGCCACGCCCGCGGCTACATCGCCGAAAACCATGGCGCGCCGCTGCGCCTGCCTGACCTGGGCCCGATCGGCAGCAACGGCTTGGCCAACCCCCGTGACTTCCTCGCGCCGGTTGCCCGTTACGAAGAGTCCAGCGGCCCGGTGCAGATGGTGCAGAAGTTCCTCGGCGAGCTCTGGGGCTGCGAGCTGCAGCATTCGCCGTTGGATGTGGTCGCCTGGCATGGCAACAACGTGCCGTACAAATACGATCTGCGCCGTTTCAACACCCTCGGCACCGTCAGCTTCGACCATCCGGACCCGTCGATCTTCACCGTGCTGACCTCGCCCACCAGCGTGCATGGCCTGGCGAACATCGACTTCGTGATCTTCCCGCCGCGCTGGATGGTGGCCGAGAACACCTTCCGGCCACCCTGGTTCCACCGCAACCTGATGAACGAGTTCATGGGCCTGATCCAGGGTGCCTACGACGCCAAGGCCGAAGGTTTCCTGCCTGGCGGTGCCTCGCTGCACAGTTGCATGAGCGCCCACGGCCCCGATGCCGAGACCTGCACCAAGGCGATCGCCGCGGAGCTTGCGCCGCACAAGATCGACAACACCATGGCCTTCATGTTCGAGACCAGCCAGGTGCTGCGCCCGAGCCGCCATGCCCTCGAATGCCCGCAGTTGCAGGCCGATTACGACAGTTGCTGGGCCACCTTGCCGAGCACCTTCAACCCGAACCGGAGATAACCCATGAACCACACCGCCATCGCCCGCAGTTGGGTCGAACACGCCAACGGCCATAGCGATTTCCCGCTGCAGAACCTGCCCCTTGGCATCTTCAGCCGCCCAGGCGAGGCGCAGCGCTGCGGCGTGGCCATTGGTGAGGCAATCCTCGACCTGGAAGCGGTGCTGGCAAGCGGGCTGTTCGAAGGCCAGGCCCGGGCAGCGGTCGAAGCCACCCGAGGCGGCACGCTGAATGCCTTCTTCGCCCTTGGCCGCGAGCCTCGCGTAGCCCTGCGCGAACGCCTGCTGGCGTTGCTCGGCGAGCATAGCGAGCACCAGGACGCGCTCAAGGCCGCGCTCTATCCGGCCAGCGACTGCCAGATGCACCTGCCGGCGCGGGTTGGCGACTACACCGACTTCTACGTCGGCATCCAGCACGCCACCAATGTCGGTAAGCTGTTCCGCCCAGACAACCCGCTGCTGCCCAATTACAAGTACGTCCCGATCGGCTACCACGGCCGCGCCTCCACCTTGCGCCCCTCGGGCACCGATGTGCGCCGGCCCAAGGGCCAGACCCTGCCCGCCGGGCAGAGCGAGCCAAGCTTCGGTCCTTGCGCGCGGTTGGACTACGAGCTGGAGCTGGGCATCTGGATCGGCCAAGGCAACGACCTGGGCGACAGCATCCCGGTAGCCGAGGCCAGCGAGCATGTCGCCGGCTTCTGCCTGCTCAACGACTGGTCGGCGCGGGACATCCAGGCCTGGGAATACCAGCCGCTGGGCCCGTTTCTGTCCAAGAGCTTCCTTACCACGGTCTCGCCCTGGGTGGTCACCACCGAGGCGCTCGCGCCGTTCCGTTGCGCCCAGCCAGCGCGTCCGGAGGGCGACCCGCAGCCGCTGCCCTACCTGTTCGACCCACGTGACCAGGCCAACGGCGCCTTCGACATCGAACTGGAAGTGCTGCTGCTGACCGAGCGCATGCGCGAACAGGGCTTGCCGGCACACCGCCTGACCCTTAGCAATACCCGCAGCATGTACTGGACCGTGGCCCAGTTGGTGACCCACCACAGCGTCAATGGCTGCCAGTTGCAGCCGGGCGACCTTTTCGGTACCGGCACGCTGTCTGGCGCAGAGCCTGGGTCTCACGGCAGCCTGCTGGAGATCACCGAGGGCGGCAAACATCCGGTGGAACTGGCCAGCGGCGAGACGCGCAAGTTCCTCGAAGACGGCGACGAGATCATCCTGCGTGCCCGTTGCACCCGTGAAGGCTTGGCCAGCATTGGCTTCGGCGAATGCCGTGGCACTGTCTTGCCGGCGCATTGAGAGGGCAGGCGATGGAACTCTACACCTACTACCGTTCGACCTCCTCGTACCGGGTGAGGATTGCCTTGGCGCTCAAGGGCCTGGATTACCAGGCCCTGCCAGTCAATCTGCTCAAGGGTGAGCAGCGCGGCGACGCCTTCCTCGCGGTCAACCCCCAGGGTCGGGTGCCGGCTTTGCGCACCGATGGCGGCACGCTGCTGATGCAGTCACCGGCAATTATCGAATACCTGGAAGAGGCGTATCCCCTGCCTGCGCTGCTCCCCGACAGCGCCGAGCAGCGGGCCAAGGTGCGCGGCGTGGCGGCGCTGATCGGCTGCGACATTCATCCGCTGCACAACGTCAGCGTGCTCAACCAGCTGCGTCAGCTGGGGCAGGGCGAGGCGCAGGTCAACCAGTGGATAGGTCATTGGATCGGCCAGGGGCTGGCGGCGGTGGAGCAACTGATCGACGATCAGGGTTTCTGCTTTGGTGATGCCCCGGGGCTGGCCGACCTGTACGTGATCCCGCAGGTGTATGCCGCCGAGCGCTTCAACGTCGACCTCAGCGGCTACCCGCGCATCCGCCGGGTGGCAGCGCTGGCCGAGCAGCATCCAGCCTTCAGCCACGCTCACCCCGCCCGGCAGCCAGACACCCCGGCTCAGTGAATCGAGCGCGTCGTGGTCGGTAGCTGAGCGAGCCGATCGCTCAGGCGCAGGCGCTGGATCGGATCGTCGGTCAGCAGCAAGGCATGCTCCAGGTCGTAACGTTCGGCCTGGGGGCAGTCCAGGTGCTGGTACAGGGTGGCTCGCGCCAGGTAGTCGCTGACCATCACCGGGCCCAGTTGCATCACCCGTTCGGCATCGATCAGGGCGGCCAGGTCGTTGTCGTTGCTTGAGTGCAACTGGCGCAGGTTGCGCGACAGGCGCTGGAGCATCTGCATCGGGCTGGCCGTGCGCAGATGGTCGGCGGTCAGCTGCAGCTGTGGGCCGAACTGGCGGCCGAGCAGTTCGCGGCAGTCGCTGGGGTACAGGCGTCGACCGCCGCAGGGATCGAGCAGGTGATCGGCACCCGGCACACGCAGCAAGAAATGCCCGGGAAAGTTGACGCCCTCCAACGGGATCGACAGGCGTTGCGCCAGCTCCATTGTCAGGATCGCCAAGGCCAACGGCTGGCCGCGACGGCGCAGCAGGACCTTGTCCATCAATGCAGCCTGCGGGCGTATCGGATGGTACTCATCCTGCTGGAAGCCAAGCGCGATGAGCTGGCGCAGCAGCGGCTGGGCCAATTCGGCAACCGGTAGCATCGGCAGGTTGGCACTGATCGTCCGGTGCAGGTCCTGGACCCGGGCCAGGCACGCGGAGGGGTCGACGCTGCGATCATGCTCGGCAGCGATCCACAAGGCAGCTTCCAGCAAGGCGACAGGCTCGCGTTCCAGGCAGGCCAGGCAGGCTTGGCGTGGGTTCATGGATTTCTCCGCTCAAGCTTCTGTTGTAGCCCCGGCGCAGCTTTTCGTCCAGTGGTCCGTCAGGGCCATGGCTTGCATGGTCACGCCTATACTGTCAGGAGCACTTCATCGGGAGAGCCCGTCGATGTTCGCGCTCATGCAGAGCACCCGCACCCAATCCTTGCACCTGTGGACCGATCCACCCACGGGCCTCAAGGCCGTGGTGGCGATCCACAGCGAGCACCTGGGCCCTGCCATGGGAGGCTGTCGCTACTTGCCCTATGCCGATGATGACAGTGCCATGGCCGATGCCATCTCACTGGCCCAGGGTATGAGCTACAAGGCCGCCTTGGCTGGATTGCCGCTGGGCGGCGGCAAGGCCGTGATCATCCGTAACCCGCACGTGGAAAATCGTGCCGCCCTGTTCGAGGCCTTCGGGCGGTTCGTCGACACCTTGCAAGGGCGTTTCATCACCGCCGTGGACAGCGGTACCTCGACGCTCGACATGGACTGCATCGCCCAGTCCACTCCCCATGTCACCAGCACGACGGCCTCGGGCGATCCATCGCCGCATGCGGCCATGGGTGTGTTCGCCGGCATCCGCGCGACGTCGATGGCGCGCCTGGGCAGCGACAACCTGGAAGGCTTGCGGGTGGCGATCCAGGGGCTGGGCAATGTGGGCTACGCGTTGGCCGAGCAACTGCACGCGGCGGGCGCCGAGTTACTGGTCAGTGACCTGGACCCTGGGCGGGTGCAGCTGGCCATGCAGCAGTTCAATGCACACCCGGTAGCCAACGAAGCGCTGATCAGCACTCCCTGCGACATCTTCGCCCCCTGTGGGGTAGGGCCGGTGCTCACCGGCCAGAGTGTGATGCAGCTGCGTTGCGCGGCGGTGGCCGGGGCGGCCAACAACCAGTTGTCCACCTTGCAGGTGGCTGATCAGCTCGAGAGCCGCGGCATCCTCTACGCGCCGGATTACGTGATCAACGCCGGGGGGCTGATTTACGTGGCACTCAAGCACCGCGGCGAAGCCATCGGCACCATCACCGCGCACCTGGCGCGCATCCCGTCACGGCTCACCGAAGTCTTCGCCCATGCCCAGGCGGAAAAGCGCTCGCCGGCGCGGGTCGCACAGATGCTCGCCGAGCGGCTGCTGTACGATTGAGCGCGGTTACTCGGCAGCGTCGGTGCCGAGCAGCTCGGCCAGGGCATCGGGCTGGCTCTTGAAGGCCCGGGCGAAAACATCGCGGTTCTTGGCCATGTAGATACCCGCTTCCTCGACTTGCTGTTCGCTCAGCGATGGGACGGCCTTGTGCAACACCTCGGCCAGGCGTTCGGCCAGTTCGAGCATCTTGTCATGACGATCTGCTTCGGCCTTATCCATGAACAAGCGCTCCGGGTCGCGGCTGCTGCGGTATACCACTTCGACGGCCATTCATCACCTCATGTGCCTTTTTGCTGGTTTAGTCAGGATCAACTGTATCGATATACAGTATTCCGGATAAGCGGCGCGCCTGCAACCAAGTAGTAGCGATTTATCTTCAAAATGGTCCGCCGCGGCGCTGGTCGGGCGTGCCTTGCGGCAATCGGTCGCCTTCTCAGGCAGGGGCCCTGGCCTTTTAACTGCATGACATACATGCCGTCATCTGCGGCGGCGCATCATCCTTCATGGGCGTATCGGGGGCATCAAGATCGTGAACATCAAATGGGCTGAAAAGCTGCGCAAAGGCCTGCATGGCTCGGCCGACTCGCTCGGCAACCTGTGCGTGGAGTCGTTTCATTACCTGGCGCTGTTTGGCATCGGCGGCATCACCGCCTGGGCCGCGGTCCTGACCTTCTGCGAGATGCTCGATAAAGGCAGCGTCAGCGTCGACGACATCCTGCTGCTGTTCATCTACCTGGAGCTGGGGGCGATGGTAGGGATCTACTTCAAGACCAACCACATGCCCATCCGCTTTCTGCTCTACGTGGCGATCACCGCGCTGACGCGCCTGCTGATTGGCGATGTTTCGCACCACAAGGCGCCGGAGGTCGGGCTCTTGTACCTGTGTGGCGGCATCCTGCTGTTGGCCTTCGCGATCCTAGTGGTGCGCTATGCGTCGTACCGCTATCCCTCGACCAAGGTCATCGATGCCAACGGGCAAGCGATCGAGGAGGGCAAGTAGCCAAGCGCCGGACTCAGTTGGCCACTTGGGTCGTCGCGATGTGACGCTGCTCATGCCCTTGCTCGCCGGTCATGGCGGCGAGGATGTCGAGGGCGCTGTGGCCCTGCTCGATGGCCAAGCCGAAGCGGATGCTGTCGATCAGGCGTTGCAGGCGTACCGGGTCGTTGCGCTGGGCCTCGGTGATCAGGCGCTTGGCCGCCACGCCAGCGTCGTTCGAGAGGGTCAGCATGATGCTGCCATCCAGCCGTTCGATGCTCAGGTTGACCCGATATTCCGGGGAGAAGGCGTCGCTGATCAGGTCGAAGGGGTTGTTCATGGCGCTGGATCTGCAAATGAATGTGCTGGAATTGACCCGGTATTCAAGAGGTTGGTTCAGCCAAGGTGACGATTGGCGGCCGCTAGCCTCTTGAGCGTGCGCCAAACAAAACGCCCGGTGCAGTGCACCGGGCGTTTTTTGTCATCAGACTGGATCAGCCTTCGACTTCATCTTCCAGCTCAGTGTGCTGCAACACGCTGCGCTTGCTGCGCCGCTTGCCGTAGAAGTGCTCCAGGGCGTTGTTGAGCTTGCTGGCCGCGCCGTCGACGGCCTGGTCCAGCGAGGTGGCAGTGTGGGTCACGGAAATCGGTTGATGGCCTTTGGGACGTGCCTCCATCTGGCAGCGTTTGTCATGCGGACCTGGCTTGGCGCCGTTCTCGTCGCGCAAATGGACCTCGATGCGGGTGAGGTCCTCTTCAAATCGTTCGAGCGTGCTTTCCAACGTGCTCTGAACCCATTCGTTCAGTCGGATGTTGCCTTGAATATGGTTGTCGCAGTTGACCTGGATTTGCATGATTCAATCCTTATTCAGCTAGCTCGCCAGAGACGCCCCAGGGCCGTTGCGGCCTGTGGGAAAGTTCGCCTCTTGACTCTAAGGTCAGGCAATTGCCGGCCGATTTCAACCCCCTGCGAAAGATAAATTTCTTGTAGCAAAGACGCCGGCGCCCGCGAGCGCAACTCAAGCAAAGCGGGTTCCATCACGGGCGAGCCTTGCCTCCGGCGGACCTTGCCGGTAGGCGGAAAATCAGCGACAGCCATCAGGTTGCTTTGCTTGTGAGAATTGAAATCATTACTATTGGCTGCTCATTTTTCGGACCGCCGTAATGAAAAGCAAAACCGCCGGGGTGCCCCTGCGCTACCGTTTGGCCGTGACCTCACGCAGCCTGGCCGCGCTGTTGGGCGGGTACCTGCTGGCATCGATGGCCAGCGTCTGCATCACTCTCTTGGCGCCGATGCCCAAGGTCGACGCGGTGTCGAGCGGCATGATGCTCTCGTTCGTGTTCTACGTGCTGGCCTTCATCTGGTGCTTCGCCTGTCGTAGCGCCTGGCGCGCCTGGTTCGGCGTATTGCTGCCGAGTTTGGTGCTGGCGATGATCAACGGCCTGGCCTACTGGATGCAAAACCCATGAAAGAAGGCTTTCGCCAGGCCATGGCCTGGTTGCACACCTGGACCGGCCTGATCTTCGGCTGGCTGCTGTTCGCCATCTTCCTGACCGGGACGATGTCGTACTTCAAGGAAGAAATCAGCCACTGGAGCCAGCCGGAGGTGCGCAGCCATCCGCTCGACCCGGCGGCAAGCCTGGGCCTGGCCCAAGCGTACCTGCAAGCCAACGCTGGCAGCGCCAGTAGCTGGTTCATCCGTCTGCCCAGTGCTCGCGAGCCGGCGCTCAATGTCGGCTGGCGCGCGGACGGCGGCGGCCGCCGCGGCTTCATCAACAAGGCGCTGGACGCCCAGAGCGGCGAAGTGGTCGAGGCCCGCGACAGCCGCGGTGGCGAGTTCTTCTACCGCTTCCACTTCCAACTGCAGATGCCCCACCCTTGGGGCCGCTGGCTGTCGACCTTCTGCGCGCTGATCATGCTGCTGGGGCTGGTGACCGGGATCATCACCCACAAGAAGATCTTCAAGGAGTTCTTCACTTTCCGGCCCGGCAAGGGTCAGCGCTCGTGGCTCGATGGCCACAATGCGATTGGTGTGCTGGTGCTGCCGTTCCACTTGATGATCAGCTACAGCAGCCTGGTGCTGTTCATGTACATGGTCATGCCGGCCAGCATCATGGCCAGCTATGACAGCCCCCGCGGCTACTTCAACGAGCTGTTCGGCCAGTCCGAGGCACCGAAGTCGGCGGGCATCGTCGCGCCCATGACGTCGTTGCCAAGCCTCTATGCCAAGGTTCAGGAGCAGGTACCCGGTGCCCGGCTGGGCTGGATCGAGGTGCAGAACCCGGGTGACCAGAACGCCCGGGTCAACTTCACCCGCGCCGCGGCCGACAGCGTGGCCTACCGGCGCAGCGGCAGCTGGAGCTTCGACGGCGTCAGTGGTGAGCTGCTGCGCAGCGGCAAGGCTGAAAGCACCGCGGTGATGGTGTCGGGCACTTTCGTCGGCTTGCACATGGGCAACTTCGCCGAGCCCTGGCTGCGCTGGCTGTACTTCGTCTTCGGCATCGCCGGCACTGCGGTGATCGGCACGGGCCTGGTGATGTGGCTGGGCAAGCGCCAGCTCAAGCATGCCAGGAGCGGCAGCCTGCCCACCGAGCTGCGCTTGGTCGAGGTGCTCAACATCGCCAGCATGAGTGGCCTGCTGCTGGGGGTCGCGGCGTTCTTCTGGGCCAACCGCCTGTTGCCGGTGGCCATGCAAGGGCGCGCCGACTGGGAGATCAACAGCTTCCTCCTGGTCTGGGCGCTGTCGCTGCCGCACGCCATGCTGCGTCCGGGCCGTCGCGCCTGGGGCGAGCAGCTGGCGCTCGGGGCGTTGGCGTTTGCCCTGTTGCCGCTGCTCAATGGTCTGACCACAGGGCAGGGCCTTAACCATTCCATCGCCGTGGGTGACTGGGCCATGGCCGGCTTCGACCTGACGGCGCTGGCGCTCGGGTTGTTCCTGGCCTGGGCTGCGCACAAGATGTTGCGCGCCCCCAAGCCTGTCGCCAAGCGCGCGCCACGCGCGGCCAAAGCCCCCCGTGAAACCCTGGCCGAGCCTGAGGTGAACTGATGCTCAGTAGCGCACTGTTAGGTTTTGCCGGCTTCGCTGCCCTCTGCCTGGCCATGGAAAAGCACTTCACCGAGCTGCTCAAGCGCAAACCGACCCAGGGCCTGCGCCGTGGCCTGCGCTGCGCTGGCTGGGTCCTGTTGCTGCTGGCGCTGGCGCTGGCCGTACACCAGCGCGGCTGGGCCCTGGGCCTGGTCGAATGGACAGCGGTGCTGATGGCCGGGGTGACCCTGTGGGTCTTTCTTCTACCGTATCAGCCGCGGCTGCTGCTGGGCCTGGCCGCCGCCAGCCTGGTGCTCGGGCCGCTGCTGGCGATGCTAGGCGGATAGAGTCCTGAGCGACCCGCCGCGGGTCAGTTGGGCCAGAACCCCAGCATTCTAAGGGCGCAGAGCGGCGCGGTAGTCGCCGGGCGTGGCTGTCATCGCCTGGCGGAAACGGTTGCTGAAATGGCTGGCGCTGGCGAAGCCGCAATGCAGGGCGATCTGGCCCAGGGGCAGATCGCCCAGGCGCAGCAGCTGGCAGGCCCGCTGCAGGCGACGCGCCAGCAAATACTGGTGCGGTGGCAGGCCGAAGCTGACCCGGAACATGCGGGCGAAGTGGTATTCGGAAAGGTTGCAGCGCACGGCGAGTTCGCCAAGGGTAATGACGTGGTCCAGGTGCGCTTCGATGTAGTCGACCAGTTGTCGGCGCTGATGCGGAGCCAGTCCACCTTTGAGACGCAGGCCTTGGCGCAAGCCGGCCTGGCTGAGCACCGCATGGTCGACGATCTCATGGGCCAGGCTGCTGCCCAGCAGGCGTTCGCCGGGTTCGCCCCAATCCAGGCGGATCAACTGACGGAAGCGCCGGGCCTGTTCCGCGTCGTCGAGGAAGGTCGCCTCCCTGAGCTGCATTTCTCGCGGTTCGCGGTCGAGCAGGCGCACGCAGCCAAGGGCGAACTGTTCCTCGCTGATGTACAGGTGCGCCAGGCGGATCGCGCCATTGACCACCCAGTTGGACTCGTGTCCGGCGGGCATGATGCACAGCTTGTCCGGCGCACCCTTGTCGGCCGGGCGCTGGCGGCGAAAGGTGCCGGTGCCATCGTCGATGTAGCAGGACAGGGTGTGATGGCTCGGCGCCTGGTAGTCACGGGCGTCGTCGCGGTTGCGCCACAGGGCTGCGGCCAGGCCATCGCCCAACTGCGCGCTGTGTTCCAGTCGGGCATTGGGCGAAGCGTGCATGGCGTTGAAGACGTGCAGCTGGTTCAGTGGCGTCATGGATTCTACCTCCGAGGTCATCCTACTCTGCCACGCTGGCTGTAGCAGCCGGGCAGGGCGCAAAAGCGCAAGAACGTGCAAGCGGGTCCCAAGGGCAATGGTTGAGAGTGGTGGTCAGCGCGTAATTGGAGCCGCTGCCCGGCTTATCGCGAGCAGCGGGCTCTCGAACCCTCGGAGTCCATCATGAACCTGTCGCTCTACCTGCTTACCGTCCTGATCTGGGGCACCACCTGGATCGCCCTGAAACTGCAGTTGGGCGTGGTCGCCATCCCGGTGTCGATCGTCTACCGCTTCGCCCTGGCCGGATTGATCCTGTTCGCCATCCTGCTCCTCACCCGGCGCCTGCAACCGATGGACCGGCGTGGCCATCTGATTTGCCTGGCGCAGGGGCTGTGCCTGTTCTGCGTCAACTTCATGTGCTTTCTCACCGCCAGTCAGTGGATCGCCAGCGGCCTGATCGCCGTGGTGTTTTCCACCGCGACCTTGTGGAACGCGCTCAATGCCCGGGTGTTCTTCGGCCAGCGGATCGCCGCCAACGTGGTGGCCGGCGGCGCGCTCGGGCTAGCCGGCCTGGGCCTGCTGTTTTGGCCTGAGCTGGGCGGTCACGCAGCCAGCCGCGAGACCTTGATCGGGCTGGGCCTGGCGCTGTTCGGCACGCTCTGTTTCTCGGCCGGCAACATGCTCTCCAGCCTGCAGCAAAAGGCAGGACTCAGGCCCATGACCACCAATGCCTGGGGCATGCTCTACGGCGCCGGCATGCTCGGGGTGTATTGCCTGGTCAGCGGGGTTCCCTTCGCCATGGAGTGGAACACGCGCTACATCGGCTCGTTGCTGTACCTGGTGATCCCAGGCTCGGTGATCGGCTTTACCGCCTACCTGACCCTGGTCGGGCGCATGGGGCCGGAGCGCGCAGCCTACTGCACGGTGCTGTTCCCCTTGGTGGCGCTGAACGTTTCGGCCTTTGCCGAAGGCTACCAGTGGACCACCCCCGCGCTGCTGGGGTTGGTGCTGGTGATGCTCGGCAACGTGCTGGTGTTTCGCAAGCCCAGGCCCAAGGTCGAGGCGGGCGCCGTCATCCTGAGGTGACATGGGTGCGGCACGGTCAACTTCCCTGCTGTCTACACTTGCCGAGCACACTTCTTCAGCAGGGATAGGCAATGTCGACACAGGCGCCCTGGGACAGACACCTGACGCACCCTGAAGTCCAGGTGTTCTGTCTGCTTGCCGTGGGCCTGCACCTGCTCCCGCTGCTGCTGGCCGATTACTTCTACCTCGATGACAACTGGCGCGCGCAAATGGCGGGCAATGCCTGGGCCCAGGAGGGCCGGGTGCTGATCGACTGGCTCTACGCCGGTTTGAGTTTCAGCCCCAGCGCGCCCAACCTGTATCCCTTGCCGCTGTTGCTGGCGGCCAGTGCCGCCGCCTTGGCACTGGCGCGCCTGGTCCGCCATTACTTCGTCGCACCAACCGCCAGCGCGGTACTGGTGGTACTGCCGCTGTGGTACAGCCCGTACTTCCTGCAGAACCTGTCCTACCAGTACGATGGCCCGGCCATGGCGTTGGCCCTTGCCGCCAGCGTACTGGCGATCACCCTGGAGCCTGAGCGGCGCAACGTGCTCTACGGTGCGTTCCTGGTGGCGGCCGCCGCAAGCTTCTACCAGGTCAGCCTCAACCTGTTCGCCGGACTGTGCTGTGTCGAGGTACTGCGCCAGGTGCTGCAAGGAGCGGATTTGCGGCAAAGCTGCCGACACGCCGTGGGTCGCCTCGGACAACTGCTTGGCGGCTGCCTGCTGTACTTGCTCAGCGCCTTCCAGCTGATGGCACCCCTTCGCAAACCCCTGCTGGCCCTGGACGGGCAATGGCCCGCCACGATCGTGCAGCGTCTGCAACTGATCGCCGAGCATGTGGGGCTGCTGTTCACCCCGGGTACCGCCTGGTTCAGCCTGGGGCTGCTGGTGCTGGCGGTACTCGCTCTAGCCAGCGTGGCCTTGCGCGTGCTGCGCGGCGAAGAGGGCCTCCCGGCCAGGCTTGGCCTGCTGCTGGCGCTGTTGTTGCCGTTGCCTCTGGTGTTGCTGCTGGTACCGGGTCTGACCTTGCTGTTCGATTATTTCAACGACGGCGCGCGCACCCTCATGGGGCTGGCCACGCTGATGGTGCTGGTGCTGCTGCTCGCCCATCGGCTGTTGAGCGCCTGGCACCCGCGCCTGACCTGGCTACTGGCGATTCCGCTGCTGTGCATGTTGTCATTCGCGTTCGCCTACGGCCGGGTGCTGGTGGTGCAGAAGGAATTGCAGCAGGCCGTGACCTTTTCCCTGGCACACGACATCACCGCACGAGCAGAGCTGGCCAATGCGCCGCGTCATTACGTGCTCGACATCAGCTCCAGCGGGCACTGGCTGCCTGCGGCCAGTGGCTCGCTCGGCGCAATGCCGGCTTTGAAGTACGTGCTCAACATCAACTTTCTGCTGCTGCCAGAAATGATGCCCCGCCTCGGACTGAGCAATTTCGGCTCTGCGGTGCCGCTCGACCGCCAGCAGGTGCTGGCGCGCAGCCCGAAGCCGTTGGTGGACAACAAGTTCTACGCGATCCACCTGGTCGACGGCAACAGCTACGTGCTGATGAAGCGGCCAAGCGATCCTGAGGCCTACCGATGGTGAGCCGGCGGCGCTTCGCCCGCTATGGGTTGGTTGGCATCGGCAATACGCTGGTGCACTGGCTGGTGTTCTTCTTGCTGCACCTGGTGCTGGACCAGACTCAGGCGTTGAGCAACCTGGGAGCGTTCGTCGTGGCGGCCAGCCTGTCCTATTTTGCCAATGCCCGCTTCACTTTTGCCGTGCGCGCCAGTGGCCGGCGCTACCTGCTGTTCCTGCTGGGCATGGGCGGACTCAGCTTGGTGCTGGGAGGCGTTTCCGATTGGGCCCGCTTGTCGCCCTGGCTGACCCTCGTGGTCTTTTCGGCGGTCAGCCTGATCGTGGGTTACGCCTATTCCCGCAGCGTCATCTTCGGGCCGAGGGCGCCATGAACATTTCCCTGATCGTACCGGTGTATAACGAGCAAGCCACGCTTGAGCTGTTCTACCGCGCCGTGCGCAACGAGCAGTCGCTGCGCGGACTGACAGTGGAAATTCTCTTCGTCAACGACGGCAGCAGCGACCGCAGCGAAGCGATCTGCGCCGACCTGGCAGCGCGTGACGAGTGGGTCACGGTGATCAACTTCTCGCGCAACTTTGGCAAGGAAGCCGCGCTGTTCGCCGGGCTTGAATACGCCGATGGCGATGCCGTGGTGCCCATCGATGTCGATCTGCAGGACCCCATCGAAGTCATTGCGTTGATGGTCCAGCGTTGGCGGGAGGGGGCCGACGTGGTCCTGGCCAAGCGCCGCGACCGATCCTCCGACACCCGCTTCAAGCGCTGGACCGCCAGCCTCTACTACCGTCTGCACAACCGCATCGCCTCGACCCATATCGAAGAGAATGTCGGTGACTTCCGCTTGCTCGACCGCAAGGTGGTTGCGGCGATCCGTCAGTTGCCCGAGCAGCAGCTGTTCATGAAGGGCGTGTTGTCCTGGGTGGGCTTCAGCACTGAAATCGTCGAGTACGACCGCGCCCCGCGCGTGGCCGGATCGAGCAAGTTCAACCTGTGGCGCTTGTGGAACCTGGCGCTGGACGGCATCACCTCGTTCAGCACCGTGCCGTTGCGGTTGTGGTCCTACATCGGCGGCCTGGTGTCGCTGTTCGCCCTGGGGTTTGCGCTGTACATGCTGGTGGACAAGATAATCTTCGGCACCGATGTGCCAGGATACCCGTCGTTGATGACAGCCGTGCTGTTCCTGGGCGGGGTGCAGTTGATCGGCATTGGCATCCTCGGCGAATACGTCGGACGCATCTACCAGGAGACCAAGCACCGGCCACGGTATGTGGTGCGCAAGGTCCAGGGGCGAAGGCGCAGGCCGAGGTAAGGCGCCTGCGCTCGACGCCCTACCTGTGCACTTCTATTGCTCTGACGGCGCGGCCGCGGCCTTATTCCCACACCTGCGGGTTCACCAGATCCTGCGGCCGCTCACCCAGCAATGCCGCGCGCAGGTTGTCGATCGCCCGGTTGGCCATGGCTTCGCGGGTCTCGGCAGTGGCCGAGCCGATGTGGGGCAGGGTCAGGGCGTTGGGCAGCTGGAACAGTGGCGACTCGCTCAGTGGCTCCTTTTCGTACACGTCCAGGCCGGCGCCACGGATGGTGCCTTTTTGCAACGCCTCGACCAGCGCCGCTTCATCCACCACCGGGCCGCGGGAAATATTGATCAGGAAGGCGCTGGGCTTCATCAGTTGCAGTTCACGGGTGCTGATCAGCTTGCGTGTGGCCTCGCTCAGTGGCACCACCAGGCAGACGAAGTCGGCTTCGCCGAGCAGTTGATCGAGGGTGCGATACTGGGCACCCAATTCTTGTTCCAGCGCCGGCTTGCGGCTGTTGCCGCTGTAGAGGATCGGCATGTTGAAGCCGAAGCGGCCGCGACGGGCGATGGCCGCGCCGATGTTGCCCAGCCCAACGATGCCCAGGGTCTTGCCATGCACGTCGCTGCCGAAATGGCTCGGCGCCACGGTGGCCCGCCACTGGCCGGCCTTGGTCCAGGCGTCCAGTTCGGCGACCCGCCGGGCGCTGCCCATGACCAGCGAGAAGGCCAGGTCCGCGGTGCTTTCGGTCAATACGTCGGGGGTGTTGGTCAAGGCGATGCCGCGCTCGTTGAAGTAGACCAGGTCGTAGTTGTCGTAACCGACCGACACGCTGGAGACCACCTCAAGCCTGGCGGCACCTTCCAGTTGCTCGCGACCCAACTTGCGGCCGGCACCGATCAGGCCGTGGGCCTCGGGCAAGGCTTCGTTGAACTGGGCGGCGATATCACCGAGCTTGGGGTTGGGCAGGATCACGTTGAAATCCTGCTGCAGGCGTTCGGCCATCGCCGGGGTGATTCGGCTGAAGGCCAGGACGGTCTTTTTCATCGGCAACTCTCTGCAGGGCGGGGCAGACACGTTACAAGCTTCAAGCTTCAAGCTTCAAGCTACAAGTAAAAGCGCATCTGTATGCGGCCTGCCTTTTCTTGCAGCTTGCAACTTGCAGCTCACCGCCAAGGTCAGTTGGCGATGAGCAATTCATGGGTCTTCAAGTCCGCCTCGTGGGCAGCGAGGATTTCTGGCAGGGAGTTGCGCAGGTATTCGACCCAGGTCTTGATCTTGGCATCCAGGTACTGGCGCGAGGGGTAGATGGCGTACAGGTTCAGTTCCTGCAGACGGTACTCGGGCATCACCCGCACCAGGCTGCCATCACGCAGGGCGTCGATGGCCGAATAGATTGGCAACACACCCACGCCCATGCCACTGCGGATCGCGGTCTTCATGGCGTCGGCGGAGTTCACCTGGAACGGCGCCTGGGTGATGTTGACCACCTCCTGGCCTTCCGGGCCATCGAACAGCC
Organism: Pseudomonadota bacterium; assembly: GCA_023388335.1. Taxonomy (GTDB): domain Bacteria; phylum Pseudomonadota; class Gammaproteobacteria; order Pseudomonadales; family Pseudomonadaceae; genus Aquipseudomonas. The sequence continues at coordinate 2,901 of JAEWGL010000065.1, read as the reverse complement.
ATTTCTCCAGCGGGATCACCGGGCTGACCATGCGCAGGCAGGCATGCTTGATCAGGTCGGTCGGCTTGCGTGCGATGCCATGCCGCGCCACATAGTCAGGCGAGGCGCAGACAATGCTGTAAGTGATGCCCAGGCGCTGGGAAACGAAGCCCGAGTCCGGCAGCTCGCTGGCCAGCACGATGGACACGTCGTAGCCTTCGTCGAGCAGGTCCGGCACGCGGTTGGCCATGGTCAGGTCGAAGGTCACGTCAGGGTGGGTTTCGCGGTAGCGGGCAATGGCGTCGATGACGAAATGCTGGCCGACGCCGGTCATCGAATGCACTTTCAGCTGCCCGGCAGGACGGGCATGGGCATCGCTGGCCTCGGCTTCGGCTTCCTCGACATAGGTGAGGATCTGTTCGCAGCGCATCAGGTAGCGCTTGCCAGCCTCGGTCAGGGCGATGCGGCGGGTGGTGCGGTTGAGCAGGCGGGTTTGCAGATGGGCTTCCAGGTTGGAAACTGCCCGCGAGATGTTCGCGGTGGTCGTATCCAGTTGCGCGGCGGCTGCAGTGAAACTGCCCACTTGGGCAACGCAGCTAAAAGCACGCATGTTTTGCAGGGTGTCCATGGGTCGCTCTCGAAGTAGACGACAAATTGTGACATGAAGTGACCGAGACGGTCGTTCGACTAAAGCCGGATTATCGCTGTTTTCGTAACAAAGATTCGCAGGAATATACGCTTATCGCCAGTCTGGCTGCCCCCTAGAATTGCACGCTCCAAGCGTTCTTCATTTCTTCTCGGGAATTTGCAGCTGTGCCGCGTCGCATTATCAGAGCGCTCCATGCGTTCAGTGCCTGTGCCCTTAGCTTGACCTTGAGCGGCTGTATCGGAACCTGGGGCATCGCCCCACAAAGCAAGACGCTGCAAGCCAATACCCTGACCACCGACGCCGCGATCGACAAAGCCGCGCAGGATGCCCATTGGCCTACGCAGCAGTGGTGGCGGGCCTATGGCGATGTCCAACTGGACCACTGGGTAGCCCTGGCGCTGGCGGGCAGCCCGAGCCTGGCGATGGCGGCAGCGCGGGTGCGCGAGGCCAAGGCCATGGCCGGGGTGGTCGAATCGGCCGAGAAACTGCAGGTCAACGGCCAGTCCACGCTCAAGCGCCACAACTGGCCGGAGGATCAGTTCTACGGCCCCGGCGCGCTGTCCGGCGCCAACACCTGGGACAACAACGCCGCCCTGGGCTTGAGCTATGCCCTCGACCTCTGGGGGCGCGAGCGCAATGCCAGCGAACAGGCCGTGGACAGGGCCCACATGAGCGCCGCCCTGGCCCGCCAGGCCCAGCTGGAACTGCAGAACAACGTGGTCAAGGTGTACATCCAGCTGGCGCTGCAGTTTGCCCGGCGCGACATCGTCAAGGCCGAGCTAGCACAGCAGGAGCAGATCCTGGCCCTGGCCGAACGCCGCCTGGCCGGCGGCATCGGTACCCATTTCGAGGTCAGCCAGGCCCAGGCGCCACTGCCCGAGACCCACCGTCAGCTCGATGCCCTGAGTGAAGAGATCGCCCTGGCGCGCAACCAGCTGGCCGCGCTGGCTGGCCAGGGGCCAGGGGAGGGCGCGAAGATCCAGCGTCCGCACCTGGCCCTCGGCGCGCCGCTGAAGCTGCCCTCAGCCTTGCCGGCCGAACTGGTCGGCCAGCGCCCGGACGTGGTCGCCAGCCGCTGGCAGGTAGCGGCCCAGGCCCGCGGCATCGACGTTGCCCATGCCGGGTTCTTCCCCAACGTCGACCTGGTCGGCAGCCTCGGCTTCATGGCCACGGGCGGCGGCGCGCTGGAATTTCTCACCGGACGCAAGTTCAACTACAACGCCGGCCCGGCCATCAGTTTGCCGATCTTCGATGGCGGGCGTCTGCGCGCGCAGCTGGGCGTGGCCTCGGCCGGCTACGACGTGGCCGTGGCGCACTACAACCAGACTGTAATAGAGGCGCTCAAGGGGATTTCCGACCAGTTGATCCGTCGCGAGTCGATGCAGGAGCAAGCACACTTTGCCGCCGAGTCGGTGGCCGCGGCGCAGAAGACCTACGACATCGCCATGATCGCCTTCCAGCGCGGCCTGACCGACTACCTGAACGTGCTCAATGCGCAGACCTTGCTGTTTCGTCAGCAGCAGACCCAGCAGCAGGTCCAGGCCGCGGGCCTGACCGCCCATGCCGAGCTGGTCACCGCCTTGGGCGGAGGACTTGGCGCAGGGCGCGATGTGCCGGATGAGGAGCGCCAGGGCGCGCCGAAAACCCCGACCACCCTGGCGATTTTCGACAAGCCGGGCCTGCCTCGATGAGTGCCTTGAGCTTGACCGCTCGCTGGCTGGCCAGCCTCGAATGGCAGCGCGGGTTTTTCGCCTGGGCGCGCACCGACGGGGTGACCTGGGTGTACATCTTCAAGGTCCTGGCCGCCGCCTTCATCACCCTGTGGCTGGCGATGCGCCTGGAGCTGCCCCAGCCGCGCACGGCCATGATCACCGTGTTCATCGTCATGCAGCCACAGAGCGGGCATGTCTTCGCCAAGAGCTTCTACCGCGTGCTCGGCACCCTGGCGGGCTCATCGATGATGGTCGCGCTGATCGCTCTGTTCCCGCAGAACACCGAGCTGTTTCTGCCCAGCCTGGCGCTGTGGGTCGGCCTGTGCTCGGCCGGCGCCATGCGCTACCGCACCTTTCGCGCCTACGGCTTCGTGCTCGCTGGCTATACCGCGGCGATGATCGGCCTGCCGGTGCTGGAGCACCCGCAGGACGCCTTCCTGGCGGCGGTCTGGCGCGGGCTGGAGATCTCCTTGGGCATCCTCGTCTCGACCTTGGTCAGCGCGGCGATCCTGCCACAGTCGGCCAGCGCCGCCATGCGCAATGCCCTGTACCAGCGCTTCG
>JAEWGL010000030.1 GCA_023388335.1 Pseudomonadota bacterium | reverse complement strand
GGGCCAAGGTGCCGAAGCGTGAGGTCGACCCTTTCACCAGGGAAGAAGCGGATCTCATCATCGCCCATCTGTACAAGACGACGAGCGGCCTCACCATGATTTACGCCGCCTATTTCGAGTTCTGTTTTTACACAGGCATGCGGCCTGGAGAGGTGATGGCTCTGCGCTGGAGCGAGATCGACAAGCGCGGAAAAACCGCTCATGTGTGCAGGATTCAAATCCGTGGAGTGATTCAAGATCGCACCAAAACAAAGCGGACGCGGAAGGTTTTATTGAACGATCGGGCGCTTAACGCACTCGATAAAGCCAGACTTCTCACCGAGGCGCGATCAGATTACGTGTTCGCGCCAAGCGGGACCGGTGACAGATCGGAGATGTTCATCCGCTCCGAGACGAGTCAAAAACGGTACTGGCAGGCTGCGTTGCGGAAGCTGGGAATCAGGCACCGCAGGATGTATGACACGCGCCACACGTACGCGACCATGTGCCTGATGGCCGGCATGAACCCGGCATTCATCGCCGCGCAACTCGGGCATAGCGTACAGGTGCTGCTTTCCACATACGCCAAGTGGATCAACTCGCCGAACGACTGGGCAGAGCTTGATAAGCTGAAAACGCTGGGAAGTGGTACAAAAGTGGTACGAGCTGATAGCCAGTAACGCCAAGAGTGCCGAAACTCAAAAGGTTTACGTTGCATGTGCGGATTAGCAGGAGAGTTACGCTTCACCCCGATCGACCAGGCGCCGCGTCCCGCGGACCTCGCAGCGGTCGAACGCATCACCCATCATCTCGCGCCTCGAGGCCCCGACGCCTGGGGCTTCCATAGCCAAGGGCCAATCGCCCTGGGCCATCGCCGACTGAAGATCATGGACCTGTCGGACGGCTCGGCCCAACCCATGGTCGACAACGGCCTGGGCCTGTCGATGGCCTTCAACGGGGCCATCTACAACTTCCCCGAACTGCGCCGCGAACTCGAAGACCTGGGCTACGCCTTCCATTCCGACGGCGACACCGAGGTGCTGCTCAAGGGCTATCACGCCTGGGGCGAGGCCTTGCTGCCCAAGCTCAACGGCATGTTCGCCCTGGCCATCTGGGAACGTGACAGCCAACGCCTGTTCCTCGCCCGTGACCGTCTCGGCGTCAAGCCGCTGTACCTGTCGCGCAATGGCGAGCGCCTGCGCTTTGCATCGACCTTGCCCGCGCTGCTCAAGGGCGGCGACATCGACCCGATGCTCGACCCGGTGGCGCTCAACCACTACCTGAACTTCCATGCCGTGGTGCCGGCGCCACGCACCCTGCTGGCCAACGTGCAGAAGCTCGAGCCTGGCAGCTGGATGCGCATCGACCGCCACGGCAAGGTCGAACGCAAGACCTGGTGGCAACTGCAGTTCGGCCCACGGCCTGACGAGCAAGGCCTGAACCTCGAGGACTGGACCACCCGCGTACTGGATGCCACTCGCGAAGCCGTGGCGATCCGCCAGCGCGCCGCGGTGGACGTCGGCGTGCTGCTCTCCGGCGGTGTCGATTCCAGCATGCTGGTGGGCCTGCTGCGCGAAGTCGGGGTGGACGACCTGTCGACCTTCTCCATCGGTTTCGAGGATGCCGGCGGCGAGCGCGGCGACGAGTTCCAGTACTCCGACCTGATCGCCCGCCACTACGGCACCCGACATCACCAACTGCGTATCGCCGAAAGCGAGATCATCGAGCAACTGCCGGCCGCCTTCCGCGCCATGAGCGAGCCGATGGTCAGCCACGACTGCATCGCCTTCTACCTGCTGTCGCGGGAAGTGGCCAAGCACTGCAAGGTGGTGCAGAGCGGCCAGGGCGCCGACGAGCTGTTCGCAGGCTACCACTGGTATCCGCAGGTCGATGGCGCCAGCGACCCGTTCGCCGCCTACCGTGGTGCCTTCTTCGACCGCGACCACGACGAATACCGCGACACCGTGCAGGCCCCCTGGCTGCTGGACAACGACGCTGCCGGCGATTTCGTCCGCGAGCATTTCGCCCAGCCTGGAGCGCCCGAGGCGGTGGACAAGGCACTGCGCCTGGACAGCACCGTGATGCTGGTCGACGACCCGGTCAAGCGGGTCGACAACATGACCATGGCCTGGGGCCTGGAGGCGCGCACGCCGTTTTTGGACTACCGCCTGGTGGAACTGTCGGCACGTATTCCTGGGCGCTTCAAGCTGCCCGACGGCGGCAAGCAGGTGCTCAAGGAAGCGGCGCGCCGGGTCATCCCCCATGAGGTGATCGACCGCAAGAAGGGCTACTTCCCTGTGCCTGGCCTCAAGCACCTGGAAGGCGCGACCCTGAACTGGGTCCGCGAACTGCTGACCGACCCGAGCCAGGACCGCGGCCTCTTCAACCCGGCCATGCTCGATCGCCTGCTCAGCAACCCCCATGGTCAACTCACCCCTCTGCGCGGCTCGAAGTTGTGGCAACTGGCGGCCCTGAACCTGTGGCTTAGCGAACAAGGAATCTGATCGATGAAAGCCCATTCAACCGCCTACGAACAGCGCCTGCAGCGCGTGCAGACGCCGTCCTACGAGCGCCTGCAGGCGCGCCTGGCCGGTGACGGCAGCGAACCCCACGACCAGCCGCGTGCACTGCACTGCGGCTGGGGCCGGCTGCTGATCGGGCACACTTACCCGGACCCGGCTTGCCTGGCCGAGGACCTGCTGCAAGAGCGCGCAGGCGAGCGGGACATCGCCCTCTACGTTGCAGCGCCGCAGCAGGTGCTGGCGCAGGCGCCGCAACAGCTGTTTCTCGACCCGTCGGATACCCTGCGCCTATGGTTCACCGACTACCGCCAGGCGCAGCGGGTGTTTCGTGGTTTTCGTATCCGCCGTGCGCAGAGCGAGGCGGACTGGCAGGCGGTCAACCAGCTCTACCAGGCGCGTGGCATGCTACCGGTCAACCCCGAACTACTTACGCCTCGCCATCAGGGCGGACCGGTGTACTGGCTGGCCGAAGACGAGGACACGGGCGCGGTGATCGGCAGTGTCATGGGCCTGAACCACAGCAAGGCCTTCGATGACCCCGAGCATGGCTGCAGCCTCTGGTGCCTGGCCGTCGATCCGCAATGCAGCCGCCCGGGCGTCGGCGAAGTGCTGGTGCGTCACCTGGTCGAGCATTTCATGAGCCGCGGCCTGACCTACCTGGATCTCTCGGTGCTGCACGACAACCGCCAGGCCAAGCGCCTCTATACCAAGCTGGGATTCCGCAACCTGCCGACCTTCGCGGTCAAGTGCAAGAACGGGATCAACCAGCTCCTGTTCCTTGGCCCAGGCCCCGAGGCCGGGCTCAATCCCTATGCCCGCATCATCGTCGAGGAAGCTTACAAGCGCGGCATCGACGTGCACGTCGACGATGCCGCGGCGGGCCTGTTCACCCTGTCCATGGGCGGGCGGCGAATCCGCTGCCGTGAGTCGCTCAGCGACCTGACCAGCGCCGTCAGCATGACCCTCTGCCAGGACAAGAGCCTGACCCAGAAAACCCTGCACGCCGCCCACTTGCATGTTCCGGCGCAGCAAATGGCCGGCAATGCCGACGACAACCTGGCCTTCCTCGAAGAGCACGGCGCCGTGGTGGTCAAGCCGCTGGACGGTGAGCAGGGCCAGGGTGTGGCCGTCGACTTGCGCAGCCTGGAGGAGATCAACCAGGCCATCGAACAGGCGCGGCGCTTCGACAGCCGGGTGTTGCTGGAAAGCTTCCATGCCGGCCTGGACCTGCGCATCGTGGTTATCGGTTACGAGGTGGTGGCCGCGGCCATCCGTCATCCGGCCGAAGTGATCGGCGATGGCACCCACGATATCAAGACCCTGATCGAAGCCCAGAGCCGCCGTCGCCAAGCCGCCACTGGCGGTGAAAGCCGTATCCCGGTGGACGACGAGACCCTGCGCACCCTCCACGCTGCCGGCCTGGACTACGACAGCGTATTGCCCCCGGGCCAGCGCCTGGCCGTTCGCCGCACCGCCAATCTGCACACCGGCGGCATCCTGGAAGACGTCACCGAGCGCCTGCACCCGGTCCTGGCCGATGCGGCCGTGCGCGCCGCCCGTGCCCTGGACATCCCCGTGGTCGGCCTGGACCTGATGGTCCCCGCCGCCGACCAGCCCGACTACGTGATCATCGAAGCCAATGAACGTGCCGGCCTGGCCAACCATGAACCGCAACCGACCGCCGAACGCTTCGTCGACCTGCTGTTTCCACACAGCCGTCCGAACGTTTGAGCACAGGAGCGCGCATGCCTGAACAACACCTTGAACCCGACCTGGAGTACCTGCAGAAGGTACTCCTGGAAATGCTCGCCATCCCCAGCCCGACGGGGTTTACCGACACCATCGTGCGCTATGTGGCCGAGCGCCTGGAGGAACTGGGCATCCCCTTCGAGCTGACCCGCCGTGGCACTATCCGTGCCACGCTTAAGGGCCGGCAGAACTCACCCGACCGTGCCGTCTCGGCGCACCTGGACACCATCGGCGCCAGCGTACGCTCGCTGCTGGACAACGGCCGCCTGGCCTTGGCGCCGGTGGGCTGCTGGTCGAGCCGCTTTGCCGAGGGCAGCCGCGTCAGCGTGTTCACCGACACCGGCGTGTACCGCGGCAGCGTGTTGCCGCTGATGGCCAGCGGACACGCCTTCAATACCGCCATCGACCAGATGCCGGTCAGTTGGGAGCACGTCGAAGTGCGCCTGGACGCCTATTGCGCCACCCGCGCCGACAGCGAGTCGCTGGGCATCAACATTGGTGACTTCGTTGCCTTCGACCCCTTGCCCGAGTTCACCGACAGCGGCCATATCAGCGCTCGCCACCTGGACGACAAGGCCGGCGTCGCGGCCCTGCTGACGGCGCTCAAAGGCGTGGTCGAAAGCGGCCAGCAGCCGCTGATCGACTGCCACCCGCTGTTCACCATTACTGAAGAGACCGGTTCCGGCGCGGCCGGGGCATTGCCTTGGGATGTCAGCGAGTTCGTCGGCATCGACATCGCCCCGGTGGCGCCCGGGCAGGCTTCCAGCGAGCACACGGTCAGCGTGGCGATGCAGGATTCGTCGGGGCCTTATGACTATCACCTGTCGCGCCATCTGCTCAAGCTTGCCAACGAACGTGAGTTGCCGGTGCGCCGCGACCTGTTCCGCTACTACTTCAGCGACGCCCATTCGGCGGTGACCGCGGGGCACGATATCCGCACCGCGCTGATCGCCTTCGGGTGCGATGCCACCCATGGTTACGAGCGCACCCATATCGACAGCCTCGCGGCCTTGACCCGGCTGCTGTCAGCCTACCTGCTCAGCCCACCGGTCTTCGCCAGCGACTCGCACCCCTCGAACGGCTCGCTCGAGCGCTTCAGCCATCAGCTGGAACATGATGCGCAGATGGAGAGCGAGACAAGGGTGCCGGCGGTGGATAGTTTGGTGGGCAATAAAACCTGAGAAAGGCTCAGTAATCTGCAGCGAGGCTCCTGGACCTGTGGAAGCGTGCTTAGCCGGGGCGCCGGACTGGGTCCTAGTAGGAGATTTCTTGACCCCGCAGGACCCTGTGGGAGTGTGCCTTGCGCCGCGATGGGCCGCACAGCGGCCCCAAACCCTGCAATCGCGTTCTATCGGGTTGCTCGAAGTCGCTGGCCCTACGACCGCTACGCGGCCGATCGCGGGGCAAGCCACGCTCCCACAGGGGTGTGAAGTTCGCCGGGAGGCAGGTTCTAGGCACGCCAGTCCAGACCCGCCTCAAGCCATTCACGCACCCGAGACGAAACACACAACCGGTGGGAGCTGGCTTGTCCTGCGATCGACCGCGAAGCGGTCGCAAAGCCTGCGAACGCGTTCTGCCTGGCGCACCGCAGATACCGGTTTTACGACCGCTGCGCGGCCGATCGCGGGGCAAGCCCGCTTCCACAGATCGCGGGCAAGCCACGCTCCCACAGGGTATTGAGCTGCGCCCCAGTGGTTGGGTCGGTGTCCCAACATCTGGGGCGCAGCTCATCAGCGTCGACCCACGATTATGCGACCACCGCGTTAATCCACGATCTCTCCCGCGTTCACCTGGAATTCGCGTAGCATGACTTTACCTACAGTCGAACTCACAAATGCCATGCTCATCCCCTACGATCAACTCGAAGCCGAAACCCTCACCCGTCTGATCGAGGATTTCGTCACCCGCGACGGCACCGACAATGGCGACGACACGCCGCTGGAAACCCGGGTGCTACGCGTACGCCAAGCCCTGGCGAAGGGCCAGGCGTTCATCCTTTTCGACCTCGACAGCCAGCAGTGCCAGCTGCTCGCGCGCCACGACGTGCCGCCGGAACTGCTGGACTGACAACAGTCTCAGGCCTGCTGCGCCTGTTTGCTCGCCTTGACAGCAAGGCGTCGTTGCACCTCCGAGCGGTGCACCTGCACATGCCGCGGCGCGCAAATACCGAAACGCACCGAACCACCCTCTACCGAAATTACCTTGATCTTGATGTCATCGCCGATGGTGACCACCTCACCGACTTCACGTCCTATCACTAGCATGCTCCGGTCCTCCAGCGTCAGGGAAAATCGGAGCCTGCACCGGAGATGAATGCTTACTCAATAATGCACCGGCAAAAGAGACGAACCCTACAGGGCAAGGTAACTTGTCTTACAGAAAGCTCGTGCAGAGAGTGCTTGTAAAAGGTCCTGTATCAGCCCTGCTGAAAGCGTGGACCCAGAACAATGACGCTCGCCCCCACCACGCACAGCAATGCACCCAGCCAATCGCTGCCCAGGGGCCGGGCGCGCTCGACCAGGGCCAGCCAGAGCAGTGACGAGACGATGTAGATGCCGCCATAGGCGGCATAGGCACGCCCGGCGTAGGCCGCTTCGACGCGGGTGAGTATCAGCGCGAAGCAGGTCAGGCTGAGCAGCGCCGGCACCACCCACCAACCGCTCTTGCCCAGGCGCAGCCAGAGGTAAAAGGCATAGCAACCGGCGATCTCGAAGAGCGCGGCGAGAAAAAACCACAGGTAATTGATCATGCAAGGCGTCCAGGCTCGACAAAAGCGTGCAGCATAACCTGTGCCTGGGTAACTGGGACCACTGCGATGGGCCGTGCAGTAGCCCCTGTGCTATCAGGCTGGCCGCGCCTTGGCGCGCATCTTCGCGGCCATGTCCGCCATTTCGTCGTAGAGCCGTTCGGGCGCCTGCTGCTTGAGTTGCCAGGCGAGGCGGCCAGCCTCGTGGGGGAGGATGAGAAATTCGCCGGCGGCGACCCGCTGGTAGATGTACTCGGCGATGTCGGCGGCGCTGATGGGCGAGCTTTCCAGCAGTTTGCCGACTTGGGCTTTCATCGCTGGGGTGGGGCCGCGGAAGGAGTCGAGCAGGTTGGTCTGGAAGAATGAGGGGCACACCACGTGCACCGCGACATCCAGCTGGCGCAGCTCGATCAGCAGGCTCTCCGACAACGCCAGCACACCGGCCTTGGCGACGTTGTAGTTGCTCATCGCCGGACCTTGCATCAGCGCCGCCATCGAGGCGATGTTGACGATCCGTCCCTTGCTGCGCTCGAGCAGCGGCAGGAAGGCCTTGCAGCCCTTGACCACGCCCATCAGGTTGACCGCGATCT
>JAEWGL010000011.1 GCA_023388335.1 Pseudomonadota bacterium | reverse complement strand
CTCTGGAAGAAGCTCGCCAGCAGCGCCGGCAGGGCGAAGATGTGCAGGATGTTGTTGCGGTAGTAGGTCATCAACACCGCATTGGCTTCGTCCAGGAAAAGAATGCGCCCCAGCGCGTCCTTCTGCTCCGCCACCAGCCCCATGCCCTTGACGTGGCCGATCAGGCCTCGCGCATCACCCTCGGGCACCGTGGTGTGAGGCGAGTAGGGCACCTTGCGCAGCAATGCCAGGTAGAGGTCCAGCACCCGGGTCAGTGCGTTTTCGTCCAGGGCCATGCGGCTGGTCGATAACAGCGCCAGCGCCACCAGATTGACTGGATTGATCGCGGCGGCTTCGTTCAGGTGACGCGCTACGGTCTGGCCCAGGCGCGAGGTGGCCTCGTTGAGCCATGCTGGACGGAACTGCGGGCCATGATCCTGATCGCGCCAGCCGGGCTGCTGCTGGTCAAGAAAGCTTGCCAGGCGGATCGGCTCGCCGAAGTTGACGTAGACCTGGCCGAAGCGCTGGCGCAGGGCGCCGATGACCTTGAAGATGTCGAATACCGACTCCTTCTTCTTGCTCGCGCCGCGCAGCTCGCCCAGATACGTCCGGCCTTCGAGCACCCGCTCGTAGCCGATGTACACCGGTACGAAAACGATCGGCGTGCGCGACGAGCGCAGAAAGCTGCGCAGGGTGATGGCCAGCATGCCGGTCCTTGGCTGCAGCATGCGACCGGTGCGCGAACGTCCGCCTTCGACGAAGTACTCGACCGGAAAGCCCTTGCTGAACAGGGTGTGCAGGTATTCGTTGAACACGGCGGCGTACAGCGGGTTGCCCTTGAAGGTACGGCGCATGAAGAACGCTCCGCCACGGCGCAGCAAGCCGCCGATCACGGGCATGTTCAGGTTGACCCCGGCGGCGACGTGCGGTGGTGTAAGGCCGTTGCGAAACAGCAGGTAGGACAGCAGCAGGTAGTCGATATGGCTGCGGTGGCAGGGCACATAGATGACTTCGTGGCCTGGCGCGATGTCCTGTACCTGCTCAAGGTGGTTGACCTTGATGCCGTCGTAGATCTTGTTCCAGAACCAGCTGAGCACCACCTCGAGGAAGCGGATGGCGGTGTAGGTGTAGTCCGAGGCGATCTCGTTGCCATAGCGCAGGGCCTGGGCCTCGGCTTTGGCCAGCGGGGTCTTTTCTCGCTCGGCCTCCTCGGCGATGGCCTGACGTACCTGCGGGTCGTGGATCAGGCCCTTGACCAGGTGGCGTCGGTGTGAGATGTCCGGGCCGATGACCGCGGTCTTGAGGTTGCGAAAGTGCACGCGCAGCAGGCGCTGGGCCATGCGCACGGTACGCTCGTGGCCTTTGTTGTGCTGCACCAGCTCGCGCAGGTGGATCGGCGCGGAAAACTGCACGCGGGTCTTGCGACCCAGGATCAAGATCGTCAGCAAGCGGCGCAGGCGGCCGGTGACCGCCCAGCTGTCGGCGAACAGGAGCTTCCACGGGCTCGACTCGCTGGCCGGCGACTGTCCCCAGAACACGCTGACCGGGATGATCTGCGCGTCTTCTTCGGCATGCTGGCTGACGGCCTCGACCAGGCGTTGCAGTGTCGGCGGGGCGCCGCGTTTGTCCTGGCGACCGAGCCAGTCCGGCTCAGGTGTCAGGTAGAAAAAGGCGGCAGGCTCCTGCAGGTGTCCCATGGCGACGGGCAGAACCGGACGAGGCAGCCCCGCCTTGGTGCACTCATGGTCGAGCACTGCCAGGTCGGTGAGCGAGGGCGAGGGCAGGGCATAGAACACCGGGCGACTGCGGTCGAGCTGCAAGGTCAGGGAGGACTGGTTGATCGTCTCGGAACGCACCCACAAATACAACAGGCGACGCAAGGCGCCAAAGATCAAGCGGCGCAAGGGGGAACGGGTCATACGGTGAGTGCTCTGGATGAGGAGTTTCGTGTACAGGCTCAGTGGATTAGTGTGCCGTATCCGCGCAAGTTCAGCAAAAAGCGCTCAAGTCATAAAAAATCTTTGTGCCCTGTCATATACTCGGTCCGCAGCTTGCAGGATATTTCGGCAAGCTGCGTCGGCACGGGTGGTGATCCTGTGCCAGCAAGGCGATCTTCAAAATAAAAATCCGGAGTAGTTCAGATGTCGTCTCGTGAGACTGGGAATGTGAAGTGGTTCAACGATGCCAAGGGTTATGGCTTCATTCAGCGCGAGGGTGGTGCGGACGTGTTCGTCCACTACCGGGCCATCCGTGGTGAGGGGCATCGCACCCTGACCGAGGGTCAGCAGGTGGAATACGCGCTGGTGGAAGGCCAGAAAGGCCTGCAGGCGGAGGACGTGATCGGCCTCTGAGGCCGACGCGGTCAGAGTTTCAAGCCCAAGCTGCAAGTGACCGTGCCAGCCTTGCAGCTTCGTGCTCTGGTGGTGTTCAGCTGGTGCGCCAGGTGATTTCCTCTTCACCGTCGGCGCTGATGCGGATCCACCGATCGGCATCTTCCTCGCCTTCTTCCTCGATCCAACTACCCGGTGCGCAGCGCACTTCGACCTGCAGTGCGGCGTGGGCGGCACGGGCGCAGGCGATGTCGTCATCCCACGGCGTCTGGTTGCTTTCCAGGAACAAGCTGTTCCATTTCCCCACAGCCTTGGGTACCCAAGTGACCGGAATGTTACCGGCCATGCATTTCCAGGTCTGACCTTTCTGTTGCCAGTCGCTGCACGCGCCCAACGCGTCGCTGAGCCAGGCAGAGACCTGCTTGTGGTCGACGTCGGTGTCTTTGAGGTAGATCTCGATATCAGGTTGGCGCATAAGGGGCTCCGGGGTGCTCAGTCTTGACGCACGAAATAGTCATAACGCATGGACACCGTGACCTCGAACGGCTCGGGCTGGTCGATCACCCGTGCGCGTTTCTCGGCGCTGGCGCGCCAGCCGTGCGGGGTCATGGCCAGCAGATTGGCGCGGTCTTGGGCATCAGCCAGCTGCAGCTGGAAGTCCAGGGTTTCGCTGTGGGCATGGCGCATGCCTTCAGGGACCAGCGACAGGTGCTTGTCGTCGGCGTAGGGGCGCACTTCATCGTAGAGCACCTGGCGCAGTTCCATCAGGTGGCCGCTGGTCGGTCCGACACGCATCAGGCCGCCTCCCGGGCTGAGCAGGCGCCGTGCTTGCTGCCAGTCGAGCGGACTAAAGACGCTGGCAATGAATTGGCAGCTGGCATCGGCCAGCGGCACGCGGGCCATGCTGGCCACCATCCAGGTTACCGACGGGTTGCGCCGACAGGCCCGCTTGACCGCTTCCCGGGAGATGTCCAGGGCATAGCCCTCGGCCTGGGGCAGGGCGTGGGCCAGCTGCGCGGTGTAGTAGCCTTCGCCGCAGCCGATGTCGAGCCAGTGCCCCGGCTGACGTGCGGCGGCCAGCTGTGCCAGGCGTCGCGCCACGGGCGCATAGTGCCCTGCCTCGAGGAAATCGCGACGGGCCTGGACCATGGCCTGGTTGTCGCCCGGGTCACGGCTGTTCTTGTGCTGCACCGGCAGCAAGTTCAGGTAGCCCTGGCGGGCACGGTCGAAGCGGTGCCCGGCCGGACACACCACGCCGTTGTCGAGCCGTGTGAGCGCGGCATTGCACAGAGGACAGGTCAGCATCAGGCGAGCAACCGGACCAGGGTCTGGTAGTAGATCTCGGTCAGCACGTCGAGATCGCTCGCCAGGATCCGTTCGTTGACCTGGTGAATGGTGGCGTTGACTGGGCCCAGTTCCACGACCTGGGTGCCCAGGGTGGCGATGAAGCGGCCATCAGAGGTACCGCCGCTGGTCGAGGCGTGGGTGTCGCGACCGGTGATTGCCTTGATGCTCGCCGCCACCGCATCGAGCAGTTCGCCAGGTTCGGTGAGAAATGGCAGGCCCGACAGCGCCCAGTCGATCGACCAGTCCAGCTGATGCTTGTCGAGGATCGCCGCGACGCGCTGCTGCAGGCCTTCGACCGTCGACTCGGTGGAAAAGCGGAAGTTGAACAGCGCGGTCAGCTCGCCCGGCACCACGTTGGTGGCGCCAGTGCCGGAGTTGAGGTTGGAGATCTGGAAGCTGGTCGGCGGGAAGAAGGCATTGCCCTCGTCCCAATGCTCGGCAGCCAGTTCAGCCAGTGCCGGCGCGGCCAGGTGGATCGGGTTGCGTGCCAGGTGCGGGTAGGCCACGTGGCCCTGCACGCCGCGCACGGTCAGCTTGGCGCCGAGCGAGCCGCGGCGGCCGTTCTTGACCACATCACCGACCAGGCTGGTGCTGGAGGGTTCACCAACGATGCACCAGTCCAGGCGCTCGTTGCGGGCGGCCAGGCGCTCGACCACGGCCTTGGTGCCGTGATGGGCAGGGCCTTCCTCGTCGCTGGTGATCAGGAACGCGACCTTGCCGCGGTGGTTGGGGTAGTCGGCGACGAAACGCTCGCTGGCCACCACCATGGCCGCCAGGCTGCCCTTCATGTCAGCCGCGCCGCGCCCGCAGAGCATGCCCTGGGCATCGATCAGCGCGTCGAAGGGTTCGTGCTGCCAGGCCTGCACCGGGCCGGTCGGAACCACATCGGTATGGCCGGCGAAGCACAGCACCGGGCCTGCCTGAGTGCCGTGGGTCGCCCAGAAGTTGTCCACGTCTTCGATCCGCATGGGCTCCAGGCTGAAGCCGGCATCGCCCAGGCGGTGCATCATCTGTTTCTGGCAATCGGCGTCGACCGGCGTCACCGAAGGGCGACGGATCAGGTCGCAGGCCAATTGAAGGGTGGGCGAGAGGTCGGCTGGTGCCGTCATGAAAGACTCCGGGCAGGCAAGGCGGGGAAAAACTGGGGGCGTTATCTTATAGCAAATGGATGGGCAAAGCATTGGGGGGCGCAAGCGCCGCCGGCCCTTTGGGAGTGTATTGGGCTTTTGAGCGGCAGGTAGCCGCGACCTCCTGCTTGCGCTCAAACGCCCTGATCGCCGAGACTCCAGGCGGCGCAGATGGTGGTGGGCCTGTGGGAGCGGCCTTGTGCCGCGATCGGGCGCGCAGCGGCCGCAACCCTGCAACCGCGCTGCATCAGACAGATCGAGGTGGCTGGCCTTACGGCCGCTTCGCAGCCGATCGCGCGGTCCGGCGTCCCGGCACAAGGCGCGCTCCTACAGGCTGGTGCCGCGCTTTGCAGGCCTTGTTCTCTGCGCGACAGCGCAGCCCAGCGGGCTGAGTGGGCTCCTACAGGGTGGTGGGCCGCGCTTGCAGCCCTTGTTCTCTGCGTGACAGCGCAGCCCAAGGGGCTGGGCGATCTCCCACAGGGATTTGGGCCGGGCTTTTGGGCGTCAGGTAACCGGTACCTCCTGCCTCCGCTCCCCAGGCTTTGGCAACGAAGACAAGAATGCCATGATCAGCGCCGCCAGGTAGGGCAACGACTGCACCAGCAACATGATCACCCAGAACCGCATGTCCGAGCTGGGCAGGCCTTGTACCAGACAGATCCCACCCGCTGCCCCCCAGAGCAGCAGCATGATGAACAACTCCTCCCGCGCCTCGGAAATGGCCACCAGCAACCCGTGGCTGTCGGCATTCTTCGGCGTGCGGAAGAACGGCATGCTGCTAGTGAAGAAACCGTACAACACCGCCTTGGCAATGGTGTGCGACAGGGCCAGGCCGGCGAGGGCGGCGGCGAAGGCGTCCTTGAGGTTGACCCCTACCGTGCGGCGATAAAGGAAGATGATCTTGCCAACCTTGAACACGAACAATGCCAGTGGCGGGATCGCGAAGATCAGCAGCGGTGGGTCGACCCGCTGCGGAACGATGATCATCGCCGCCGACCAGAGCAAGGCGCCGACAGTGAAGAAGATATTCATGCCGTCGGCAATCCACGGCAGCCAGCCGGCGAGGAAGTGATAGCGCTGGCCGCGGGTCAGTTCGCTGCCTTTGCCGCGCAGCAGGGCGGCGGCATGGTGCTTGATGATCTGGATGGCGCCGTATGCCCAGCGGAAGCGTTGCTTCTTGAAGTCGATGAAGGTATCGGGCATCAGGCCCTTGCCATAGCTGTTATGCGCATAGGCAGCCGACAGGCCCTTCTCGAACACCCGTAGCCCGAGCTCGGCGTCTTCGCAGATGCACCATTCGGCCCAGCCGAGCTCTTCGAGCACCGAGCGGCGGGTCATGGTCATGGTGCCATGCTGGATGATCGCGTCACGGTCGTTGCGGGTGACCATGCCGATATGGAAAAAGCCCTTGTATTCGCTATAGCACAGCTTCTTGAAGGCACTTTCGTTCTGGTCGCGATAATCCTGGGGCGATTGCACCACGGCGATCTTCGGGTCGGCGAAGTGCGGCACCATGTGCTTGAGCCAGTTGCGGTCGACGCAGTAGTCCGAGTCGATCACGGCAATTACTTCGGCATCGCGGGCGGTGTGCGGGATCAGGTAGTTCAGCGCGCCGCCCTTGAAGCCAGCCAAGGGCGCGACATGGAAGAACTTGAAGCGCGGCCCGAGCAATTCGCAATGGGCCTTGAGCGGCTCCCACACTGCAGGGTCCTTGGTGTTGTTGTCGATGACCAGGACTTCGTAATCGGGATAGTCCAGGGCCGCGAGCGCGTCGAGGGTCTGCTTGACCATTTCGGGCGGCTCGTTGTAGCAGGGTACATGCACCGAGACCTTGGGCCGGTAGGCGCTGTCGGCCTGGATGGGGAGGAATTCGCGCCGGCGCTTGTGAATCCACACCGCCTCGGCCAGCTCATGGGCTTCGGTGAGCAGCACGATGAATACCCCGAGCGCTCCGAGGGCCAGCAGGAACCCCACCGTCAGGCTGAACCACGTACTGTACTGCTGGCTGTAGTCGTAGCCGATCCACACCAGCACCGACCCGCACAGGAAGGCGATGAAGGTCAGGAATGTGCGGCCACGCTGGCGCAGGGCCGAACCGTCGATCAGCAGCAAGGTCAAGGCGAGCATCGCCAATACCACCGAGCCGACCGCCAAGGCGCGCCATTGGGGGATGGCCACCACCGGCCCTTCGAAGTTGAACTTCTGCTGGCGCTCGGCGTTGAACACGCCCCAGTAGGCACCCACCGAACCTTCGTCGCTGGCCTTCCAAGGCTGGTCGTAGGCTTCGATGATGAAGTAGTTGTAGCCGCGGCGGTTGAGCGTGTTGGCCAGGGTGCGCAAGTAGATCGCCTGGTCGGCCTGGGTGGCGTCGGCGCCGCCGCGCATGCGGCCGTTGCTTGGCCAGCCGACTTCGGAGAGCAGCAGCGACTTGCGGGGGAACTGTTGCTTGAGCTCGCGGGCGCGATCGAGGACGAACTCGATCGAGTCGCTCATCGGTACGAATTCCCAGTACGGCAGGATGTGGGCGGCGATCAGGTCGACATGATCGGCCAGTTCCGGGTTCTCTTTCCAGATATGCCATTGCTCGCTGGTGGTCACGGGCACCTTGACGGCGGCGCGAACCCTGTCGAGGTATTCGATCAGCGCTTCGGGGGTGATTTCTTCACGGAATAGCGCTTCGTTGCCGACCACCACTCGCACCACACTGCGCGAGGTATTGGCCAGTTCGATGGCCTTGGCGATCTCCCGCTCGTTGCGCGCCTGGTCGGGGCTGATCCAGACGCCCAAGGTCACCCGCAAGCCGAGCTCTTCAGCCAGGCGCGGGATTTCGGCCTGGGTGCCCTCGACCGTATAGATCCGAATGCTGTCGGTGAGCTTGCTCATCTGCTCCAGGTCCTGGCGCAGTTGCTTCTCGTCTGGGTACTGGCCTTTCTGTGGGCTTTGCCCGAGGCGGAAAGGCGAATAGGAGAAGCCGGAGATCTGTTCCGGCCAGGCAGGGGCAGACACCGGGCGATTGATCAGGGCCCAGAACCCAGTGAACAGCGCGGCGATGGCCAGGACCACCACCAGGTTGATTCCAAATTTACGCGATGACATAGAATGTTCAGGTTCCGAAGGAAGGAACGGGCGGGCGCTATCGGAGCGCGGGACCTACGCTTTACCTGGGAAGGTAACGTGTTGGATTTTCGTCAAAGGCTGAAGTTCTTGGCCCGCTCTGTTGTCGTCCAGATCTTTTAGTTTGCTAGACATTAAAGCAGCATTGGCCAGGCGATTACCAATCGGTACAGCAGGCGCGCTGCCTGGCCGGGCTGTCATTCCACGCCTGGCGGCCTATAATGCGCGCCGGTTTTTTCGGGGTAGGACCATGACCACAGAAGATCCACGCTTTGCCGGCGTCGCCCGGCTGTACGGCAATGACGGGCTGCAACGCTTGCGCGAGGCCCATGTAGCGGTCGTCGGCATCGGTGGCGTTGGCTCATGGGCAGCCGAAGCCATGGCCCGCAGCGGCGTGGGCGAGATCTCGCTGTTCGACCTGGACGATGTCTGCGTGAGCAACTTCAACCGCCAGGCCCACGCCCTGGACGGGCAGGTCGGGCGGCCCAAGGTCGAGGTCATGGCCGAGCGCCTGCGGGCAATCAACCCGGCCTGTACCGTGCATGCGGTGGCAGATTTCGTCACCCGCGACACCATGAGCGAGTACATCACTGAACAGATTGACTGCGTGCTCGACTGCATCGACAGCGTGATGGCCAAGGCGGCTCTGATCGCCTGGTGCCGGCGGCGCAAGATCGCCGTCATCAGCACCGGTGGCGCCGGTGGCCAGATCGACCCGACCCAGGTGCAGGTCAGCGACCTCAACAAGACTTTCAATGACCCACTGGCCTCGCGGGTGCGCTCGACCTTGCGCCGTGACTACAACTTCTCGCGCAATACCTCGCGCAATTACGGCGTGCCTTGTGTGTTCTCCAGTGAACAACTGCGCTACCCCAAGGGGGATGGCAGCGTGTGCCTGCAGAAGAGCTTCGTCGGCGAAGGTGTACGCCTGGACTGCTCGGGGGGCTTTGGTGCGGTGATGATGGTCACCGCGACCTTCGGCATGGTCGCCGCCAGCAAGGCGGTGGAGAAACTCGTGGCGGGCGCCCGGCGCCCTGCCGAGCGTAAGCCTCAGGCGTCCGACGCCAGTTGAGCCATGCGCTGCAGCACGGCATGCAGCCCGTTGCTGCGTGACGGCGAGAGTTGCCGTTCCAGCCCCAGCTGGGTGAACCAGGCGCGCAGGTCCAAGTGTGCCAGCGCGGCGCTGTCCAAGCCTTGCACCCGCACCAGCAGCAGGGCCAGCAGGCCGCGCAGCAACCGCGCGTCGCTGGCGGCCTTGAACTGCCATTGACCCGCATGCCGCTCGGCCACCAGCCATACCAGGCTTTCGCAGCCATGCACGCGGTTGGCCTCGATCTTTTCCACTGCATCCAGTGGCGCCAGACGTTCGCCCCACTGCATCAGCAGGCGGGCGCGCTGCTCCCAGCCGCGGGCCTGTTCGAAGCTTTCCAGCGCCTGGCTGGCCTCTTGCGAAAGGTTCATCGCAAAAGTTCCAGGGCTTGGTCCAGTGCGTCGAAGAAGCGTTGCAGGTCGTCACTGTCGTTGTACAGGGCCAGCGACACGCGTATCGCGCCTTCAAGCCCCAAGCCCTCGAGCAGCGGCATTGCGCAGTGATGGCCGGCACGCACCGCGATGCCCTGCTCGGTGAGCAGGTGGGCAATGTCGGCATTGTGCACGCCGTCGATAACGAAGCTGGCCAGGGCCACCTGGGGCATGCCCAGCACGCGGATGCCCTCGCGATCGGCGAGGCCGCGCAACAGCTGCTGGTGCAGGCTGGTTTCATGGGCGGCCACCGCGTTGGCGTCCAGGCCGCCCAGGTAATCGAGCGTGGCGCCCAGGCCGATGACCCCGGCGATCGGCGGCGTACCGGCCTCGAAGCCCAATGGCGCCGGGCGAAAGCTCGCACTGTGGTAGTCGGCGATCTGCACCATCTCACCGCCGAATTGCCAAGGGCGCAGGCGCTGCAGGGCCTGGCGACGACCATGGATCACGCCGACGCCCTCGGGACCATAGAGCTTGTGGCTGGAGAATACGTAGAAATCGCAGTCCAGCGCCTGCACGTCGTGGCGCCCATGGACCACCCCCTGGGCACCGTCGACGACCGTCAGCGCGCCTTGGGCCTGAGCATGGGCGAGCAGCGGCGCCAGTGGTTGCCATGTGCCCAGGACGTTGGACAGCTGACTGACGGCCAGCAGCCGCGTGCGTGGACCGATCAGTTGCAGCGCCTGTTCCTGATCGATGCGACCCTGCCCATCCAACGGCAATATCACCAGGCGCAGGTTGCGGCGCCGTGCCAGTTGTTGCCAGGGCAACAGGTTGGCGTGGTGTTCAAGGGCGCTGACAGCGATTTCATCGCCGGCCTCGAACAGGTACTCCAGGCCATAGGCGAGCAGGTTCAGCGCCGAGGTGGCGCCGTGGGTGAAGATGATCTGCTGGGCATCGGCGGCGTTCAGCCAGGTGGCGACCTTGTCGCGACTGGTCTCGAATGCCTGGGTCGCCAGGGCACCGGGCAAGTGCTGGGCACGGTGCACGTTGGCTGCGCCATGCGCATAGTAATGGCTCAGGGCGTCGAGCAGCGCCTGAGGCTTCTGGGTCGTGGCGGCATTGTCCAGGTAGGTCTGGTGCTGCCGTTGCAAGGCGGCGATAGCGGGAAAATCGGCGCGCCATGGGGAGGGCTGGAACATGATCACGGGACCTGAAATGAAAATCGGGCCTGGCATTAGGCCAGACCCGATCTTATCACTTCGAACCCATCGTGGTTCTTAGTTATGGGCGTGCAGGGCTTCGTTGAGTTCGATGGCCGACTTGTGGGTCTTGCACTCCACCGCGCCGCTGATCGAGTTGCGGCGGAACAGCAGGTCGGTCTGGCCGGCCAGGTCGCGCGCCTTGACCACCTTGACCAGCTGGTTTTGCTCGTCGAGCAGGTGCACCTTGGTGCCTGCGGTGATGTAGAGGCCGGCCTCGACGGTGTTGCGGTCGCCCAGCGGGATGCCGACACCGGCATTGGCGCCGATCAGGCAGCCTTCGCCGACGGTGATGACGATGTTGCCGCCACCGGACAGGGTGCCCATGGTCGAGCAGCCGCCGCCCAGGTCCGAACCCTTGCCGACGAATACGCCTGCCGAGACGCGGCCTTCGATCATGCCTGGGCCTTCGGTGCCGGCGTTAAAGTTGACGAAGCCTTCGTGCATGATGGTGGTACCTTCGCCGACGTAGGCACCCAGGCGCACGCGCGCGCTGTCGGCGATACGCACGCCGGCGGGTACCACGTAGTCGGTCATCTTCGGGAACTTGTCCACCGAGAAGACCTCCAGCGGCGCGCCCTTCAGGCGTGCCTCGAGCTGTTGCTCGGCCAGTTCGCCCAGGTCGATGGCGCCCTGGCTGGTCCAGGCAACGTTCGGCAGCAGCGGGAAGATGCCGGCCAGGCTCAGGCCATGTGGCTTGATCAGTCGGTGCGACAGCAGGTGCAGCTTGAGGTAGGCCTCGGGGGTCGATGTCAGTGTGGTGTCTTCGGCCAACACGGTGGCGACCAGCGGCTTGTGGCTTTCAGCCAGGCGGGTCAGCAGGGCGGCCTGGGCGGCATCGACGTGCTTGAGGGCATCAGCCAGATGGCCAGCCTGGGCAGGGCTGAAAGAAATGGCCTGGTTGCCACCTTCGTAACCGATGATCGGCGCAACGGCGGCGACCACGTCAGCAGAGGGCGCGAGCATAGGCTGCGCATAGAAGACTTCCAGCCAGGTGCCCTGGCGGTTCTGGGTGCCGACACCAAAGGCCAGGCTGAACAGAGTAGTGGACATGCAGTTACCTCTTTTGCAAATAGGGGATGGCGGTGTCAGCGCAGGGCTGCCGCGTACAGGTCCGGCTTGAAGCCGACCAGGGTACGGTCACCCAGGTCGAGCACCGGGCGCTTGATCATCGAGGGTTGCGCCAACATCAGCTCGACGGCCTTGGCCTGGTCGATATCGGCCTTGCTGGCGTCGTCGAGCTTGCGGAAGGTGGTGCCGGCGCGGTTGAGGACAACTTCCCAGCCGTGCTCGTCGCACCAGCGGTTCAGGCTGTCACGGTCGATACCTTGGGTCTTGTAGTCGTGAAAGCTGTAATCGATGGCTTGTTCTTCAAGCCAAGTGCGGGCTTTTTTCATGGTGTCGCAGGCTTTGATGCCGTAGAGAGTGTTAGCCATTGAATGCCTGGGGCCGCCTGGACAAGCCGGGTGTCCCCGAAACTCCTCGAAGAATTGGGTGGGACGATTATGCGACATCGATGGGCGAGGCGCCACGCTTGGGCGCATGGGTTGACGGGCTTTGAGTACTAGCGTGTAGCATTGGGTTACATATTCCCGCGCGACCTGCGACTTTTGTGCAGCGGCCGAGGGTTTCCAACAAGCGCTAACATATTGTTTCAGCCGCGATGTTTTGCTCCGCGAGGGGCGCCGCAACAGCCTTTGAACTACACAGGAACCTTGCCGTATGCAGTCAGCCTATACCGTCCTCATCCTGCTGATGCTGGTAAGTGTTTCAAAGCTGGTCGGGCGGATGATCCCGCTGCCCCTGCCATTGGTGCAGATTGGCGCTGGGGCATTGCTGGCCTGGCCGACGCTTGGCCTGCACGTGGCCCTGGACCCTGAGTTGTTCCTGTTCCTGTTTCTGCCGCCGTTGCTGTTCGCCGATGGCTGGCGCATGCCCAAGCGTGAACTGTGGCGCCTGCGCGGGCCGATACTGACCCTGGCCGTGGGTTTGGTGCTGTTCACCGTGGTCGGTGCCGGCTACTTCATCCACTGGATCCTGCCGAGCATTCCGCTGCCCGTGGCCTTCGCCCTGGCGGCGGTGCTGTCGCCTACCGACGCCGTGGCGGTGTCGGCGATTACCCAGGACCGGCTGCCCACCCCGCTGATGCACATGCTGCAGGGCGAGGCCCTGATGAATGACGCGTCGGGCCTGGTGACTTTCAAGTTCGCCCTGGCGGCGGCGATCACCGGGGTGTTCTCGTTGACCGAGGCGAGCCTGACCTTCGTTCTGGTAGCCGTTGGCGGCCTGGCCGTGGGGGTGGCGCTGAGCTGGTTGGTTGGACGCCTGCGCGCCTGGATGATCGCTCGGGGCTGGGATGATCCGGCGACCCATGTGGTGTTCATGTTGTTGTTGCCGTTCGCGGCCTATGTACTGGCCGAGCGGCTGGGTGCTTCCGGGATTCTCTCGGCGGTGGCCGCCGGCATGATGCAGAGCTGGCTCGACCTGCTGCCGCGCCAGACCAGCACCCGGCTGCTCAATCGCAGCGTGTGGTCGTTGCTCGAGTTCGCCTTCAATGGGCTGATCTTCCTGCTGCTGGGCCTGCAGTTGCCAGACATCATCAAGGCAGTGGCCAGTCATGAGACGTCGCTGTGGCCGACGCTGGCCTGGCGCTGCCTGGACGTGTTGGCGATCTTCGGCGTGCTGGTACTGCTGCGCTTTGTCTGGGTGCAGAGCATCTGGCGGGCGATCGGGATGATTCGCCGCTGGCGTGGCAAGTCGGAGTTGGTGCTGGTGCCTACCGCGCGCTCGTGCTGGCTGCTGACCCTTGGCGGAGTCCGCGGTGCGGTGACCCTGGCGGGTGTGATGTCGGTGCCTTTGCTGATCGCGGCTGATACGCCGTTTCCCGAACGCGACCTGCTGATCTTCATCGCGGCCGGTGTAATCCTGCTGTCGTTGATTTCGGCGTGCATCAGCCTGCCGCTGCTGCTGCGGGGCGTGACTAGGAGTCCTGACGAGGCCTTGCATCAGGAGGTCCAGGACGCCTGGCGACGTACCGCCGAGGCCGCCATTCACGCTCTGGAGGCCGAAGAGGTGGTCGAGGCTGGCGCATCGCAGGATGCTGCCCAGGCGGCCATGGCCATGGAACTCAAGGGGCGCTTGATGGCCGAGTACCGCGATCAACTGGAAAGTTACAACGACAGCGCCGAGGCCCGGGCCCTCGCCGAACAGATGGACCAGCTCGAACGCCGGTTGCGCCTGCGCGCGCTACGCGCCCAGCGCCTGGAGCTTTACAGCCTGCACCGCCAGCACCTGGTGGGGGATGAGGTGGTACGCCAAGTGCTGGGGGAGCTGGACATGAGCGAGGCTAACCTGGGCCAGGGCAGCAGGTAGAGCGCCGCAAGACCCAAGTCAAGCGCGCCGCGCCGGCGGCGTACCTACCGGTGCTGCAAAAATGCCCTGATCCGCTCAGCGGCCTCGATGCACTCGGCCAGCGGGGCCACCAGCGCCATGCGCACGCGGCCGGCACCCGGGTTGACGCCATCGACGTCGCGGGACAGGTAGGAGCCGGGAACCACGGTCACGTGCTGGGCCTCGAACAGGTCGCGGCAGAACGCGGCATCGTCACCCGGCACCTTGGCCCACAGGTAGAAACTGCCGTCCGGGCGCTGCACGTCGAGCACCGGCTGGAGGATCTCGAGCACTGCATCGTACTTGGCCCGGTACTGGTCACGGTTGGCGCGTACGTGATCCTCGTCCTGCCAGGCGGCGATGCTGGCCAGTTGGGTCTGCACCGGCATGGCGCAGCCGTGGTAGGTGCGGTACAGCAGGAAGGGCTTGATGATGCTGGCATCACCGGCCACGAAACCGGAGCGCAGGCCAGGCAGATTCGAGCGCTTGGACAGGCTGTGGAACACCACGCAGCGGGCGAAATCGCTGCGGCCCAGTTCGGCGCAAGCGCTGAGCAGCCCCGGTGGCGGGTTTTCCTCGTCGAAGTACAGCTCGCTGTAGCACTCGTCGGCGGCAATCACGAAATCATGCTCGTCGGCCAGGGCAATCAGCTTCTTCAGGGTGTCCATCGGCACCAGGGCGCCGGTGGGGTTGCCGGGCGAGCAGAGGAAGAGGATCTGGCAGCGCTGCCACACCTGGGCCGGTACGGCATCGAAGTCCGGGTTGAAGCCGTTGCTGTCCAGGCACGGCACGTAATGCGGGGTGGCGCCGGCCAGCAGGGCCGCACCTTCGTAGATCTGGTAGAAGGGGTTGGGGCTGATCACCAGGCCGTCATCGGCGCGGTTGACCACCGCCTGGGTGAAGGCGAACAAGGCTTCGCGCGTACCGTTGACCGGCAGCACATGGCGGTCGGCATCCAGCCAGCCGGCAGGCACGCCAAAGCGCTGCTCGCACCAGCGAACGATGGCCTGGCGCAGGGCGGGCAGGCCGGCGGTGGTCGGGTACACCGCCAGTTGCCTGAGGTTGTCGGCCAGGGCCTGGGCGACGAACGCCGGCGATTCGTGCTTTGGCTCACCGATCGACAGGGCGATGGCGCGTTTGTCCGCCGCCGGGGTCACGCTGCCCAGCAGGGCGCGCAGTTTCTCGAACGGGTAGGGCTGAAGCTGGGTCAAGGCATGATTCATCGGCGCGGGGTCTCGTCAAACGTTAAAAGGTCACGCGGGTGGAGCCGGCATCGCTGCTTTGCCCGGCCTGCAGTTGCTGCACGATGGCCTCCTGCAGGCGGGCACACAGTTGCGGGTCGGACAGCGGCTGATTGTCGGCGTCGGTAATGAAGAACACGTCTTCCACACGCTCGCCGAGGGTGGCGATCTTGGCATTTTGCAGCGACAGGTCGAACTCGAGGAAGATCCTGCCGATCCGCGCCAGCAGGCCGGGGCGGTCGGGGGCAGTCAGCTCGAGGATGGTCACCGGGCGCTGGGCATCGTTGTGGATGGTCACCTGGGGCGCGAAGGTGAAGTGCTTGAGCTGGCGTGGTACCCGGCGCTGGATGATCGCCGGGTAGTCCTCGGGCGTGCGCAGGGCTTCGGTCAGGCCATCGCGAATCTGCTTGACCCGCGCAGGGTCGTCGCCGATCGAGCCGCCGTCGTTGTCCAGGACGATGTAGGTGTCGAGGGTGAACTGGCTGCTCGAGGTGATGATGCGGGCGTCATGGATGTTCAGGTTGAGCTGGGACATGGCGGCCACCGTCACCGCGAAGAAATCGTGCTGGTCCGGGGCATAGATGAAAATCTGCGTGCCGCCCTCGAACTCGCGCTGGGTGGTTTCCTTGATCAGCACCAGCGGACCGCCGTCGGCGGGCTGCTGGAGGATGGCGTCCGTGTGCCAGGCCACGTCGGCGGCGGTATGGCGCAGGAAATAGTCATCCCCCAGCTGCGACCAGAGCTGCTCGACATCGTCCGGGTCGGTGCCTTCGCGCACCAGGGTGTCGAGTGCCGCGACCTGGGTCTGGCGGATCTGCTCCTCGCGGTCCAGCGGATTCTCAAGGCCCCGGCGCAGGGCGCGCTTGGCCTCGCTGTAGAGCTGGCGCAGCAGGCTGGCGCGCCAGGAGTTCCACAGGCTGGGGTTGGTCGCGTTGATGTCGGCCACGGTCAGCACGTACAGGTAGTCCAGGCGCGTTTCGTCGCCCACCAGCAGGGCGAAGTCGTTGATCACCTGCGGGTCGGAGAGGTCCTTGCGCTGGGCCGTGGTCGACATCACCAGGTGATGCTGCACCAGCCAGACGATCAGGCGGCTGTCCCAGGTCGGCAACTGGTGGCGTATGCAGAAGGCCTGGGCATCCACCGCGCCGAGCTCGGAGTGATCGCCCTGGCGCCCCTTGCCGATGTCGTGGTACAGGCCGGCCAGGTAGATCAGCTCCGGCTTGGGCAGGCGGCCCATGAGTTTGCTGGCCAGCGGGAATTTCTCTGACACTGGCGTGTACTGCAGCTTGCGCAGGTGCTTGATCAGGTTGAGGGTGTGCGCATCGACCGTATAGATGTGGAACAGGTCGTGCTGCATCTGCCCGACGATCAGGCCGAATTCCGGCAGGTAGCGGCCAAGGATGCCGTAGCGGTTCATCCGGCGCAGGTTGCGGTGGATACCGATCTCGCACTTGAACAGCTCGATGAACAGGCTGGTGTTGCGGATATCGTTGCGAAAGCTGTCGTCGATCAGGTGGCGATGCTCGCGCAGCAGGCGCACCGTGTCGGCGCGCACGCCTTTGATCTCCGGATGCTGAGCCATCAGCACGAAGATCTCCAGCATGGCGAACGGGGTGCGTTTGAACACGTTGGGGCTGACCGCCTCGATGTAGCCATCATGCAGGCGGAAGCGGGCGTTCAACGGCTGGGTGCTGCCATTGTCATCGGCGAGGATGACTTCCTCGAAGTGCTGGATGATCAGGTCGCACAACTGGCTGATGCTCATCACCACCCGGTAGTACTGCTGCATGAACTGCTCGATGGCACGCTTGGGGCTATCGTCGCTGAACCCCAGCAGTGCGGCGATGCTGCGCTGATGGTCGAACAGCAGGCGGTCCTCGGCGCGCCCGGCGAGCATGTGCAGGGCATAGCGCACCTTCCAGAGAAACTCCTGGGACGTGGCCAGCAGCTCGTTTTCGCTCTCCAGCAAGAAGCCTTCGCCCGCCAACGCATGCAGGTTGAGGGTGCCATACTGGCGGCGGGCGACCCAGAGCACGGTCTGGATGTCGCGCAGGCCGCCCGGGGAACCCTTGACGTTGGGTTCCAGGTTGTATTCGGTGTCGTTGTATTTGTGATGGCGGGCCTTGAGCTCGGCGCGCTTGGCCAGGAAGAACTCCTTGCTGGGCCACATGTGGTCGGTGCTGATGACCTCCAGCATGCGCTGGCGCAAGGGCTCGGGGCCGGCGACGGTGCGACTCTCCATCATGTTGGTGATCACCGTCAGGTCGGCACGTGCCTGTTCGGCACATTCCTCGACGGTGCGCACGCTCTGGCCAACTTCCAGGCCGATGTCCCAGAGCAGGGTAAGAAAACGCTCGATGGCATCGCGATACAGTTCGTGCTCGGCACTGTCGAGCAGGATCAGCAGGTCGATGTCGGAGTAAGGGTGCAGTTCGCCGCGCCCGTAGCCACCCACCGCCACCAGCGCGATGCCGGCCTGGTCGCGCCAGTCGAACTGGTTCCAGGCCTGCTGCAGGATGTTGTCGACGAACCAGGCACGGTCCTCGATCAGCCGGCGGATCTCGCGACCGTTGCGAAAGCGTGTGTCGAGCACCTCGCGCGCCTGGCGGATCGCCTTCTTGAAGGCTGCAATGGGACTCGACTTGAGTGCCAGTTCCGCCTGGAACTGGCCACGGTCGAACAGCTCGGGATCCACCTGGGGCATCTGATCGCGTTCCTGTTAAAGGTCAGGCCGATGTGCGGGCAATGGTGTCGTCTTTGCGCAGGGTGAATATTTCATAGCCGTTGGCGGTGACCACCAGGGTGTGCTCCCACTGCGCCGACAGCTTGCGGTCCTTGGTGATGGCGGTCCAGCCGTCGCCCAGCACCTTGGTGTCGGCCTTGCCCTGGTTGATCATCGGCTCGATGGTGAAGGTCATGCCTTCCTTGAGCTCCATGCCCGTGCCGGCGCGGCCGTAGTGGAGGATCTGCGGCTCCTCGTGGAACACCTTGCCGATGCCATGGCCGCAGAACTCGCGGACCACCGAGAAGCCGTTCTTCTCGGCGTGTTTCTGGATCACTTCACCGATGTCGCCCAGGCGGCAACCCGGCTTGACCAGCTCGATGGCCTTGTACAGGCACTCCTGGGTCACCTTGGACAGGCGTTCGGCCCACGGCGCGACGCTGCCGACATGGAACATGCGGCTGGTGTCGCCATGGTAGCCATCCTTGATCACCGTGACGTCGATGTTCAGGGTATCGCCATCCTTGAGCGGCTTGTCACCGGGAATGCCATGGCAGACCACGTGGTTGATCGAGGTGCAGATAGACTTGGGAAAACCCTTGTAGTTGAGCGGCGCGGGGATCGCCTGCTGGACATTGACGATGTAGTCATGACACAGGCGGTCCAGCGTCTCGGTGGTGACGCCAGGCTTGACGTGCTCTTCGATCATTTCCAGGACGTCGGCGGCCAGGCGGCCGGCGATGCGCATCTTCTCGATGTCTTCGGCGGTTTTGATGGTAACGGTCATTACAGGCTCTCTACGGCGCCGCGCAGGGCGCAAACAAACAGGAAAGGCCAGATTCTAGCAGAGCAGGGTGGCGATCTGGGGGACAAAGGCGCGTCGGCGCCAGGTTCGATGGGCGCATTGTTGCGCAAGGGGGCGGGGCGCTGCAAAAGCCGCTGACGGATGACGGTGATCCGTGTTCCGTTTGCTCCAGGTCTGTGGTATAACATGCGCCGCTTTCGGGGATGGTCCCGCAAGCTCAAACCCACACACGTGTCGACACGATGACCTGGGTGCCCCTGTTCCACTGGAATGGCGGGTTGGTCATTGGGATACGTGGAGGCCCAACCCGACTTATCAAGGAACTATCATGTCCCAAGTCAACATGCGCGATATGCTGAAGGCCGGTGTGCACTTCGGCCACCAGACCCGTTACTGGAACCCGAAAATGGGCAAGTTCATTTTCGGCGCGCGCAACAAGATCCACATCATCAACCTGGAAAAAACCCTGCCGATGTTCAACGACGCTCTGTCGTTCGTCGAGCGCCTGGCCCAGGGCAAGAACAAGATCCTGTTCGTCGGCACCAAGCGTTCCGCTGGCAAGATCGTCGCCGAGCAAGCTGCTCGTTGCGGTTCGCCATTCGTTGACCACCGCTGGTTGGGCGGCATGCTGACCAACTACAAGACCATCCGTGCTTCGATCAAGCGCCTGCGCGACCTGGAAACCCAGGCCGAAGACGGCACTTTCACCAAGCTGACCAAGAAGGAAGCGCTGATGCGCTCCCGTGATCTGGAAAAACTGGATCGCAGCCTGGGTGGTATCAAGGACATGGGCGGCCTGCCTGATGCCCTGTTCGTGATCGACGTTGACCACGAGCGCATCGCCATCACCGAAGCCAACAAGCTGGGCATCCCGGTCATCGGCGTAGTCGATACCAACAGCAGCCCGGAAGGCGTTGACTACGTCATCCCAGGTAACGACGACGCCATCCGCGCCATCGAGCTGTACATGTCTTCGATGGCTGACGCCGTTATCCGCGGTCGCAACAACGTTGCCGGCGGTACCGAAGTCTACGCTGAAGAAGCGGCAGCACCAGCTGCTGAGTAATTGACGCCTGGCGTCTACTCGGCACGCAAAAAGGGGGCTCGGCCCCCTTTTTGCCACCTTGAAATCCTCCTGTCAGCAAGGGCGCCGCATCATGAGTCCCGCTGGCGTGATGACAGTGGATTTCCAGAATTGAACGCCCGTGACGAGCGGGTGGAATGGTTGAAAAACTTTCCAAGAGGATTTTGAAATGGCAGAGATTACTGCAGCGCTGGTCAAAGAACTGCGCGAGCGTACTGGCGAAGGCATGATGGATTGCAAAAAGGCCCTGACCAAGGCCGGCGGCGACATCGAAAAAGCCATTGACGACATGCGCGCTTCCGGCGCCATCAAGGCTGCCAAGAAAGCGGGCAACGTTGCCGCTGAAGGCGCCATCGCCATCAAGGCTGACGACAAGTCGGCCGTGCTGCTGGAAGTCAACTCGCAGACCGACTTCCTGGCCCTGCAAGACGACTTCAAGACCTTCGTCACCGAAAGCGTCGAGCAAGCCTTCGCCGAGAAGCTGACCGATGCCGCGCCACTGATCGCTTCCCGTGAAGCGGCCCGTGAAGCCCTGGTCGCCAAGGTTGGCGAGAACGTCAACATCCGTCGCCTGGTGCGCGTTGAGGGTGACGTTGTCGGTACCTACCTGCACGGCAACAAGATCGGTGTTGCTGTTGTCCTCAAGGGCGGCGACGTCGAGCTGGCCAAAGATATCGCCATGCACGTGGCTGCCAGCAACCCTGAGTTCCTGCTGCCGTCGGAAGTTTCGGCTGAGGCCATCGAGCGCGAGAAAGGCGTGTTCCTGACCCTCAACGAAGAGAAGATCAAAGGCAAGCCTGAGAACATCGTGGAAAACATGGTCAAAGGCCGTATTTCCAAGTTCCTGGCCGAAGCCAGCCTGGTCGAGCAAGCCTTCGTCAAGAACCCAGAAGTCAAGGTCGGTGAACTGGCCAAGAAAGCTGGCGCTGAAATCGTTTCCTTCACCTACTTCAAGGTTGGCGAAGGCATCGAGAAGCCAGTAGACAACTTCGCTGAAGAAGTTGCCGCTCAGCTGGCTGCTGCCAAGCAGTAAGACGGACTCGTCTGTCGCCCCAAAGAGGCTGCCCGCTCACGCGCGCAGCCTCTTTGTCAAACCGCAGGCAGGTTTATCAAGCCTGACTCCACTGGCGCTCAAGCAGTGCCACGCTACAGTTAGCTGGCTGCACACAGCCCGCGCAGAATTTTCTATAAAACGCCGCAGGAGAGACTCGCAATGGCTCAGCAGGTGAGTGGTCGCCAACCTCGCTATAAACGCATTTTGCTCAAACTTAGCGGCGAGGCCCTGATGGGCTCGGAAGAGTTCGGAATCGACCCGAAAGTATTGGACCGCATGGCCCTGGAAGTTGGCCAGCTGGTCGGTATTGGTGTCCAGGTCGGCCTGGTGATCGGTGGTGGCAACCTGTTCCGTGGTGCGGCGCTCAGTGCAGCCGGCATGGACCGTGTCACGGGCGATCACATGGGGATGTTGGCAACCGTGATGAACGGCCTGGCCATGCGTGACGCCCTGGAGCGTTCGAACATCCCGGCCCTGGTCATGTCGGCCATTTCCATGGTTGGCGTCACCGATCATTACGATCGTCGCAAAGCTATCCGTCACCTTAACTCCGGCGATGTGGTAATTTTCTCCGCCGGTACCGGCAACCCGTTCTTCACCACCGACTCGGCAGCCTGCCTGCGCGGCATCGAAATCGATGCTGACGTGGTGCTGAAGGCGACCAAGGTCGATGGCGTGTACACTGCCGATCCATTCAAGGACCCGCATGCCGAGAAGTTCGACCATTTGACGTACGATGAAGTACTGGATCGCAAGCTCGGCGTGATGGACCTGACCGCAATCTGCCTGTGCCGCGACCACAAGATGCCATTGCGGGTATTCAACATGAACAAGCCTGGCGCCCTGCTGAACATCGTGGTCGGTGGCGCCGAAGGAACCCTGATCGAGGAAGGCGAAGCATGATCAACGAAATCAAGAAAGACGCTCAGGAACGCATGCAGAAGTCGCTGGAGTCCCTGGCGCAGGCATTCAGCCGTATTCGTACCGGCGCTGCAAACCCGCAGATCCTGGCCGGTGTCCAGGTGCCTTACTACGGCTCCGACACCCCGATCAACCAGGTTGCCAACGTGACCGTGAAGGACGCCCGTACCCTGCAGGTGGTCGCATTCGAGCGCAACATGCTCGCGACGGTAGAGAAGGCGATCCTTAACTCCGGCCTGGGCTTCAATCCGACCAACCTGGGTGAGTTGCTGCTGATCTCGATGCCGGCACTGACCGAAGAAACCCGCAAGGGCTTCACCAAGCA
>JAEWGL010000221.1 GCA_023388335.1 Pseudomonadota bacterium | reverse complement strand
ACTGAACGGGAAGTCACTTTCCGGGCAAGGGCAGCGGTAGATGTAACGGGTAGCGCTACGGCGCTTGACCTCGTAGGTGTGACAGCGGTGCGGCGGCAGTTCGTAGACCCCGCGCATGATCAGTTGCCATTCCTCGCCATGAGGTTGGATACGGTCTCCAAACACCTGATGGGCCACTAGGTGGGCGACTTCGTGGGCAACAGTCTGGCGCAGAAAATCCTCGCTGTTCTCGCGGTACAGCTGCAAGTTGAAGCGCAGCAGGTTCTCGTGCAGATGGGCGACGCCGGCTTTCTGGCCGCGCAGCTTGAAGCTGACCTGCGGGCGCGCGAAAGGGCGTTTGAAAAAGGCTTCGGCTTGCTGGTAACAGGTTTCGACGCGGGATGTGAGCAGCTCGGGCATAGCGGGGATGGTCTCCTGAGCGCCTATTATGCCGCACGGGCAGCGGCGGTGCCGAGCCACCGGTCAGCGTACAGCCCAAGGCCGCCTTGCGGCGGCTTGGGTTTCGACAGCCTTGCCGCCTACTAGCTGGTATACATCGGCCCCAGGCCCAGCCCCCAGATGATCACAGTAGCGGTCATGATCGCCACCAGTACCACCAAGCCCACTGCCAGCACGGAGCTTGAGAACAGGAAGCCTTGGTCAGTGGGAATGTTCATGAAGGTCGGCAAGCCCACGTACAGCAGGAAAATCGTCGAGGACAGGGCCGCCAGGCCCACCACCAGGCCCAACCCGAGATGCGGATAAAGCGCCGCCACGCCGCCGATGAACAGAGGACTGGCGGTGTAGGTGGCAAAGGCGATGCATTGCGCCATGCTCGGATTGGCACTGTAGGTACGGGCCATCCAGTGGATGAACGCGCCCATCACGGCCACTCCGCCGAGCATTGCCACATACGACATGAGGGCCATCCATGCCGCACTTTCAAAGGTGAGCATCACCGGCGGACGGTCGCCGATCACCCAGCCGATCTGGGTGGTACCAATGAACGCTGAAATTACCGGGATCGCCGCCATTATCAACGTGTGGGTCAGGTACATGTGGCTGATGGACTCTTCCTCGCCACGTATCTTGCGCCATTCCTGATCTGGATGGGTAAACAGGCCTAGAACGTGATGGATCATGCCGGTCACTCCTATTCGTCGTTTCATCGCCCCCCAGTGGAGCACTTGCGAACCGAATCGAGGCCGGACACCGACGCGCGGCAATGCGGCCTTATGTCGCAGTATAGGAAGTGCTTCGCCGCAGAACGCCGCCTTTTTAGAGCAAATCGCGCTGTCGAGGGACGGGCTCATTACCTTGCAGTCTTTATCGCAATGGCTACGCGCAGGCGCCGTTTGTGCGTAAAATAGTCGGCTTTTGTCACACCTCGCGGATTCAAGCGCTATGGGCACCCTTTCGGTCAACCAGAACAAACTGCAAAAACGCCTGCGGCGTCTCGCCGGCGAAGCCATCACCGACTTCAACATGATCGAGGACGGTGACAAGGTCATGGTCTGCCTGTCCGGCGGCAAGGACAGCTACACCATGCTCGATGTTCTGCTGCACCTGCAGAAAGTGGCGCCGATCACGTTCGAGATCGTCGCGGTGAACATGGACCAGAAACAGCCGGGTTTCCCCGAGCACGTGCTGCCGGCCTACCTCAAGGCCCTGGGCGTGGAGTACCACATCGTCGAGAAAGACACTTACTCGGTGGTCAAAGAGCTGGTTCCGGAGGGCAAGACCACCTGCTCGCTGTGCTCGCGCCTGCGTCGTGGCACGCTGTACACCTTCGCCGACGAGATTGGCGCGACCAAGATGGCCTTGGGTCATCACCGTGACGACATCGTCGAGACCTTCTTCCTCAACATGTTCTTCAACGGCACCCTCAAGGCCATGCCGCCGAAGCTGCGCGCCGACGACGGTCGCAACGTGGTGATCCGCCCGCTGGCCTACTGCAGCGAAAAGGATATCCAGGCCTATTCGGACATGCGCGAGTTTCCGATCATCCCGTGCAACCTCTGTGGCTCTCAGGAAAACCTGCAACGCCAGGTGGTCAAGGAGATGCTGGTGGAGTGGGAGCGCAAGCACCCGGGGCGTACCGAGAACATCTTCCGCGGCTTGCAGAATGTCGTGCCGTCGCAGCTGGCCGACCGCAACCTGTTCGACTTCGGCAGCCTGAAGATCGACGAAAGCGCTACCCCGCGTTTTCTCGACGTGCTGAACCTCTGACCCATGCGTGATTATCAGTGGCTGCATGAGTTCTGCCTGAACCGCTTCGGCTCGGCCGCGGCCCTCGAGGCCTTCCTGCCCCAGCCCAAGACCCCGGCGCAGTTGCGTGCCATCGGCGAGGACCGCTACCTCTCGACCCTGGCACTGCGCGTATTCCGCGCCGGGCTCAAGCACAGCCTGGTAGATGCCAAGTGGCCGGCCTTCGAGCAAGTGTTCTTCGGCTTCGACCCGGAAAAGGTGGTGCTGATGGGCGCCGAGCACCTGGAGCGACTGATGCAGGACAGGCGTCTGATCCGCCACCTGGGCAAGCTCAAGAGCGTGCCGCGCAATGCGCAGATGATCCTCGACGTGCAGCAGGACCAGGGCAGCTTCGGCGCCATGATTGCCGACTGGCCGGTGACGGACATCGTCGGGCTGTGGCGGTACCTGACCCAGCAGGGCAACCAGCTGGGCGGCCTGTCAGCGCCGCGCTTTTTGCGCATGGTCGGCAAGGACACCTTCATCCCCACCGATGACATGACCGCGGCCCTGGTTGCCCAAGGCATCGTCGACAAGGCGCCCACCAGCCAACGCGACCGCGCCCTCGTGCAGCAGGTGTTCAACCAATGGCACGCAGAAAGCGGCCGGCCGCTGTGCCAGTTGTCGGTGATGTTGGCGCATACGGTCAATCACTGATTGGTTCTGGGGCTGGGCAACAGCCCCAGAGGGCTCAGTTACCTTCCCCCGCCATCCGCCGCTCCCACTGAAACCGCCAGCGCACAAACAGCAACGCGCTGACGAACAGCACCAGGCTGACCAGCACTTCCACCCAGCCAAACAGCGCCCGCGCCGGGTCGAACGCGGCCAGCACGCCCTTGATGAAATACAGGTTCACCACGAAGCATGTCCAGGCATGTGCCCGAGCGCTGCCCAGCAGCAGGCCGGGTAGCAACAGGAGCAGGGGGATCAGCTCGATGGCCAGGATGACTTCGACCCGGGCGCCATGCAGTTGGGCGAACCACAGGTTGTTGACCGCCAGCAAGGTGATCAGGCCCACGTAGCTGGCCAGGCTCAACGCCCGCGTCAGGCGCAGGCGCGGCGCCAGCCAGTCCAGTGGCGGCAGCACTTTGGGCGTTCTAGCCACGGCTGCCTTCCAGGGCCTTGGCGGTGGTCGCCAGGCGCTGCCCCAGGGCGCGGCACAGGGCGATCTCGTCGGCGTCCAGGCCACGCTTGCCATCGGCACCGGCATGATGGCTGGCGCCATAGGGCGTGCCGCCACCGCGGGTTTCCAGCAGCGCCGTCTCACTGTAGGGCAAGCCCATGACCAGCATGCCGTGGTGCATCAACGGCAGCAGCATGGACAGCAAGGTCGACTCCTGGCCGCCATGCAGGCTGGCGGTGGAGGTAAAGGCCGCCGCCGGTTTGCCCACCAGTTCGCCGCCGAGCCACAGGCTGCTGGTGCTGTCGACGAAGTACTTCAGCGGCGCGGCCATGTTGCCAAAGCGGGTCGGACTGCCCAGTGCCAGGCCGACGCAGTGGCGCAGGTCATCGAGGGTGGCGTAGAGCGCGCCGGTGACCGGGATGTCCGGGGCCACGGCTTCGCATTCGGTGGAGATCGCCGGTACGGTACGCAAACGCGCCTCCAGGCCAGCCATCTCGACGCCACGGGCGATCTGCCGGGCCATCTCGCTGGTCGAGCCATGGCGGCTGTAATAGAGCACCAGGATGTAAGGCGCGCTCACGAAAGGATCTCCAGCACTTTCTCCGGCGGACGGCCGATCACCGCCTTGTCGCCTGCGACCAAGATCGGCCGTTCGATCAGTTTTGGGTGCTGGGTCATGGCGTCGATCAGTTGCTCGTCGCTCAGGGCCAGGTTGGCCAGGTCGAGGGCCTTGTATTCGTCCTCACCGGTGCGCAGCAGCTGGCGAGGCGTGATGTCCAGCTTGGCGAGCAGGGCCTTGAGGGTGGCGGCGTCGGGCGGCGTTTCCAGGTAGCGCACCACGGTCGGGGCCAAGCCACGACCTTCGAGCAGTTCCAGGGCGCCGCGGGATTTCGAGCAGCGCGGGTTATGATAGAGGGTCAGATCAGTCATGACGGGTCGCATCCAGCTGGGTGTGGCGGCTATTCTAACCGCAGCGACTGCGTATTTTGCTTGAAACTTCGAGAAGGATTGACCCATGGCAAGGCGTTTGGCGGCAGCACTGGCCATCACCGCGAGCCTGTTGCTCGGTGGTTGCGGTGCGGACTACGGCGTAGACCAGCACGGCAACACGGTGAAGGCTGAACAGATCGAGGGGCACTGGCTGGTGCTCAACTACTGGGCCGAATGGTGCGGCCCGTGCCGTACGGAAATCCCCGAACTGAACGCAGCAGCCAAGCAATGGCAGGCCCAAGGCGTCAAGGTGGTCGGCGTGAACTTCGACGGCTTGCAGGGTCAGGACCTCAAGCAGGCCAGTGAGGCCCTCGGCATCGGCTTCACCGTCCTTGCCCAGGATCCCGCCGAACGCTATGACCTGCCACGCAGCGAAGCCCTGCCGGTGACCTACATCATCGACGACAAGGGCAAGGTGCGCGAGCAACTGATGGGCGAGCAGACACTGGAAGGGCTGCAGGAGAAAATCAAAGCCCTTAAAGGCGCCTGATCCCTTTGTAGGAGCGGGCTTGCCCGCGATAGCGCCAGCAAGTTCAACGCTGTTGTTCAGTCGACGCTGTCGCTAGCCAGCCCGCTTCCATAGAGACTGCGTTGCCTCAGCCTTCCTCAGGCCAGAACAGCAGCGGTTTGCCTTCGGTCGGCCAGAAACGCACCTGCTCGATCGACGAGACATCCCAGCGCTGCACCGTTTCCAGGGCCTGGAGGAAGCGTTGCTCCTGTTCGATCAGCGCCGGGGCGCAGAGCTTGCGGGTTTTGCCGACCTTGCCGAAGCTCAGCGCCTCGCCATCCAGGGTGTACGGCGCGAACCAATGGTTGCAGCCGGCATTGCCGTAGGCACGGCCATCGGCGCCCAAGGTCAGGGTGAGGTTGCTGTAGTCGATCAGCGGCCGTTCGCCAATCCACTCCAGCACATAGCTGCGTTCCTGCTGCAGATGCATGGGTTCGGCGGCGCAGCCGGCCAGGCTGCCGACGGCCAGGGTGCCCAGCAGCAGCTTCACTGGACAGCCTCCTGGCAACGCGGGCACAGGTGCTGCTCACCGCGGCTGACCCAGCCCAGTTCGGC
Source organism: Pseudomonadota bacterium (assembly GCA_023388335.1). Lineage (GTDB taxonomy): Bacteria > Pseudomonadota > Gammaproteobacteria > Pseudomonadales > Pseudomonadaceae > Aquipseudomonas. The sequence continues at coordinate 60,107 of JAEWGL010000221.1, read as the reverse complement.
AATGCGCGCACGCGCGGCCGGCTGGCGGGCCTTGTTGCCCAGCTTGCCATCCACGGCGAACTCGAAGTCCAGCACGGCCTCGCAGGCATCGCACTTGACCTGCCAGGTGAGGATCTCCAGCTCGCCGAAGACCGGCCCGCTGGCCACGGCGACCCACTGGCCGCGCGGGTTGATCAGGTGACGCACGCTTTCCACGGTCAGGCGCATGGAGAGGTCCTTGCTGCCCTTGAGGGTGACCAGCAGGACGTCGCCCTTCTGGATCGACCCACCGTTGCCGGTGACCTGGTAACGCCCGGCTGCCAGGGCGCGGCATTCGATCAGGGTGTGTTGCGGGTTGAATAGGGTGTAGCGGAAATCGTGTTCGACCATGGGTCCTCCAAATCTGCCGCGTATCCTAGCATCAACCCTCTACCAGATTCTGCGGTTTGCCTGCCGCCCAGCGGCTTATATTGTCCAGCGTGGTCGCGGCGATGGCGGCCAGCGCCTCATGGGTGAGGAAGGCCTGGTGGGCGGTGACGATGACGTTGGGGAACGTCAGCAGGCGGGCCAGCACATCGTCCTGCAGTGGCAGATCGGAGCGGTCTTCGAAGAACAGCTGCGCTTCTTCTTCATAGACATCCAGTCCCAGGTAGCCGAGCTGGCCGCACTTGAGCGCGTCGATCAACGCCGGGGTGTCGACCAGCGCCCCGCGCCCGGTATTGATCAGCATGGCGCCGGGCTGCAGCTGGGCCAGGCTTTGGCGGTTGATCAGGTGGCGGGTGGACTCGGTCAGCGGGCAATGCAGGCTGATGATGCGTGACTGGCGCAGCAGCTCGGGCAGCGCCAGGTAGCGTGCGCCGAGCGCCAGCAGTTCGGGGTTGGGGCAGGGGTCGTAGGCCAGCAATTGGCAGCCAAAGCCCGCCATGATGCGGGCGAATGCGGTACCGATCTGCCCGGTGCCAACCACCCCGACGGTCTTGCCATGGAGGTCGAAGCCGGTGAGCCCGTGCAGGGTGAAATCGCCTTCGCGGGTGCGATTGTAGGCGCGGTGCAGGCGGCGGTTGAGCGCCAGGGTCAGCGCCACGGCATGCTCGGCCACCGCGTGCGGCGAATAGGCCGGCACCCGCGCTACCGCCAAGCCCAGGCGTTCGGCAGCCGCCAGGTCGACATGATTGTAGCCGGCCGAGCGCAGGGCGATCAGGCGCGTGCCGCCTTCGGCCAGGCGTGCCAGCACCGGGGCGTCCAACGCGTCATTGATGAAGGCGCAGACCACCTCGTGGCCGGCGGCCAAGGGGGCGGTGTCCAGGGTCAGCCGGGCGGCCTGGAAGTGCAGTTCCAGGCCGGGCACCGCAGGCGCGGCGATGAAGCTTTGCTCGTCGTACCGCTGGCTGCTGAAGAACAGAGCGCGCATGGTGAGGTCCTTTCAGGTGTGTGAGCGGCGCGGGCTCAAGCGCTCAGCCGCGCCTCGGTCGCGAGCCGCGCCATCGCGCGCTCGAGCTCGTCCAATGCCTGCATGGCCTGCGGGTGGTCCTGCTTGAGCAGGGTTTCGCTGCGCTGGCAGGCCGCCCGCAGCTGGGGCACACCGCAGTAGCGCGAGGCGCCGTTGAGGCGATGGACGCGTTCGATCAGGGCCGTGCGGTCAGCCGTCTCGCGAGCCGCGCGGATAGCATCACGGTCAGCCTCCAGCGAGGCCAGGAGCATGGCCAGCATATCAGCCGCCAAGTCCGGCTTGCCGGCCGCCAGGCGCAGGCCTTCCTCAGGATCCAGTATCTTCAATTCGCTGCTCTCGGGCAGGCGCTCGGCGGGGCGATCCTGGTGCGGCGTGCGCAGGCTCAGTCCGGTCCATTTCATCACCACCTGGGCCAGCTGACGCTCGCTGATCGGCTTGGTCAGGTAGTCGTCCATGCCGCTGTGCAGCAGGGCGCGTTTCTCGTTGGCCATGGCATGGGCGGTCAGCGCGACGATGGGCAAGGCATTGGCGCTCTGGCTGATCTCCCACTGGCGGATCTGTTCGGTGCAGGCCCGCCCGTCCATGCCCGGCATCTGCACGTCCATCAGCACCAGGTCGAAAGGTTCGTCCTTTATTGCCTGAACGGCGGCATAGCCGCTGTCGACCGCCTGTACCTCGGCGCCCAGCCCTTCGAGCAGGGTCTGCACCAGCAGCAGGTTTGCCGGATTGTCGTCGACACAGAGGATCCTTGGCGCCGGCTGGTTGCTCCGGCTGCGCTGTTCGAGACTGGGCCTTCGCGGGTGCACCAGCTCCAACAACAGGCGTCGCAGCTTGCGTGTGCAGCTCGGCTTGGACAGCAGTTGGCCATGGCCATTGGCAAGGTAGGGGTGGTACTGCGCCTGTTCGGTGGTCGGACACAACACCACCGCCTGGCAGCCGTGGCGTTCGAGGTGCTTGTTGAACTGGCCCAGTTGCTCGGGCGACAGGTTGCCCAGGTTGGCACCCAGTACCGCGAACTCGAACGGATGCCCGGCCTGGCTGGCGGCCTCCACGGCAGGCAGCAACGGGTCGAAGGAGGCGAACTGGCTGACGCTCAGGCCGCAGTCTTGCAACTGGTGCTCCAAGGCCTGACGCGCCAGCGCGTGGCCATCGACGATCGCCACGCGGCGTCCCACCAGGGCCTGCAGCGGCCGTTCCTCGGCGTCATCATGGGCCTTGGGCAGGTTGAGGCTGATCCAGAACTGCGAGCCTTCCCCTGGGGTGCTGTCGACACCGATCTCGCCACCCATCTGCTCGATCAGGCGCTTGGAGATCACCAGCCCCAGGCCGGTGCCGCCAGGCTGGCGCGACAACGAATTGTCGGCCTGGCTGAAGGCCTGGAACAGCGTGCGCACGTCCTGGGGCGAGAGCCCGATACCGGTGTCCTGCACGCTGATGCGCAGTTGCACGCTGTCTTCGTGCTCGTCCTCGAGCATCGCACGGGCGACGATGGTGCCTTCGCGGGTGAACTTGATGGCATTGCTCACCAGGTTGGTGAGGATCTGCTTGAGCCGCAGCGGGTCGCCGATCAGCGCCAGTGGGGTGTCGCGGTAGACCAGGCTGACCAGCTCCAGCTGCTTGGCGTGGGCGGCGGGGGCGAGGATGGTCAGGGTGTCCTGGATCAGGTCGCGCAGGTTGAACGGAATGCTGTCGAGCACCAGCTTGCCGGCCTCGATCTTGGAGAAGTCGAGGATCTCGTTGATGATCCTCAGCAGGTTGTCGGCAGACTTCTCGATGGTGCCCAGGTAGTCGAGCTGGCGCGGGGTCATCTCGCTTTTCTGCAGCAGGTGGGTAAAGCCCAGGATGCCGTTGAGCGGGGTACGGATCTCATGGCTCATGTTAGCCAGGAATTCGGACTTGATCCGGCTGGCCTCCAGGGCTTCCTTGCGCGCCATGTCCAGTTCGATGTTCTGGATCTCGATGGTTTCCAGGTTTTGGCGCACGTCCTCGGTGGCCTGGTCGATGCTGTGCTGCAGCTCTTCGTGGGCGTTATGCAGGGTTTCGGCCATGCGGTTGATGCCTGCGGCCAGCTCATCGAGCTCATAGCTGCCCATGGTCGGCAGGCGCTCCTCGAGGTTGCCGTCCTTGAGCTGGTTGACCGCGTGCTTGATCTGGCTGATCGGGCCGTTGATCGCGCGGCTCATGCGCAGCGCCAGCAGGGCGGTAAGCGACAGGCAGGCGAAGATCAGCAGCAGGCTGGTGAACAGGTTGCGGTAGCCACGCAGCAGCGTGCCGTCGTGGGACAGCTCGACCTCGACCCAGCCCAGCAGCCGCTCGGCTTCGGCCGGGACAATGTCATCGGCCAGGTCGCGGTGATGGCCGAACACCGGCATCAGGTAACGGGTGGCGTCGTTGCCGGTGCGCTGCAACAGTTGCATGCCGTTGCCGCCGCTAGGTGGGCGGTTGAGCATGCTGGGGCCGGCGTGAGCCAGGGTGCTGCGGTCCGGGCCCAGGAAGGCCACCGAACGTACGTCGGTCTGCTCCAGGGCTTGGGTGGCGATGCGCGCGAGTTGCACCCGGGTATGCCGGGCGAGGGCGGGGGCGGCCAGCGGTGCCAATTGCTCGGCAATCAATTTGCCGCGTTGCAGCAGCTGGGTCTGCAGCTCGTTTTGCTGCAGCCAGGTGAAATAGCTGCCCAGCACCAAGGCCATCAGGCCGGCGGGCAGCAATGCCAGCAGCAGCACCCGGCTTCTGATTCCCAATCGATCGAGCACATCCGTCTCCAGTCATGTTCCAGGCACGCGGCCCCCTGCAGTCGGCGCCTGGCGCGGACCCCACCGGGAAATTACTCCGGCTGCGGCGCCAATGCACCTATTTGTCTCTTTTTTTGTGTGGAAAAGCCCTCTGCGCTAGGCCTGACGGGGCCTCATAGAGGCGTCAGCGCCGGCGGAGCACTAAAAATGGAATGTTGGTCGATGATCAGTTGCCTACGCTCAGAGATTGCTCAATAATTGCGCGATTGAGAATCGCTAGCAGACGCCAATGAATCCCGAAGCCATTCACGCCTCCCGCATCCTCGCCATCGAGGACGATCCGGTCCTGGGCGCCTACCTGCACGAGGAACTGCAGCGTGGCGGATTCCAGGTGACGTGGTGCCGTAACGGCGCGGATGGCCTGGAACTGGCTGGGCAGCATCCGTACGATGTGGTCCTGCTGGACATTCTGCTGCCCGGGCTCAACGGCCTGGATGCCTTGGCCCAGCTGCGCAAGCTCAGTGCCACGCCGGTCATCCTGATGTCGGCCCTGGGTGCCGAGGCGGACCGTATCACGGGCTTTCAGCGCGGAGCCGATGACTACCTGCCCAAGCCCTTCAGCATGGCCGAGCTGCAGGTGCGCATCGAAGCGATCCTGCGTCGGGTTGCGCTGGAGCGGCGTCGCCTGGCGCCCAGCGAGCCATTGCCGGGGCAGTTGCGGTTCGACGAGCAGGTCGCCGATGTCTGCCTGGGCGAACAGTGGGCGGGGCTGACGCCCAGCGAGTACCGCCTGCTCGAAATTCTGCGGCGCAATCAGGATGAAGTGCTGAGCAAACCCTTCCTCTACCAGCAGGTGCTGCAGCGCGGCTATGCCCGTCATGACCGCAGCCTGGACATGCACGTCAGCCAGATCCGCCGCAAGCTCAAGGCCATCGGCTACTTGGAGCAGCAGATCCGCACCGTCTGGGGCAAGGGCTACGTGCTCAGCGCCAGCGAATCGGAGTGAGCGTGCTGGATCGTCATTCGCTGTTCTGGAAGCTCTGCATCCTGCTGGTGGGCTTCTGCCTGCTGATGATCGGCCTGAGCTACACCTGGGGCCGGCACATGGAAACCCAGAACGCTTTTCTCTCCGAGTCGGCCAGAAGCCTGCTGCGCGGCTATGCCTACGAAGCCGAGCAAGCGTGGCGCACCGGCGGCACGGCCGGGGTCGACCGTTGGCTGGAGGGCATGCAACAGCGTGAGCGTGGCTGGGTCGGCGTCATCGACGCCAACCTGCACTCCTTGGGCAGCGCCCCGCTCGATACCCCGACCTTGCAGCGCCTGACTCGCCTGCGTGGCGTCGACTGGCCCATGAGCCGGCGTCTGCTCGACCAGCCTTGGCTGCGCCTGCCGTTTCCCGGCGCCCCCGAGCAAGGCATGCTGGTCATCGAATTGCCAGAGCGCCTCAACCCTGGGCAATACCGGCTGTTCTGGCGCATCGTGACCAACGGTATTATCCCTGGGCTTTTCACCCTGCTGGTGTGCGTGGGGTTGTACCGCATGCTGATCGTGCCCCTGAACACACTGCGCGAGCAGGCCAATGCCTGGCGCGCCGATCAATTGTCGGCGCGGCTGGACCCCGCGACCATCGCCCGGCGGGATGAGTTGGGCGAGCTGGCGCGCGCCTTCGACCAGATGGCCGAGCGCCTGCAAGGCACCGTGGCCCTGCAGCAGCAGTTGCTGCGCGACCTTTCGCACGAGATGCGAACACCTCTGGGCCGCTTGCGGGTGGCGTGTGACAGCGACAGCGATGACGCCCAGCTGCGCGAGCGCCTGGGCCGTGAAGTGGATTGCATGCAACGCCTGGTCGAAGATGCCCTGCAGCTGGCCTGGCAGGACGCCGAGCGCGCACCGATGAACCTGGAGGCCATCCAGCTCCAGGCGCTGTGGGAGATGCTTGCCGAAGATGCGTGTTACGAAAGCGGCTGGTCATCCGAGCGGCTGCGCTGCGAACTGCCTGCCTCGTGCTGGGTGCAGGGCAACCTCAACCACCTGGCCCAGGCCCTTGAGAACATGCTGCGCAACGCCATTCGTCACTCGCCGCAGGAGGGCGTGATTCGCCTGGGCGGCCAGCGTGAAGGCGGCTACTGGCAGCTCTGGCTTGAAGATCAGGGCGGCGGCGTCGACGCGACCGAGCTTGAACGCATCTTCGCCCCGTTCTCGCGTCTTGACGGCTCGCGTCCAGGTGATGGCGGTTTCGGCCTGGGCCTGAGCATCGCCCGCGGCGCCATCCGCCGCCAGGGCGGCACCCTGTGGGCCGAAAACGGCGAACGCGGCCTACGCCTGTGCATGCGCCTCAAGGCCGAGCGGGCTGCAAACCCTCAAGCTCCAGGCTGCAACCAGCTCGCAGCCCTCTGAGTCCCGGGGTGAACCCATGCCACATCCCCCACAACCGCAGCCCCTTGCAACCGCAGCTTATAACTTGCAGCTATAGCCCCCCTACATTGCGTGATATGGCGCCGGAAAGTTTGCCGGTATGATAGTCACCCCTGCCGTCCGGATTGCGAAATACGCCATGACCCTGCAGTACCCCACCATCGCCGATTGCGTCGGCAACACGCCTCTGGTTCGCCTGCAGCGTCTCGCCGGCCAGACCAGCAACACGCTCCTGCTCAAGCTCGAAGGCAACAATCCAGCCGGCTCGGTCAAGGATCGTCCGGCCTTGTCGATGATCACGCGCGCCGAACTGCGTGGCCAGATCACCCCCGGCGACACGCTGATCGAAGCCACCTCGGGCAATACCGGTATCGCCCTGGCGATGGCCGCGGCGATCAAGGGCTACAAGATGATCCTGATCATGCCCGACAACTCCACCGCCGAGCGCAAGGCCGCCATGACCGCCTACGGCGCCGAGCTGATTCTGGTCACCAAGGAAGAGGGCATGGAAGGCGCCCGCGATTTGGCCGAGAAGCTGCAGGCCGAAGGCCGTGGCCTGGTCCTGGACCAGTTCGGCAACGGCGACAACCCAGAGGCTCACTACGTCAGCACCGGTCCTGAGATCTGGCGCCAGACCGAAGGCGGCATCACCCATTTCATCAGCTCCATGGGCACCACCGGCACCATCATGGGCTGCTCGCGCTACCTCAAGGAGCAGAATCCGGCGATCCAGATCGTCGGCCTGCAGCCCATGGAAGGCTCGGCCATCCCTGGCATCCGCCGCTGGCCCGAAGAGTACCTGCCGAAGATCTTCGAGGCCGAGCGGGTCGATCGCGTGGTCGACATGTCCCAGGAAGAAGCCGAAGTGGTCACTCGCCGCCTTGCCCGTGAAGAGGGCATTTTCTGCGGCGTGTCGTCCGGTGGTGCGGTGGCGGCCATGTTGCGCCTGTCGCAGGAAGTGGAGAACGCTGTGATGGTCGCGATCATCTGCGACCGCGGCGACCGCTACCTGTCCACCGGCCTGTTCGACGCCGCGCCCTGATGTCCAGACAGAAACGCAACGGCGGCCTGCGCTTCCAGCCGGCCGGCGGCGACCGTGCGCCCCAGGTTCCCGTGGGCAAGAAGCAGCGCCTGGATATCGAACGGCTGTCCGGTGATGGCCGCGGCATCGCCTTCCATGACGGGCGCACCTGGTTCGTCAGCGGCGCGCTGGCTGGCGAGGCCGTCGAAGCGCGTGTGCTCAATGCCCGTGGCAAGGTGGTCGAAGCTCGCCTGGAGCGGGTCCTGCAGGCGGTGCCAAGCCGTCGCCAGGCACCGTGCAAGCACTTCGACCGCTGCGGCGGCTGCAACCTGCAGCACCTGCCGCATGACGAGCAACTGGCGCTCAAGCAGCGTCTGCTCGCTGAACAACTGCAGCGGGTCGCCGGCGTGGTACCCGAGCAATGGGCCGAGCCTCTGGCGGGTCCGGAATTCGGCTACCGACGGCGGGCGCGGATCGCCGTGCGCTGGGACCCGAAGGCGCGCCGGCTGGATGTGGGTTTGCGCGCCGAGGCCAGCCAGGACATTGTCGCCATCGAGGAATGCCCGGTGCTGGTACAGCCCTTGCAAACCATCATGCGCCACCTGCCGACGCTCCTGCGCAGCCTGGGCAAGCCGCAGGCGATCGGGCATGTCGAGCTGTTCAGCGGTAGCGCCGAAGCCGTGCTGGTTCGGCACACCGCGCCGTTGGCCGACGAGGACCTGGTCCGACTGCAGGCTTTTTGCCAGCAAGCCGGTGCCCAGCTATGGTTACAAGGAGAGGGTGGGCCTCAGCCCGTCCAGGCCGACCAGGCCCTGGGCTTTGCCCTGGACCCCTGGAAGCTGCAACTGGCCTGGCGCCCCGGCGACTTCGTGCAGGTCAATGCGCAGGTGAACACGGCCATGATCCAGCAGGCCCTGGCCTGGCTGGCGCCGCAAGCGGACGAACGGGTCCTGGACCTGTTCTGTGGCTTGGGCAACTTTGCCTTGCCCCTGGCCCGGCAGGCACGTGAAGTGGTGGCGGTAGAGGGTGTGCAGGCGATGGTCGAGCGTGCGGCGGCCAATGCCCGCGACAATGATGTGCATAACGCGCGGTTTTTTCAGGCCGATTTATCGCAGCCTTTGGCAGGGGCCGAATGGGCCGCCGAGGGCTTTTCTGGGGTAATCTTGGACCCACCGCGTGATGGTGCCTACGAGGTAGTGCGAAACATCGCACAGCTCGGGGCGAAACGCCTGGTTTACGTATCGTGCAATCCGGCCACCCTGGCGCGAGACGCGCAGGTGTTGGTCGAACAGGGTTACCGGTTAAAAAGGGCCGGGATTCTCGACATGTTTCCTCAGACGGCGCATGTCGAGGCCATGGCGTTATTCGAAGCGGACTAGCGTTGCTGGTCCGTGTGGTGCGGCCTCCAGGGATCCGGGGCGGCACAGGTGATAGCCAGCGCACCCGTGGGGTGCGCTGTATGGAAAGGTAAAGACAAGATGGTACAGGTGAGAGTACACCAGCCGGTCAACACCGACGGCAGTATCAATCTCGAAGCATGGTTGGATCATGTGGTAAGCGTCGACCTGGCGCTGGATCGCGAGGCGCTCAAGGCAGCCTGCGAATTTGCCCAGGAAGTCGAGAAGAAGGGCAACCCCGCCAAGCACTCCTGGGCCGATGGCACCTCGAGTTTCCAGGCCGGCCTTGAGATCGCCGAAATCCTCGCCGACCTCAAGCTCGATCAGGATTCGCTGGTAGCCGCGGTGATCTACCGCGCCGTGCGCGAGGGTAAGGTGACCCTGGCCGAGGTTGGCCAGCGCTTTGGCCCAGTGGTGTCCAAGCTGATCGACGGCGTGCTGCGCATGGCTGCCATCAGCGCCAGCCTCAGTCCGCGGCAGTCGCTGGTGCTGGGTTCCCAGGCGCAGGTCGAGAACCTGCGCAAGATGCTCGTGGCCATGGTCGACGACGTGCGCGTCGCACTGATCAAGCTGGCCGAACGCACCTGCGCCATCCGCGCGGTCAAGGCTGCCGACGACGAGAAGCGCCTGCGCGTGGCCCGCGAAGTGTTCGATATCTATGCACCGCTGGCGCACCGCCTGGGCATCGGGCATATCAAGTGGGAGCTGGAGGACCTGTCCTTCCGCTACCTGGAGCCCGACCAGTACAAGCAGATCGCCAAACTCCTGCACGAGCGGCGCCTGGACCGCGAGCGGTTCATCAGCGACGTGATGAACCAGCTGCAGAACGAACTGCTGGCCACCGGCGTCAATGCCGATATCAGCGGTCGGGCGAAACATATCTACTCGATCTGGCGCAAGATGCAGCGCAAGGGTCTGGAGTTCAGCCAGATCTACGACGTGCGCGCCGTGCGCGTGCTGGTCCCGGAGATACGCGATTGCTACACCGCGCTGGGGATCGTGCATACCCTGTGGCGGCACATTCCCAAGGAGTTCGACGACTACATCGCCAACCCCAAGGAGAACGGCTACCGTTCCTTGCACACGGCGGTGATCGGGCCCGAGGGCAAGGTGCTGGAGGTGCAGATCCGCACCCACGCCATGCACGAGGAGGCCGAGCTCGGCGTCTGCGCCCACTGGCGCTACAAGGGCACCGACGTCAAGCCCAGCTCCAACCACTACGAAGAGAAGATCTCCTGGTTGCGCCAAGTGCTGGAATGGCACGAGGAGCTTGGCGATATCGGCGGGCTGGCCGATCAGCTGCGGGTCGACATCGAGCCCGACCGGGTCTACGTGTTTACCCCGGACGGCCATGCCATCGACCTGCCCAAGGGCGCCACGCCGCTGGACTTCGCCTACCGTGTGCACACCGAGATCGGCCATAACTGCCGCGGGGCCAAGGTCAACGGGCGCATCGTGCCGCTCAACTACAGCCTGCAGACCGGCGAGCAGGTCGAGATCATCACCAGCAAGCACGGCAACCCCAGCCGGGACTGGCTGAACTCGAACCTGGGCTATGTCACCACGTCGCGGGCGCGGGCCAAGATCGTCCACTGGTTCAAGCTGCAGGCGCGCGACCAGAACGTCGCTGCCGGCAAGACCCTGCTCGAACGCGAGCTGAGCCGCCTGGGGCTGCCGCAGGTGGACTTCGAGCGCCTGGCCGAAAAGGCCAACCTCAAGACCGCCGAAGATCTGTTCGCCGCCCTCGGCGCGGGCGATTTGCGCCTGGCGCACCTGGTCAACGCCGCCCAGCAACTGCTCGAGCCCGATCGCCGCGAGGAGATCGAACTGGTGCCGCGCAAGGCAACCGGCTACAAGCCTGGTAAGCGCGGTGATATCCAGATCCAGGGCGTCGGCAACCTGCTCACGCAGATGGCCGGTTGCTGCCAACCGCTGCCGGGCGATGCCATCGTCGGTTACATCACCCAGGGGCGCGGCGTGACCATTCACCGCCAGGACTGCGCCTCGGTGCTGCAGCTGGCCGGCCGCGAGCCCGAGCGCATCATCCAGGTCAGCTGGGGCCCGGTGCCGGTGCAGACCTATCCGGTCGACATCATCATCCGCGCCTACGATCGTCCGGGGCTGCTGCGCGATGTCTCGCAGGTGTTGCTCAACGAGAAGATCAACGTGCTGGCGGTCAACACCCGCTCGAACAAGGAAGACAACACCGCGCTGATGTCGCTGACCATCGAGATTCCCGGGCTGGATGCCCTGGGGCGCTTGCTGGGCAGAATTTCGCAGTTGCCGAACATCATCGAGACGCGGCGCAACCGTACCCCTTGAGGCCGTACCTCATGCAATCGGCCTGCTCCCCTGGGGCAGGCCGATTGCGTGGCAGAAGGATTGATCCATGACCTACACCCTCGATGACCTGCTGCACCTGATGGCCCACCTGCGTCACCCGCAGCACGGCTGCCCGTGGGACCTCAAGCAGGATTACGCCAGTATCGTCCCGCATACCCTCGAGGAAGCCTACGAAGTCGCCGACACCATCGAGCGTGGCGATTTCCAGCACCTGCAGGGTGAACTGGGCGACCTGCTGTTCCAGGTGGTCTACTACAGCCAGCTGGCCCGGGAGGAGGGGCGCTTCGAGTTTTCCGGCGTGGTCGATGCCATCACCCACAAGCTGATCCGCCGCCACCCGCATGTCTTTCCCACCGGCGAGCTGCATGCGCCGCTGGACACCCCGAGCTTGAGCGAGGCCCAGGTCAAGCAGCGCTGGGAAGAGATCAAGGCCCAGGAACGCGCCGAAAAAGGCGTGCCTGAACAACTGTCGCTACTCGACGACGTGCCGTCGGCCCTGCCGGCGTTGTCGCGTGCGGCGAAGTTGCAAAAGCGCGCCGCCCAGGTCGGTTTCGACTGGCCCGATGCCCTGCCGGTGCTGGACAAGGTCCGCGAAGAGCTCGACGAAGTGCTGCAGGCCATGGCCGACGGCGACTCGCAGGCCTTGGAGGACGAAGTTGGCGATTTGCTGTTTGCCACCGTCAACCTGGCCCGGCACCTGAAACTGGACCCGGAAAATGCCCTGCGCGGTGCCAACCGAAAATTCGAGCGACGTTTCCGATTTATCGAGCAAGCATTGCGCGATAGCGGGCGCCCCATCGAAGACTGTACCCTCGACGACCTGGATGCCCTCTGGGGCGAAGCCAAACGTCAGGAAAAGAACCTGCCCAGCTGCGGCTGAGGTGTTGCATAAGTGAGTGAACATCCATGAGCCTTTCCCTTCGCGACCAATTGCTCAAGGCCGGTCTGGTCAATCAGAAACAGGTCAAGCAGGTCACCAAAGCTGAAAAGAAACAAAAGCGCCTGGAGCAAAAAGGCCAGGTCGAAGTCGACGATACCCAGCAGCGTCAAGCCAAGGAAGCACTGGCCGAAAAGGCCAAGCGCGACCAGGAGCTGAACCGCCAGCAGCAGGAAAAGGCCGAGCAGAAGGCTCGCGCCGCCCAGGTCAAGCAATTGATCGAAGCGTCGCGCCTGCCCAAGCTCACCACCGAGGACTACTACAACTTCGTTGATGACAAGAAGGTCAAGCGCATTGCCGTCAACGCCCTCATGCGCAGCAAGCTGAGCAGTGGCTCACTGGCGATCGTCGCCCATGGCGGTGGTTACGAAGTGATCCCGCGCGAAGCGGCGCTGAAGATTCAGGAGCGTGATCCCCAGCGCATCCTGCTGCTCAACACCCAGGTCGAAGAACCGGATGCCGATGATCCGTATGCGGCCTACGTCATCCCTGACGATCTGATGTGGTAGAGCCGCAACGGCAAGCTGCAAGCGGCAAGCTTCAAGCGGCAAGAAAAAAGCAGATCGCGTGACTCACCCGATCCGCTTTTCTTGAAGCTTGAAGCTTGAAGCTTGAAGCTTGAAGCTTGAAGCTTGAAGCTTGAAGCTCAAGCCCGCTGGCTCTCCAGCGCTTCCAACTCCGTCCGGTAGTTCTCGGCCTCTTGCTCGTTGTGGAACATGCCAACCAGCTGGCCTTGCTGGTGCACATCCCAGATCCGCACACCTGCGGCCAGGCCTTCGTGGGACAGTTTCGATTCGTCGCGCTCAGTTACTTGGACAGTCATCGGTAAACTCCACTTTCAGTTAGCTGCGGCACCATGTCGCAGGTCTTCTTTATAGAATTTGTTAGCTGACTAAGTAAATAAAGGGGGCATGAAAGATGTTTCATGCAAGAATGGGTCTTGTGGTGTCCTTGAGACTCAAGGCATGCACCTACTCCCCAAGACCCGGTCTAAACCACCCCGCAAACTCCCCATAAAAAGAAACCCCGCTCAAGGCGGGGTTCCGGGTCCAGCAGGGCAGGCTCGGTCAGTTACCCTTGACCGATTTGCCATCGACCGTACCATCCTGCAGCACGATCACATACTCCTTGCCGTCGGTTTCGACCTGGCGCAGCTGCACCAGCAGGTAATCCCAGTCCTTGGCGAACCACAGCTCGGTGATGCGCTTGCTCTGGCTCGGGTCGCGCACGCGCTCGACCTTGATTGCCTCGACCTGGCCGGTCTTGGTGGCGATCTTTTCCAGGCCCAGGACGCGGAAGTCATAGGTGTCGATCTCGTCACCGTCGACCACCTGGTAGGTCATGCTCTTCTTGCCAGCCGCCACGTCATGCTGCAGGGCCAGCTGGTAGGACGACTTATCCAGCACGCCGCGGTTCAGCGGCAGGTTGATCGCGTCGCCGCGGTCGCTGCCGGTGACCTTCTTGCTGCTCCAGTCGAAATCCAGGTCGACCTTCTTTGCCTTGCCCAAGCCGCCACGTTCGAAGTGATAGCTCTGTGGCAGCAAGGTGTCGTTCTCCATGCGCAGCGTGCTTTGTTCGGTCAGGCTGGCAATCATCATCGAAGCCTTGAAGTTAAGGCTCCAGGTACCGTTGGCATTCTTTTCCAGGCTGCGCGCGGCAGTACCGCTCATGGGCAGTTGCTTCCAGTCGGCGGTGTAACTGGCCGAGAAGGGCTTCAGATCAGCTGCCTGGAGTGGCAGGGCAAGCACGGCGAGAGCCAAGAGCAGGGCACGACGCATAATATCTCCTAGGGTCGAATCAAATGACCGCTGGCCGCCAGCGGCTTGCCATCCAGTAATGCACCGTGCACGCCCAGATGCAAGCGTCCTTCGGCAAACCAGCGCACCGCCAGCGGGTAGATCTGGTGTTCCTGGCGATGAACCCGTTGAGCCAGGGTCTGCGCGGTGTCATCCAGCGCGACCGCTACCGCAGCCTGTACGACCAAGGGTCCACCATCGAGTTCCTCGGTGACGAAGTGCACGGTGCAGCCATGCTCCGCATCACCGGCGTCCAGCGCTCGTTGATGGGTGTGCAGGCCTTTGTACTTGGGCAGCAGGGAAGGGTGGATATTCAGCAGGCGCCCCTGATAGTGACGGACGAAACCACCACTGAGGATCCGCATGAAACCGGCAAGTACCACCAGGTCAGGCGCGAAACCGTCGATCAGTTGCATCAGCGCGGCGTCGAAGGCTTCGCGTCCCTCGAAGCCGCTGTGTTCCAGCACCGCGGTGTCGATGCCGGCGGCCTCGGCCCGCTTTAGGCCGTAGGCATCGGCGCGATTGGAAATCACCGCGCGGATCCGCACCGGGTTGCCCTCGGCGCGGCTGCTGTCGATCAATGCTTGCAGGTTGCTGCCGGAACCCGACAGCAATACCACGACATCACAGGTCTTGCTTGGCATCAGTGCGCCTTGAGGTTCTGCAGCTCGACCTGGGCAGCGCCTTCGGCGGCCTCGGCGATGCGGCCGATGACCCACGGCTGCTCGCCGGCGTCACGCAGGGTCTTCAGGGCCTGCTCGACCTGGTCCTGGGCCACGCAGATGACCATGCCGACGCCGCAGTTGAGCACGCGGTGCATCTCGTGCTCATCGACGTTACCTTGCTGCTGCAGCCAGTCGAAGACCACCGGGCGTTCCCAGCTGGCGACGTCGACCACGGCCTGGGCGCCTTCTGGCAGCACGCGCGGGATGTTGTCGAGCAGGCCGCCACCGGTGATGTGGGCCATGGCCTTGACCGCGCCGGTCTCTTTTATCAGCTGCAGCAGCGGCTTGACGTAGATGCGGGTCGGGGCCATCAGCAGTTCGGTCAGCGGCTTGCCGTCGAGCTGGATGCTCTGGATGTCGGCGCCGGACACTTCGATGATCTTGCGGATCAGCGAGTAGCCGTTGGAGTGCGGGCCGGAGGAAGGCAGGGCGATCAGTGCGTCACCGGTGGCGACCTTCGAACCGTCGATGATCTCGGCCTTCTCCACCACGCCGACGCAGAAGCCCGCCAGGTCGTAGTCCTCGCCTTCGTACATGCCTGGCATCTCGGCGGTTTCGCCGCCGACCAGGGAGCAGCCGGCCAGCTCGCAACCGGCACCGATGCCGGTGACCACGGTGGTGGCGACATCGACGTTGAGCTTGCCGGTGGCGTAGTAGTCAAGGAAGAACAGCGGCTCGGCACCACAGACCACCAGGTCGTTGACACACATGGCGACCAGGTCCTGGCCGATGCTGTCATGCTTGTTCAGGTTCAGCGCCAGGCGCAGCTTGGTGCCAACGCCGTCGGTGCCGGAGACCAGCACCGGCTGCTTGTAGCCGGCCGGGATCTCGCAGAGGGCGCCGAAGCCGCCCAGGCCGCCCATGACTTCCGGGCGCGCCGTGCGCTTGGCCACGCCTTTGATGCGTTCGACCAATGCTTCACCGGCGTCGATGTCTACACCGGCGTCCTTGTAGCTCAGGGAGGGTTGCTTGCTCATGATCCAGGCCTTTAGGAGGGAGGGATTCGTGGAATCGACCGCAACGGTCAAGGCCGGATCTGAAGGTGCGGCTGCCTGAACGTCGCTGGTCTGCGAAGGCGCGCGATTTTATCAGGGTTGCCGTGCAGCGGCCATCCTTGGGCCGACGGGCAGGGGACGAAATTAGCCAAAAACATCGGTTGACACTGCGCGACTGGTTGCCGCGCCAGAGCCTGTATAAGGTAATAGGAAAGGCAAGGGGCTGAAATTAGCCGTCGGTGACGGAGCATTTTCCCTTCACCATGGTCACAGCAGCGGTTTCGGGCCTCGGCGCCGCTTGTTATCTGGTTACCTGGACAGGAATCCCTTATGCGTTTTTTCAACTACCTGGCTGTTGCTTGCCTGGCCTTGGTCGGTTTCGCCGCGCAGGCCGAGACCGTCTCCGGCCTTTATCAGGTGCGTGAGCCGGTGGTCGGCACGGGTGCCGAGGCGCGCGCCCAGGCCACGCGCAAGGCCCTCGAGACCTTGGTGCAGCGCCTGACCGGCGATGCCAAGGCGGCGCAGAGCCCGGGCTTGGCGGCCCTGCGCAAGGACCCACAGCAGATCATCAGCCAGTTCGGCTATGAGGCCGGCCCGCCGGAAACCGTGCTGGTCGAGTTCGACCCGGGCAGCACCGAACGTGCCTTGCGCAAGGCCGGGCTCGCGTTGTGGGGTAGCAATCGCCCGTCGATTCTTGGCTGGTGGCTGGAAGACAGCGTCCAGGGCAGCCGCCTGGTGGGCGGTGGCCAGGGCAACGCCGAGCTGCTGCGACGTGCCGCCCAGCACCGTGGTTTGCCGTTGCGCCTGCCGCTGGCCGACCTGCAGGAGCAACTGGTCGCCGACGCCGAGCAGCTGCAGAGCAAGGACCCGGCGCCGTTGCGCAAGGCTTCCGAACGCTATGGCGCCGATGCCTTGCTGGCGGTGCACGCCAGCGAGGCCGATGGCAAATGGCAGGGCAAATGGCAGCTGTGGCTGGGCGACCAGCGCGAGCAGGGCACGGCCGAAGGGGCGGATCCCGCCGCCTTGGCCGATGCGGTGATGCTGGCGGTCAGCAACCGTCTCGCGCCGCGCTTCGTCACCCGTCCGGGAACCAGTAGCGAGCTGCAAGTGCAGGTACAGGGCATGAACCTGCCGCGCTACGCTGAGCTCGGCCGCGTACTGGAGCCCTATGGCGGGCGCTTGCTGCAGGTCGACGGCGATACCCTGGTCTACCAGGCCACCGGTAACCGCGAGCAGCTGCGCGCGCAATTGGGCTTGGCCAAGCTTCAGGAGCTGCCCGCCGAGCAAACACCCGCCGCGCCCGCGAGCCCGGCACCGACGGCGCAGGAAAATAGCGCGGACGCGGAGCAGGTTACTGCGCCCGCGCCGTTCGATGGCCTGCGGTTTCGCTGGTAAGGGCACGGACAATGACCGATATGCGCCGTTGGGCCTGGCTGGGCATAGCCCTGCTGATCGCCGTCCTGCTGTACGTCCTGCATGGCATTCTCGCGCCGTTTCTGGTCGGTATCCTCCTGGCCTACCTGGCCGACCCGCTGGTCGATCGCCTCGAACGCCTCGGCCTCTCGCGGACCTGGGGCGTGGTGGTGGTGTTTGCCTTGTTCACCCTGATTTTCCTGGCCTTGCTGCTGGTGCTGATCCCGATGCTGGCCAAGCAGCTGGTGCGCCTGTATGAACTGACGCCGCAGATGCTCGACTGGCTGCAACATGTGGCCTTGCCCTGGGTGCAGAGCCGTTTAGGCCTGGCCGACGGCTTCTGGCGGTTCGACCAGATCAAGGCCGCGATTGGCGCGCACATGGGCCAGACCACCGACATCGTCGGCATCGTGCTGTCTCAGGCTACCGCCTCGGGCCTGGCCTTGCTGGGCTTGCTGGCGAACCTGATACTGATCCCGGTGGTCGGTTTTTACCTGTTGCGCGACTGGGACGTGCTGATGGGCAAGCTGCGCAGCCTGCTGCCGCGCCAGCGCGAGGCGCAGGTGGCGCGGCTGGCGGGCGAATGCCATGAAGTGCTGGGTGCGTTCGTGCGCGGGCAACTGCTGGTGATGCTCGCCCTGGGCCTGATCTATTCGGCCGGCCTGATGCTGGTGGGGCTGGAGCTTGGCCTGCTGATCGGCCTGTTGGCGGGCCTGGCAGCCATCGTGCCGTACATGGGGTTCATCATCGGCATCGGCGCGGCGATCATCGCCGGGCTGTTCCAGTTTGGCGGCGATCCGTACGCGATGATCGGCATCGTCGCCGTGTTCATGGTTGGCCAGGCCCTCGAGGGCATGGTGCTGACACCCTTGCTGGTGGGCGACCGCATCGGCCTGCACCCGGTGGCGGTGATCTTCGCCATCCTCGCCGGTGGCGAGCTGTTCGGCTTCACCGGCGTGCTCCTGGCCCTGCCCGTGGCCGCGGTGATCATGGTGCTGCTGCGCCATGTCCATGACCTGTATAAAGAGTCGGACATGTACGCCGGGGATGTCGACCCCAAGCTGTAGCCGCGCAAGCCTTTGATTTTACTTGTGCTCTTCTGCGCGCCGATTGTGCGACCGGCGCGGCAGGTATAGACTTTGCAGACTGTTCACTAAAGGCCCCCTGTGGTTGTTCGCGACCGCCCAGCCAGCATGAAACCGATCCAGTTGCCCTTGGGTGTGCGTCTGCGTGATGACGCCACCTTCATCAACTACTATCCGGGCGCCAATGCCGCGGCATTGGGCTACGTCGAGCGGCTTTGCGAAGCCGACGCCGGCTGGACCGAAAGCCTCATTTACCTGTGGGGCAAGCAGGGTGTTGGCCGCAGTCACCTGCTGCAGGCGGCTTGCCAGCGCTTCCAGCAGATGGGTGAGCCGGCGGTGTACCTGCCGCTGGCACAGCTGCTCGACCGCGGTGTCGAGCTACTCGACTACCTTGAGCAGTACGAGCTGGTCTGTCTCGATGATCTACACGTGATTGCCGGCAAGCCGGACTGGGAAGAGGCCATGTTCCACCTCTTCAACCGCCTGCGTGACAGTGGCCGGCGCCTGCTGATCGCCGCCTCCAGTTCCCCCCGTGAGCTGCCGGTCAAACTGCCCGACCTCAAGTCGCGCCTGACCTTGGCACTTATCTTCCAGATGCGCGGCCTTTCCGATGAAGACAAGCTTCGCGCCCTGCAATTGCGTGCCTCGCGCCGCGGCTTGCATCTGACCGACGAGGTCGGTCACTTCATTCTTACGCGTGGGACGCGGAGCATGAGTGCACTGTTCGACCTCCTCGAGCGTCTCGATCAGGCCTCATTGCAGGCCCAGCGCAAGCTCACCATCCCCTTTCTCAAGGAAACGCTGGGCTGGTAAAGCCCTGAAAAGGCTGGCCCAGAGCCTCGAAACGCAAAAGTCACATCTTTTTCGATTAAATTTGCAAATCGATTCGATAGTAGGCATAGTCGCGCCCTCCTACAGTATTTTCAGACACGGTCGTGCCCATGCTCAAGCGCTTCGCACCCCTCGTGCCCCTCGCACTCGTGACCCTCTTGTTTGGCTGCTCGACCCACGGCCCGGTGTCCCAGCCCCAGGCGCCGCAACCGGTCGCCGTCCAGAGCGCAGTCAAGGCCAAGCCATCGGCCTCGTCGGTCTTTACCGAAGAAGAACTCGCCATGGAGGACGACGTCGACGTGTTCTCCAAGGACAGCAAGCCCTACGCCCTGCCGGTCCTGGCGGACAGCATCCTGGAGCGTGGCATGTCGTTGATCGGCACCCGTTATCGCTTCGGTGGTACCTCGGAAAAGTCTGGCTTCGATTGCAGTGGATTCATCGGTTACCTGTTCCGTGAAGAGGCCGGCGTGAAGCTGCCGCGCTCGACCCGCGAGATGATCAAGGTCGATGCGCCCCAGGTAGCGCGCAACAAGCTCAAGCCAGGCGACCTCTTGTTCTTCAGCACCAACGGCCGTGGCCGCGTCAGCCACGCCGGCATCTACCTGGGTGATAACCAGTTCATCCACTCCAGCAGCCGCCGCAGCGGCGGCGTACGCATCGACAACCTCGGTGACCGTTACTGGAGCAAGACCTTCATCGAGGCCAAGCGAGCCCTGGCCATGGCGCCGACCCACATCGCACGCAACTGATCGCAGGTCGCGTTTCCCCACGGCGGCGTAGCTGAAAAGCTCGCCGCCGTGCGTATTTACAGAAAGCGTCTAATCTAAATCCTCAACTCTTTTCGACTACGGTCGATCGGTTTCAGACAGGAAGTTTCTGACCATGGCGATGATGGCGCGCTTCGCATTTCTTTCTCTGCTGGCACTGCTCGGTGCCTGTTCCAGCCACGCCCCGACGCCACCGTCGCCGGCGGCCAAACCGATGGTCAAGTCCGGGCCACCCTCGTTCTCGCCGGTCGCCGAAGACGTGTTGTTCAGGGCCATCGGCCTGGTTGGCACACCCTACCGATGGGGTGGCAACACGCCGGATTCAGGCTTCGATTGCAGCGGGTTGATCAAGTACGTGTACGGCGATGCCGCTGGCATCAACCTGCCGCGTTCGACCCGCGAGATGATCGATATCCGCGCCCCCAGCATCGAGATCAACGCCTTGCAGTCGGGCGACCTGGTGTTCTTCGCCACCAATGGCGGATCACAGGTCAGTCATGCTGGCATCTATGTAGGGGAAGGCCGCTTCGTGCATGCGCCCTCCACGGGCGGGACAGTGCGGCTGGATTACCTGTCCAACAGCTACTGGCACAAGGCGTATCTGCAGGCCAAGCGCATCATTGCGCCATCGCACCTGGCGGTTAATCCCTGAGGGGCAGCCAACCCCGCGCACACGCTCTTCTGATGATCGGGAGAGCAGGGTTGGCCGCCCTGCACTCCAGATGCAAAAGAGCATTGACGGCCGCCGCCGAACTTGTGGGCGCGGGCTTGCCCGCGAAAGGTCAGCCCCGACATCATCTGTGTATGGCAAGGGCTTCGCCCTTGTTCGCGGGTAAACCCGCTCCCACAGGTTCAGCTAAATCAATGAGTTAGCGTTTGTTCTATGAGAGTCCACTCAGCCCGCTGGGCTGTGCTGTCGCGCAGAGAACAAAGTCTGCAAGCGCGGAGCCAACCTGTGGGAGCGCGCCTTGTGCCGCGATCGGCTGCGAAGCGGCCGTAAAGCCAGCCATCTCGATCTGTCTGATGCAGCGCGGTTGCAGGGTTGCGGCCGCTGCGCGCCCGATCGCGCGGTCCGGCGTCCCGGTACAAGGCGCGCTCCCACAGGTTTAGCTAAATCAATGAGTTAGCGTTTGTTCTATGAGCGGGCTTGCCCGCGAAAAGACTGGTCCTGACACCATCGGCATCTACGCACCGAAAATTGGCCGCTGATAACGCCCCCTCACCGCGCCTTGCTCACCCGCCAGATCACATTCCCTACATCATCGGCCACCAGCACGCCGCCGCGCTGGTCGTTGATCACGCCCACCGGCCGGCCCATGGCCTTGCCCTTGTCGTTAACAAAGCCAGTGAGCAGGTCGATCGGCTTGCCAGCGGGTTTGCCCTGGCTGGAGAAGGGCACGAAGATGACCTTGTAGCCACTGTGCGGGTTGCGGTTCCAGGAGCCGTGCTGGCCGATGAACACGCCTTGCACGAAGGGTGGCGGCAGGGCGCTGCCCTGGGCGAACGCCAGGCCGAGGGAGGCGGTATGGGGGCCGACGGCATAGTCGGGAACGATAGCCTTGGCCACCCGCTCCGGGTCCTGCGGTTTGACGCGCTCGTCGACGTGCTGGCCGTAGTAGCTATAGGGCCAGCCGTAGAAACCGCCTTCCTTGACCGAGGTGATGTAGTCAGGCACCAGATCGCTGCCAATTTCGTCGCGCTCATTCACCGCCGTCCACAGCGCGCCGCTGCGCGGTTCCCAGTCCAGGCCGTTGGGGTTGCGCAGGCCTGAGGCGAAGATGCGGTGCTGGCCGGTGGCGGGGTCGACTTCCCAGATCGCGGCGCGTCCTTGTTCCTGATCCAGGCCGTTCTCGCCGGCGTTGCTGTTGGAACCGACAGTGACATAGAGCTTCTTGCCATCGCGACTGGCAATCACGTTCTTGGTCCAGTGGTGGTTCAGGGTGCCGCCAGGAAGGTCGACCACCTTGGTCCCGCTATTCTGGATCTGCAGCACGCCGGTTTCGTAGTGGAAACGCAACAGGCGGTCAGTGTCGGCGACATAGAAATCCTTGCCGACCAAGGTCATGCCGAACGGCGAATTGAGCCCTTCGATAAAGGTGGTGCGCACCTCGGCGACACCGTCCTGGTCGGCATCGCGCAGCAAGGTAATGCGGTTGGCGCTGGGCACGCCCGCGCCCGCGCGTTTCATCACCTTGTCCATGGCCCAGCCACGCAAGCCCTTGTTGTCGTCGGGGCGGGGCGGGGCGTTGGTCTCGGCTACCAGCACGTCGCCATTGGGCAGCACGTAGAGCCAGCGCGGGTGGTCGAGCTTGTCGGCGAAGGCGGTCACCTGGGTGCCCGAGGCCGCCTTGGGCGTGGCACCTTGCGGCCAGCCCACCGCCGGGGCGATGTTGACGGTAGGGATCATCGTCTTGTTCGGCTCGGGCAGGCGCGGCGACGGGCCAGTACCGTCATCGACCTGAAACCGTGCGGTCTCGCCACAGCCGCCCAGCAGGGTGGCCAGGGCCATTACGATAGCAGCGCGCATCCTGTCCATCTTCAGATCCTCGCAAGGGGCTGTTTGAGTTGAGAGCAATCCGCCGTGCGCTAGGTTCAGTTCGCCAGGGTCAGTGCAGCAGAGGCATTCGGCCATGCGGCGGGAATGGCCACGCCCAAGGGGCATATCGGCCCATGTTCGATTGACGCTCCGGGTGCAACCCTCTAACCTTCGCGGCGTGTTTCAGGTGCTCTGCGGGCCAGTCCCCGGCAGAGTGAAACTGGGAAGCCGGTGGGCGCAGTCAATGCGCGAGTCCGGCGCTGCCCCCGCAACGGTAAGTGAGTCAAGGCCGCGCAAGGCCACTGGGTGTCCGCACCCGGGAAGGCGCGTGGCACCAGGCCCAGCGCCTGCTCGCAAGCCCGGAGACCGGCCTGTTACAGCCAACGGCATCACGGAGGGTGATGCGCGGAGCACTGTGGCGCTTGCCGCAGCCCTGCGCGTTCTCCGTGTGCCTGCCTATTCATCTGTCATCGCCTAGTGCACCCCGCACTGCCGGTGCCCGACAGTCTGCGGAGAACTTCGATGAGCGAATCCACCGAGCGTGATGAACGCCACCTGGCGCGCATGCAGCGCAAGAAGGCGATAATCGACGAGCGTATCGCCAACGCCCCCAACGAATGCGGCCTGCTGCTGGTGCTCACCGGCAACGGCAAAGGTAAGAGCAGCTCGGCCTTCGGCATGCTCGCCCGGGCCATGGGCCATGGCATGCAGTGCGGCGTGGTGCAGTTCATCAAGGGCCGCAACAGCACCGGCGAAGAGCTGTTCTTCCGGCGCTTCCCCGAGCAGGTGCGCTACCACGTGATGGGCGAGGGCTTCACCTGGGAGACCCAGGACCGCCAGCGCGACATCGCCGCCGCCGAAGCGGCCTGGGCCGTGTCGCGGCAGATGCTGCAAGACCCATCCATCCAGTTCGTCGTGCTCGATGAGCTGAACATCGCCCTCAAGCATGGCTACCTCGACCTCGACCAGGTGCTCGCCGACCTGCAGGCGCGCCCGCCCATGCAGCATTTGATCGTCACCGGCCGCGGCGCCAAGCCTGAAATGAACGACCTGGCCGACACCGTCACCGAAATGGGCGTGGTCAAGCACGCCTTCCAGGCGGGCATCCGTGCGCAGAAAGGCGTCGAGCTATGAGCCAACCCCGGCATTGTCCGGCGGTGCTGATCGCAGCACCGGCTTCCGGCCAGGGCAAGACCACGGTCACCGCCGCCCTGGCGCGCCTGCACCGTAACCTGGGCCGCAAGGTCCGGGTGTTCAAGTGTGGGCCTGATTTTCTCGACCCGATGATCCTCGAACGTGCCAGTGGCGCACCGGTCTACCAGTTGGACATGTGGATGATCGGTGAGCAGGAGAGCCGCCGTCTGCTCTGGGAAGCGGCCGGGGATGCCGACCTGATCCTCATCGAAGGGGTCATGGGCCTGTTCGATGGCACCCCCTCGAGCGCTGACCTGGCCCGTCATTTCGGCGTGCCGGTACTGGCGGTAATCGACGGCACCGCCATGGCCCAGACCTTTGGCGCCTTGGCCCTGGGCCTGGCGCGCTACCAGCCGGACCTGCCGTTCGCCGGGGTGCTGGCCAACCGGGTCGGCACCCTGCGTCACGCTCAGTTGCTCGAAGGCAGCCTGACCGAAGGCCTGCGCTGGTACGGCGGGCTGTCACGGGAAAGCGGCATCGAGCTGCCCAGTCGGCACTTGGGCCTGGTGCAGGCCAGTGAACTCAATGACCTGGACATGCGCCTGGATGCCGCTGCCGCGGCCCTGGGCGCTAGCTGTGATGCCGCCTTGCCACCGCCGGTGGCCTTCGCCCAGCCGGATGCCGTGCGCCACGCGGCGTTGCTCGCTGGCGTGCGCATCGGCGTGGCACGCGATGAAGCCTTTGCCTTTGCCTACGGGGCCAACCTCGACCTGCTGCGGGAAATGGGCGCAGAACTGACATTCTTCTCGCCGTTGCATGACCAGCACCTGCCCGCGGTCGACAGCCTGTACCTGCCCGGCGGTTATCCGGAGCTGCATCATCTGGCATTGGCCGCCAATGTGCCGATGCGGCAAGCCATCCGCGCCCATCACGCGCAGGGCCGGCCGGTGCTCGCCGAATGCGGTGGCATGCTCTACCTGCTCGATGCGCTGACCGATGTGGCCGGCGTGCGCGCCGAGCTGCTCGGCCTGCTGCCAGGCGAGGCGGTGATGCAAAAACGCCTGGCCGCCCTGGCCCTGCAAGACGTGGCACTGCCCGAAGGCAACCTGCGCGGGCATACCTATCACCATTCGCTGACCACTACGGCGCTGCAACCGATTGCCCGTGGCCTGAGCCCCAATGGCGGGCGCGGCGCCGAAGCGGTATACCGCTGCGGTCGGCTGACGGCATCCTATGTGCACTTCTATTTTCCCTCCAACCCCGACGCGGCGGCGGCGCTGTTGCGACCATGAGTGAGCTTGCTTTCAGCGATGCCGAGCGCGCAGCGGTCTACCGCGCCATCGGTGAGCGCCGCGACATGCGTCACTTCACTGGCGGCGAGGTGGCCCCGCAGCTGCTCGCCCGCCTGTTGGCGGCCGCGCACCAGGCGCCCAGCGTCGGCCTGATGCAGCCCTGGCGCTTCATCCGCATCAGTGACCGCGGCCTGCGCACTCGCATCCAGGGCCTGGTGGAGGAGGAGCGGGTGCGCACCGCCGAGGCACTGGGCGAGCGCTCCAACGAATTCATGCAGCTCAAGGTCGAAGGCATCGGCGACTGCGCCGAGGTGCTGGTAGCGGCCTTGATGGACCAGCGCGAGGCTTACGTCTTCGGCCGCCGCACCTTGCCGGAAATGGACCTGGCCTCGTTGTCGTGCGCGATCCAGAACCTGTGGCTGGCAGCCCGTGCCGAAGGCCTGGGCATGGGCTGGGTGTCGTTGTTCGAGCCTCAGGCCCTGGCCGATCTGCTGGGCATGCCGCCCGGTGCCAAGCCGCTGGCGGTGCTGTGCCTGGGCCCGGTCGAGGCGTTCTACCCGGCGCCGATGCTGGTGCTGGACGGTTGGGCCGAGGCGCGTCCGTTGAGTGAAATGCTGTTCGAGAACCAATGGGGGAAGGGGCAATGAGCGTGGCCTTGCTGACCGTGGCCGGGGTGGCCTTGGATGCGCTGCTGGGGGAGCCGCAACGGCGGCATCCGCTGGTGGCGTTCGGGCGACTGGCCTCGCGTCTGGAGCAGCGCCTGAACGCCGGCGGGCGCGGCTGGCGTAGCCATGGCGTGAGCGCCTGGTTCCTGGCCGTGGTGCCGCTGACGCTGGTCGCGCTGATCCTGTCATGGCTGCCCTATGTCGGCTGGCTGGTGGAAATCCTCGCGCTGTACTGCGCCTTGGGCATGCGCAGCCTCGGCGAACACGTGCTGCCGGTGGCCGAAGCCCTGCGCCGCGGCGACCTGGAAGAGGCGCGGCGGCGCGTGGGCTTTCTGGTCAGCCGGGAAACCCGCGAGCTGGACGAGCCTGCCGTCGCCCGGGCGGCCACCGAATCGGTGCTGGAAAACGGCAGTGACGCGGTGTTCGCCGCGCTGTTCTGGTTTATCGTCGCCGGCGCGCCGGGGGTGGTGCTGTACCGCCTGAGCAACACCCTGGACGCCATGTGGGGCTACCGCAACGAGCGTTTCGAGCGCTTCGGTTGGGCGGCGGCGCGTATCGACGACGTGCTCAACTATATTCCAGCGAGGCTGGTGGCCCTGACCTACGCACTGCTGGGCAAGACCCGCCTGGCCCTGGCCTGCTGGCGCCGGCAGGCGCCCTTGTGGGACAGCCCCAACGCCGGCCCGGTGATGGCGGCCGGCGCAGGTGCCCTGGGCGTCGAACTCGGTGGCCCAGCGGTGTATCACGGCGAGTTGCACGAGCGTGCGCGCCTGGGCGATGGCCCGGTGGCCGATGCCGACACTATCGAGCGCGGCTGGCAGTTGGTGCGCAAGGGCGTGTGGTTGTGGTTGTTGCTGATCTGCCTGGGAGCGCAATGGCATGCTTGAACACGGTGGTCGCTTGCTGCGCGCGGTAAAGCAGTACGGCATCGCCCGGGAACAGTGGCTGGACCTCTCCAGCGGTATTGCTCCCTGGCCTTACCCGATTCCCGAAATCCCCGTGCAGGCCTGGGCGCGCCTGCCGGAAACGGACGATGGCCTGGAGCAGGCGGCTCGCGACTATTATGGCGTGCGCCAGATCCTTCCGGTGGCCGGCTCGCAAGCCGCGATCCAGACCTTGCCGCAGCTGCGCGGGCGCAGCGTGGTCGGTGTGCTTTCGCCGTGCTACGCCGAGCATGCCCACGCCTGGCAGCGCGCCGGCCATGAGGTGCGTGAACTGAGCGAGGAAGCGCTCGAACAGGGCCTCGACAGTCTCGACGTCGTGGTGCTGGTCAATCCCAACAACCCCACTGGCCGTCTGCTGCCCCGCGAGCGCCTGCTGCAGTGGCACGCTCGCCTGGCCAAACGCGATGGCTGGCTAGTGGTCGACGAAGCCTTCATGGACAACACGCCGGGGCAGAGCATTGCGGCGCTGGCCGAGCGGCCAGGGCTGATCGTGCTGCGTTCGTTCGGCAAGTTCTTCGGCCTGGCCGGGGTACGCCTGGGCTTCGTGATCGCCCAGGCGCAACGGCTGGAGCAGTTGGCCGAACGCCTCGGTCCGTGGTCCATCAGCGGCCCCACGCGGGTGTTGGGCCAGGCCTGCCTGCTCGACCAGCGCGCCCACCAGCGGCAGACCCTGCGCTGCGCCGCCGCCAGCCAACGCCTGGCAGCACTGCTGGCGCAGGTCGGGCTGAGCCCGGCGGGCGGCTGCGACCTGTTCCAGTACGTGCGCAGTGAGCGCGCCGCGCACCTGCATGAGTTTCTCGCCCGCCGCGGCATTCTGGTCCGTCTGTTCAGCGCGCCCGCGGCCTTGCGCCTGGGCCTGCCCGAGCGCGACGAGGACTTCGTGCGCCTGGGCCAGGCCCTGAACGATTACCTCAAGGAACCGGTATGACCACCCTGATGGTGCAAGGCACCACCTCCGATGCCGGCAAGAGCACGCTGGTCACCGCGCTGTGCCGCTGGCTGTTGCGCCAGGGCGTCGGCGTGGTGCCGTTCAAGCCGCAGAACATGGCCCTCAACAGCGCCGTGACCGCCGACGGCGGCGAAATCGGCCGTGCCCAGGCGGTACAGGCCCAGGCCTGCCGGCTGGCGCCGCACACCGACATGAACCCGGTGCTGCTCAAGCCTAACAGCGACACCGGCGCCCAGGTCATCGTCCACGGCCGCGCCGTCACCTGCATGAACGCGGTGGCCTACCACGACTACAAGGCCATCGCCATGCGGGCGGTACTGGCGTCGCACGAGCGCCTGAGCGGGCAGTATCCGGTGGTGATGGTCGAGGGTGCCGGCTCGCCGGCCGAGATCAATCTACGCGCTGGCGACATTGCCAACATGGGCTTTGCCGAGGCGGTGGACTGCCCGGTGATCCTGGTGGCCGACATCAACCGCGGTGGGGTCTTCGCCCATCTGGTCGGCACTCTGGAGCTGCTGTCGACGAGCGAGCAGGCGCGGGTCAAGGGTTTTGTCATCAACCGTTTCCGCGGTGACATCGCCTTGCTTCAGCCGGGCCTGGACTGGCTGGAGCAGCGCACCGGCAAGCCGGTGCTGGGGGTGCTGCCGTATGTCACCGACCTGCACCTGGAGGCCGAGGACGCCATCGACGTGCGCCAGGGTGCCAAGCGCGAGCGCGCCCTCAAGGTGATCGTCCCGGTGCTGCCGCGCATCAGCAACCACACCGATTTCGACCCGCTGCGCCTGCACCCGCAGGTGGACCTGCAGTTCATCGGGCCGGGCCAGCCGATCCCGCCGGCCGACTTGATCATCCTCCCAGGCTCCAAGAGCGTGCGCGCCGACCTGGCGCAGTTGCGCGCACGAGGCTGGGACACGGCCATCGCCCGGCACCTGCGCTATGGCGGCAAGCTCATCGGCATCTGCGGGGGGCTGCAGATGCTCGGCCAGCAGGTACACGACCCCCAGGGCCTGGAAGGGCCGGCTGGCTCAAGCGCGGGGCTGGGGTTGCTGGACTACGCCACCGTGCTCGAGGCCGACAAGCAGCTGCGCAATGTGTCAGGCACCCTGCAGCTGGAGCAGGCCGCGGTCACCGGCTATGAGATCCATGCCGGCGTGACCACGGGCCCAGCCCTTGAGCGGCCCGCGCTGTATCTGGCGGACGGTCGCTGCGACGGCGCATTGAGCGCCGATGGCCAAGTCCTCGCCACCTACCTGCACGGATTGTTCGAAGGCGTCGAGTCGTGCGCCGCGCTGTTGCGCTGGGCTGGGCTCGAGGCGGTCGAGCGCGTCGACTACGACGCTTTGCGCGAACGCGACATCGAGCGTCTGGCCGACCTGGTGGAGCATCACCTGGACACCGCGCGACTGCGCCAACTCTGTGGACTGAACTGACATGCGCAATCTCATCCTCGGCGGCGCCCGTTCCGGCAAGAGCCGCCTGGCCGAGCAATTGGCCAGCGCCAGTGGCTTGCCGGTCACCTACATCGCCACCAGCGAGCCGCTGGACGGGGAGATGAATGCCCGGGTCCTGCTGCACCGCGAACGCCGTCCAGCCGACTGGGGGTTGATCGAAGAGCCCTTGGCCCTGGCCGCCACGCTGCACGGCGCAGCAGCCGAAGGGCGCTGCCTGCTGGTCGACTGCCTGACCCTGTGGTTGACCAACCTGCTGATGCTCGACGACGAACAGCGCCTGGTCCAGGAGCGCGACGCGCTGCTCGACTGCCTGCACCACCTGCCAGGCACGCTCATCCTGGTCAGCAACGAAACCGGCCTGGGCGTGGTGCCCATGGGCGAGCTGACCCGGCGTTACGTCGACCAGGCCGGCTGGCTGCACCAGGCCGTGGCCGAACGCTGCCAGCGCGTGGTGCTGACCGTCGCCGGCCTTCCCCTCATGCTCAAAGGACCTGCCCTATGATCCAACCTTGGTGGCGCGATGCCTGCCAACCTCTTGATCACGCCGCCATGGACCAGGCCCGCGCGCGTCAGCAGCAACTGACCAAACCCGCCGGCTCACTCGGTCAGCTCGAGTCCCTGGCGGTGCAGCTGGCCGGCTTGCAGGGCCGTGAGCGGCCGGCGCTGGCGCACGTCTGGATCAGCATTTTTGCCGGTGACCACGGCGTGGTGGAGGAGGGCATCTCTGCCTATCCGCAGGCCGTGACTGGGCAGATGCTGCGCAACTTCGTCAATGGCGGCGCGGCGATCAGCGTGCTGGCGCGTCAGCTCGACGCCCAGCTGGACGTCGTCGACCTCGGCACCATCGACCCCGATCTGGCGCTGCCTGGCGTGCGTCATCTGCGCCTGGGCGCGGGCACGGCGAACTTCGCCCGTCAGCCGGCGATGACCCAGACGCAGTTGCTGGCGGCCCTGCAGGGTGGGCGCGACAGCGCCTTGCGGGCGGTCGAGCACGGTGCCCAGTTGTTCATCGGCGGCGAGATGGGTATTGGCAACACCACCGCGGCAGCGGCCGTGGCCAGCATTCTGCTGGGCTGCCCGGCAGGCCCGCTTAGCGGCCCAGGCACGGGCCTGGACAGCGCAGGCGTGCGCCACAAGGCCGAGGTCATCGAGCATGCCCGCCTGCTGCATGACGTACGCGCCTACGACCCGCTGCACGCCCTGGGCTGTGTCGGCGGCTTCGAGATCGCCGCCTTGGTTGGTGCCTACCTGGCCTGCGCGCAGCAGGGCATGGCGGTGCTGGTGGATGGCTTCATCTGCAGCGTCGCGGCCTTGGTGGCGGTACGTCTCAATCCGCAGTGCCGGCCGTGGCTGTTGTTCGCTCACCAGGGCGCCGAGCCTGGTCACCAGGCCTTGCTGGAGGCCCTGGACGCCCAGCCATTGCTGGCCCTCGGTCTGCGCCTGGGTGAAGGCAGCGGCGCAGCTTTGGCGGTCCCGCTGCTGCGTCTGGCCTGCGCCCTGCACGGCCAGATGGCGACCTTCGCCGAAGCCGCCGTGGCGGACCGACCGGCATGATCCTCGACCTGTTGCGCCACGGCGAGACCGAGCAGGGCGGCGGGCTGCGTGGCAGCCTGGACGATGCCTTGACCCCTCAAGGCTGGAGACAGATGCGCGAGGCCATAGGAACACAGGCCGCGTGGGACGTACTGGTCAGCTCGCCCTTGCAGCGTTGCGCCCTGTTCGCTGACGAACTGGGCAGCCGCCTGGGCATGCCTGTGCTGCGCGAGCCCGCCCTGCAAGAGTTGCATTTCGGTGAATGGGAAGGTCGCAGCGCGGCGCAGCTGATGCGCAGCCATGCCGAGCAGTTAGGGCTGTTCTGGGCCGATCCCTATGCCTATACCCCACCTGGCGGTGAGCCGGTGGCGGCCTTCGCCGAACGTGTGCTGACAGCCATCGAACGCTTGCAGCAGGCGCACGCCGGCAAGCGCGTGCTGTTGGTCACCCACGGTGGCGTCATGCGCTTGCTGCTGGCTCGGGCCCGCGGGTTGCCCCGCGAGCAGCTGCTGCAGGTCGAGGTTGGCCATGGTGCCCTGATGCGCCTGGTGCAGCAAGAAGGTGGCCAGTTGAGCGAGCCGCGCTGAGATGCTGCCGTTCTGGATCGCCCTGCAGTTTCTCAGCAGCCTGCCTGTACGCCTGCCCGGCATGCCGGCTCCAGAGCAGATGGGTCGCTCGCTGTTGTTCTATCCCGTGGTAGGGATGCTCTTCGGGCTTGTGCTCTGGGCGGTCAGCAACCTGTTGCAGGACACCGCGGCGCCCCTGCGCGCCGGCTTGTTGCTGGCGGTATGGGTGCTGCTCAGTGGCGCCCTGCACCTGGATGGCCTGGCCGACAGCGCTGACGCCTGGTTGGGCGGCTTCGGCGACCGTGAGCGCACCCTGGAGATCATGAAAGACCCGCGCAGCGGTCCGGTCGCCGTGGTCACACTGGTGCTGGTGCTGCTGCTCAAGTTCTGCGCGCTGTGGGTCCTGGTTGAGCGCGGCCAGGGTGTGCTGCTGGTGCTGGCGCCCCTGATCGGTCGGGCCTCCTTGCTGGGATTGTTCATGTGCACGCCCTATGTGCGACGCGGTGGCCTGGGACAGGCATTGGCCGAGCACCTGCCGCGCCGTTCGGGGCGCTGGGTACTGCTGGCCAGCGCATGGCTGTGCCTGGCACTGGGTGGGTGGCAGGGGGCCGTGGCGCTGTTGGCGGCAGGGCTGATGTTCGCCTGGCTGCGCCAACTGATGCGCCGTCGCCTGGGCGGCACCACCGGTGACACGGCGGGGGCATTGCTGGAGCTGCTGGAGCTGGCGGTCGTGGTGGCCCTGGCCTTGTAATAGCTGGTCACTCGTTGAGCGATGCGAACCGGCCGACACCGGCGTATTGTTTGCGGCTCTCCAGTACGGCCAGGGAGGCCCGCATGCGCTACCGGATCACTGCCAGCCTGTTGCTACTGTTTTGCCTTGTGGGCCGAGCAGCGGCCGCCGACCTGATCGGCTTCTGGGACACCCCGCGTCACGGCGGCAACAGCTTCAACCGCCTGCCGCCGGACCAAGCCTATTTCGATGCCCTCAAGGGTCATGGCGCCAGTTGGGTGCGTTTGTCCTATGACAAGTGGCAGGCCGCCGAGCGAGATTTTCTGCTGGGCGACGCCGATGACTACCGTGGCCTGGTCGAAGCTGACCTGGCGCGGCTGCGCCAGGTACTCGACCACGCCCACGCGGCGGGCCTCAAGGTTGTGATATCCCCGCTGTCGCTACCCGGCATGCGCTGGGCGCAAAACAACCAGGGCCGCTTCGATGACCGCCTCTGGCAAGACAAACACTACTGGGCCCAATCCGCGACGTTCTGGCGTGACCTGGCGCAGGCACTCAAGGACCATCCGGCCATCGCCGCCTATAACCTCATCAACGAACCGGCCCCCGAGAAGCAGGGCGGCCTGGCCGAGCATGCCAGTGCCGAGCGCATGCGCCAGTGGTATGCCCGTGAGCAGGGGGGCGCGCGAGATCTGCCTGCCCTGTATGCGCAGATCGTCGCGGCGATCCGCGAGGTGGACCCACTCACCCCGGTGATGTTCGATGCCGGCTGGTATGCCGGGGCTGATGCCTTTGCCTACTGGCCGGCTCCCTTGGACGATGACCGCGCGCTCTACAGCGTGCACATGTATGAGCCCTATGCCGCGATCAGCGCGCCAAACATGAACCGCGTCGCCCCTTACGCCTATCCAGGGCCAGTCCCCTTCGGCGGGCGGACCCAGACTTGGGATACCGGCAGGGTCGCGGATTACCTGCAGCAGCCATTGCGTTGGGCCGACACGGTCAAGTTGCCGCGCTCGCGCCTGGTAGTCGGGGAGTTCGGCTGCATGCGTCGGCTGCCGGGCTGCCGGCAGTACCTGGAGGACGTCCTCGGGGTGCTAGACGAGGCCCGCCTGCATTGGGCGTTCTACAGTTTCCGCGAAGACAGCTGGGATGGCATGGACTATGAATTGGGCTCGGCCAAGGTTCCCTGGCGCTACTGGCAGGCCATCGACCAGGGCGCGCCCGACCCGATAGCGCGCAAGGCCACCGTGGAGTTCGAGCCGATCCGACGCCGGCTGCAACCCTGAGCACCCTACAAATTCCTTGCAGCAGTGGTGATGCGGGTATATAGAACAGCCCGATGACCTGGCACGGCGGCTTGAGCGCTTGGCCGGGTCCACAACGGTAATAAACGGGGACAGACCCGTATAACCTTGCGATGGGCTGGAGAATAACGATGACTTCGGTGTGGCGGACCAGCGGGTGGATTCTTCTGGGGGCGGCGCTGATCCTCGCGCTGTCGCTCGGCGTGCGGCATGGCTTCGGTCTGTTCCTGGCGCCGATGAGCGCCGAATTCGGCTGGGGCCGCGAGGTGTTCGCCTTTGCCATCGCCTTGCAGAACCTGATCTGGGGCCTGGCCCAGCCGTTTGCCGGCGCCCTGGCCGACCGCCTGGGCGCGGCGCGGGTGGTGATCATCGGCGGCATCCTCTACGCCGCCGGCCTGGCGCTGATGGGCATGGCCGATTCGGCCTGGTCGCTGTCCCTGAGTGCCGGCCTGTTGATCGGCATCGGCTTGTCCGGTACGTCGTTCTCGGTGATCCTCGGCGTCGTCGGGCGGGCAGTGCCGGCGGAACAACGCAGCATGGCCATGGGTATCGCCAGTGCCGCCGGCTCGTTCGGCCAGTTCGCCATGCTGCCCGGTACCCTCGGCCTGATCGGCTGGCTTGGCTGGTCGGCGGCACTGCTGGCGTTGGGTTTGCTGGTGGCGTTCATCGTGCCGCTGGTGAGCCTGCTGCGTGACCAGCCATTGCCCAGCCACGGCGTCGAACAGACCCTCGGCCAGGCCCTGCGCGAAGCCTGCTCGCACTCCGGTTTCTGGTTGCTGGCACTGGGCTTTTTCGTCTGCGGGTTCCAGGTGGTGTTCATTGGCGTGCACCTGCCGGCCTACCTGGTTGACCAGCACCTGCCGGCCACTATCGGCACCACGGTGCTGGCGCTGGTCGGGCTGTTCAACATCGTCGGCACCTATACCGCCGGCTGGCTCGGCGGGCGCATGTCCAAGCCGCGCCTGTTGACGGCCCTGTACCTGTTGCGAGGCGTGGTCATCGTGCTGTTCCTCTGGGCCCCCGTGACCGAGGTCAGCGCCTACCTGTTCGGCATTGCCATGGGCCTGCTGTGGCTGTCCACCGTGCCCTTGACCAACGGTACCGTGGCCACGCTGTTCGGCGTGCGCAACCTGTCGATGCTCGGCGGCATTGTCTTCCTGTTCCATCAGTTGGGCGCCTTTCTTGGCGGCTGGCTGGGCGGCGTGGTCTATGACCGCACCGGCAATTACGATCTGGTCTGGCAGATCGCAGTACTGCTCAGCCTGATGGCTGCCGCCCTCAACTGGCCGGTACGCGAGCGCCCGGTTGCCCGCCTGCAGGCCCGCGCCGCATGAACCGGCGCAGGCTGCCCTGGCTGCTTTTACCCGCCGCGCTGGCATTGCTGGCCCTGGCATGGCGGGGCTGGCAGCAGGGCGGGCTGGCATTGATGCAATTGGGCATGGGCGTATGTTAGGCGTAACCTGCAGGCTCAAGCACCGTTTTGCAGGAGAACGAAGATGCGAGCACGCTGGTTGTCGATTCCGCTGTTGACCCTGATTACCGCTGCGTCCAGTTGGGCGGCGGACTGTCCGGCGCTATTGCAGGGCAGCTTGCCCGAGTTGCGTGGCAAGGAGCAGGTCGACCTGTGCGAACGCTTTGCCGGCAAGCCGCTGGTGGTGATCAATACCGCCAGCTATTGCGGCTTTGCGCCACAGTTCGAAGGACTCGAAGGTGCCTACCAGGCATATCACGAGCAAGGCCTGGAAATGCTCGGCGTGCCGTCCAATGACTTCAAGCAGGAAGACGCCGACAGCGAAAAGACCGCCAAGGTGTGCTACGCCAATTACGGCGTGACCTTTACCATGACCAAGGCCCAACCGGTCCGCGGCAATGACGCTATCCCCTTGTTCAGGGAGCTGGCCGAGCAGAGCAGCGCGCCCAAATGGAATTTCTACAAGTATGTGGTGGATCGCCGAGGCAAGGTGATCGCCAACTTCTCCAGCCTGACCAAACCCGATGATCCGGCATTCAAGGCAGCGATCGAAAAGGCCATTGCCTCCCAGCCTTGAGCGGACTCAGTGTGGGTGCACGGTCAGCGCCACAAGGCGGATGACCAACGGTCGCACCATCAGCACGCAGACGAAGGCTACCGGCATGGCGAGCTGGTAGGCCTTGAGCACGTTACCCAGGTAATCGGCGGTCACCCCGGCGTTGGCGGCGGTGATCACGAAGCACATCAGCAAGGCCATGATCGACGACATGTAGAGCGCGAAGACATAGGGCGTTGCGCTGGGGCGCAGCTTGCGGCGACTGCGCAGCGGTGACGGATGATTCATGGGCGGCTCCGGGATAATGAGTGAGGCGTCAGCGTACCAAGGCGCCGCGTGGTGTCAGTAGACTGCGTACGCCGAGTTCTTTATAAAGAAATGCTTACGAATGCTTACCAACTTAGGGGCTGGAAATGGACCTGCTCAACGCCATTCGCAGCTTCATCAAGGTGGTCGAGGCAGGCAGTATCGCTGGTGGGGCGCGCAGCCTTGGCCTGAGCCCAGCGGCGGTCAGCCAGAATATCGCTCGGCTCGAGGCGCACCTGCAGGTGCGCCTGCTGGCGCGCACCACCCGCAGCATGGCACTGACCCCCAGCGGGAGCCAGTACTACAACAAGGTCCGGCACGTCGAACGTGACCTCGCCCTGGCCCAGCAGGCGATCACCACCCCCGAGAGCGAGCCCAAAGGCCGCCTGTGCATTGCCTCGACATCAGCTTTCGGGCGCCATGTGCTGGCGCCACTGATCCCGGCGTTTAACACGCGTTATCCGCAGCTTTCGATAGAGTTGATAACGACTGACCGCAAGGTCAACCACGCGCGCGAGGACGTCGATGTCAGCCTGCGGATCAAGCCGCAACTGGAGGACCACCTGCTGGCCCGGCACATTGCGCGGATTCCCTTCATCTGCTGCGCCTCACCCGGTTACCTGGCGATGGCCGGACAGCCGGCCACGCCTGAAGCACTGCGTGAGCACCGTTGCCTGGTGTTCCGCTACCCGGTGGACGGCCGCTTCCTGCGCTGGGGGTTCGTGCGTGATGGGCTGCGTTTCGAGGCAGCCTTCGGCCCGGTGCTGATCAGCGATGACATCGACGTGCTGACCCAGATGGCGCTCAAGGATGGCGGTATTACCCGCCTGGCTGAATTCGTCGCGCGGCCGTACCTGGATTCTGGGCAACTGGTGCCACTGTTCGAGTTCGATGATGACGAGCAGGTCTATGCCCAGACCGAGTCGATGGATGTATACCTGTGTGTCGTGGATCGCTCCGCCTTGACTGTCAGTGTCCGGGCGTTCATGGACTACCTGCAGGAGCAGCTCGGCGACCTGGCAACCCCGCGGCAAGAAAAAAACCGCCACGCGGGCGGTTTTTCCGTGAAGCGCTAAGGCGCTTAGAAGCGGTAGGTCAGCGAAGCACCTACACCGTGAGCGCTGTTTTCGTACTTGGCCTGGTAGCTGCCTTTGCTCGGGCTTGCCTGGTTGACCTTGGTGTCCTCCTCCCACAGGTAGGAATAGGCCACATCGATGGTCATGTCATCGGTCGGGCTCCAGCCAGCGCCGACGCTGAAGATCTTGCGATCACCGGTCGGGATGCGTGGCGAACGGTCATGGTTGTTGGTCGGCGACTGGTCAACCGTGAAGCCGGTGCGCAGCGTCCACGCTTTGTTCAGCTTGTAGGAGGCGCCGATGGCGTGCGCCCAGGTGTCGTGCCAGTTCTGCTCCTCGGTGATGGTCTCGAAGGCTGAGCCCACCAACGGCCCCGGTACATCGTTCTGAACGGTGATGTCTTCCAGGCGGCTCCAGCGGGTCCAGGTGCTGCCCGCGTAGAGGGTCCACTGGTCGTCCAGTTCGTGGGTGATCGACAGATCCACCGATTCCGGCGTCTTGATCTTCAACGACGCATCGAACTTGTCCCCGTTGAACGGGCCGATCAGCGGCGTGCTCACGCGGGTCTTGCCTTCGAGCTTGTAGTCGACCATCGAGTGGTAGGTCAGGCCCAGACGGGTGCTGTCGGTGGCCTGCACCATGATGCCGATGTTGTAACCGACCGCGGTATCGTCGCCCTTGATCTTCACTTCGCCGTCATTGCGGCCCGGGGTGAGGGGATTGATCAGGCTGGACCCCAGCTCACCCTCGATACGGTTGATGGTCGGACCGAAACCGATCGATACCCGGTCATTGAAGGCATAGCTGACGGTAGGCTGGAAGGTGACGACTTGAACATGGCTTTTCTTGCCCCAGTAACGTGCGGCATCGTCGCTGCCGTAGTCGGTCACCAGGCCGAAAGGTACGTAGACGCCGAAACCGACGCTCCAGTGCTCATCCAGTGGCTTTACGTAGTAGCCCATGGGCACGCCGACGACCGGGACCATGTCGCCATCGGTCTCGCCTCCCAGGTTGCTGCCACCCTTGATATCGGTCTTGGCAATGACGGCGGCGCCGCCCACGGTGACTTGCTCGCGCTTGAGGCGCGACATGCCGGCAGGGTTTCCGTAAATAGTGCTGGCATCATCGGCAGCGGAAGAACGACCCGCGAAACCTGTCCCCATACCGCTGACACTCTGCTCGTTGAGGGCGAAACCGCTTGCGAGCAGCTGGCTGGACGCGAGTGCAACGGCAATGCCGAGGGAGGTTTTGAGCATTACTTTTTTCATTATTAGAACTCCTTGGGATCTCCGAAGCGAAAGCTACCAACATTTCCTCTGGCGCGCTATAGGCGGGATCGCAGGAGATAGAGCGGTTTTGTAGGACAATCCTACTATGTTGTGAGAGGTTTCGAGTTCGTTGTAGGAGTATTCAGCAGGCATGTGAAACAAGGGGATTGATGCAGGTATGCCATGCCTGCGTGAAGTCGCGCAACCGTCCTTGTGGATGAAAAGCCTGGCGCCAGATGCGCGCCAGACCGAGCAGGTCATCGGCGGCAGGAAGCGGCGTGGCCTGCTCTTCGATGAGCATCCAGGCAATGGCGGTGGCATAGCGCAGGTTGACGGTCAATTCCAGATGCGGGCCGCAGAGAAAAGCGTGCTGGCTGGCGAGGCCGCGTACCATGCTGGCGAGTTCGGGGTCACGAGCAAGGTAATCGTCCCACAAAGAATTGTGACGCGTCTCACCAATCCTGTAGAGCCCATGGCCACGCCGGTCGTGCAAAGCGGACCCCAGTGCCGATTGACTGGCGGCCACTCCGAGCAGCAAGGCTTCGGCGCTGGCGCAGTGGCGACCCAGGTAGAGCAGGGTCGGGCGTATCACGTACTGGCTCAACTCGTTCGCAGCAATACCCATGGTGGCCTCGAACTGAAATAGGACCGACGGGCGCAGGCGCTTGGCAGCTGATGGAAGGGTAGGCCCGCCGGAAGCGATCAGTGCCGCTCGAGTTGAAGTGTAGTGTGATAAGCGTGGTGTAAAGGACTGTTTTTAAATCAATTGCGTTTGGCGGAGCTTAACGATATGTCATCAAGCAATTAGACGGGAGGCATGCGGGGAGGTAGCAGCGTAAGGAAGGAAAACGGTGCGGGGGCCGTTCCTGTATCAATCGGGCGGGCCTGCAAAGGGCTGGGCGTTGAAGCGCAACCGCGGCGGCAGGGCGCTCCCTGCCGCGGCGCGGCTGGTCATCAGGCTATCAGCGACTGGCGAGTGCGATCGATGATCGCCTGCAGTGGCTCGGCCTTGGTGTATTGCTCCGGGTACAGACGTTCGGTGTGGCAGGCAATGCCATGCTCGTCGACCAGGGTGAAGCTGAAGCTGCCCTTGCGCGGGGCAAGAATGAGGCAGTTCAAAGGGGCAAAAGCGCTGGAGAGGGTGCTAACCGCAGCCTGAAAGTGATGATTATGAGTCATAGTTATTAGATGTTCCTGCAATAGACACGGATTCGATCCGTGCACGAGAAAAACGTTCCAGCAGCGCCGAGATTTAGTGAGGCGCAGAACCTGTCTGGAACAGGGCAGCCAGCTGGGCGCTATAGTAAGGTGCGCTGGGCTGACTGGTAGGTACATGGGAAGGCAGGCAGCACGCCAGGGCAAGGTTCGAGGCCTCTGGGTGAAGTTCCTGATCAATTTCGACGTGGTTCGTGCTGGGGCAGGTATGG
Source organism: Pseudomonadota bacterium (assembly GCA_023388335.1). Classification (GTDB taxonomy): domain Bacteria; phylum Pseudomonadota; class Gammaproteobacteria; order Pseudomonadales; family Pseudomonadaceae; genus Aquipseudomonas. The sequence continues at coordinate 21,010 of JAEWGL010000221.1, read as the reverse complement.
ATTGCCGAGGGAACCATCGAGTGGGCCGGTCCTGGTTTCGTCAGGCGCTGCTCAAAGAAAGAAGCAGGGCGCTGCAAGGACAGTGGGGCCAGAATTGACTTTCAGCTTGGTACTAACGACGGCCACATTACAGCAAGAAATCACGCTTGGCAACCCCTGATGCTGTTCATGTGCCGAGCCGAGCAGTATCTCTTTTTCTGAGGCTTCTGTGAAGGGGTGCGAGAGAGGGCAATAGGATCGATATACACATTGTGTGCGGCGAAATAGCACCGAAGGCATGGCTTGTACACATTTACGGATGAGCATGTACCATTCTCGAAACAGCTCGACGTAACCCCGCCAATGCCTCGATCGCGCACTTAAGTCAATGAAAAAAAACACTAATTTAAGCTGGTGAAAAAATCATCAGTTTGACTTCAGCCCCCATTCTATGGGGGTTTGCGGGCTGCCTGCAGAGGTTGTCCACCGAGTTATCCACAGCTTCTGTGGATTGTCCCGAGCGCTTGCTCTAGGACGGGCGTGCCAGGATTTTCATCACTGTCGGACAATCCTGCGCATTCACTTTCGGTGGAAGTGCCTGGCTGCAAACCGTCAAGAAAAAAGCGAAGAATCTTTTCAAAAAACTGTAGGAAACCGCCGGGCCATTCGTGAAAAAAAGGAGTAGAGTGGCGCGCCTCTCGAGTTGCCATCGCTGTAAGTCATGAAGTTTCGCGATAAAAATCTCGCTTCCCCATCGGTTGACACGGCATCGCCGCATGCCAAGCGCTTTTCCCTGAAGGTGGCCCTGTGGCTGCTCGATAGCCCGCGCCTGGGCGACAAGCCCCGCATCAAGCACTTTGCCGGGCGTTTGCTCAAGCAGCCGGCTCGTCAGGGCGTAGTGGTGGCCCAGAGTCGCCTGGGACAAATGCTCTGCCGTGATTGCGGCAATGCCCGCGACCGACGCATCGGCCACGAACTGCTACGCCAGGCCGCGCGTGCCGGTGATCGGCATGCCCAGTTGGAATACGGCCGTCTGTGCGCGCAGCCGCAGCTCAACGAGCCCGACCAGGCGCGCTACTGGCTGGAACTCGCGGCCGCCCGGGGGTCGCAAGAGGCGCGCCGCCTGCTCAAGCAATTGTTTCCCGCCTGAGGCCCTGGCGGCCCTGGGCTGATAAGCTGCAGCCTTGATTTGTGTGATTGATCGGGGTACCTATGGCGGTGGATCTGGCCAGCATTCTGTTGGGCATCGTGGCAGCGGCATTGCCGTGTCTGGGCTGGGTGTTGCACGTGCATCGCCGGTTGGCGGCGCGACAGGCCGAAATGGCCCTGCTGCAGGAGCGCCTGAGCAGTGCCCTGCTGGCCCAGGAGGGTCTCCAGGCGCAGTTGGAGGCCAGTCGCGACGAAATCAGCGACCTCAGCGAAGCCAACGCTGCCAAGCAGGCCACCCTGGCGGCCCAGAGTCGTGAACTGGAGCTGTTGCAGATCGACCGCGACAACGCCCGTGACGCTGCCCACGCCTGGCAACTAGAGCGCAGCGCCCGCGAGGCCGACTTGCGGCGAGTGGAAGCCCAGGCGGCCGGCCTCACCGCCGAGTTGCGCGAACAGCAGGAAAGCCACCAGCAGCGCCTCGGTGACCTGCAGGAGGCGCGCGACACCCTGCGCGCGCAGTTCGCCGAAATGGCCACGAAGATCTTCGACGAGCGCGAGCAGCGGTTCGCCCAGACCAGCCAGCAGAGCTTGGGTCAGCTGCTTGACCCGCTCAAGGAGCGTATCCAGTCCTTCGAGAAGCGCGTGGAGGAAAGCTATCAGCAGGAGGCCCGCGAGCGCTTTTCGTTGAGCAAGGAGCTGGAGCGTCTGCAGCAACTGAACCTGCGCCTGAGCGACGAAGCCACCAACCTGACCCAGGCCCTCAAGGGCCAGAAGACCCAAGGCAACTGGGGCGAGCTGATCCTGGAGCGCGTGCTGGAGCATGCAGGCCTTGAGAAGGGCCGCGAGTACCAGACCCAGGTGAGCCTGAAAAGCGCCGACGGCGAACGCTTCCAGCCCGACGTACTGATCATGCTGCCAGGCGGCAAGCAGGTGGTGGTCGACGCCAAGGTGAGCCTCACGGCCTACCAGCAGTTCGTCAGCGACAATGACAGCGAACGCGGCCAGGCCGCGTTGAAGCAGCACGTGCTGTCGCTGCGCAACCATGTCAAGGGCCTGTCCGGCAAGGACTACAGCCGCCTCGAAGGGCTGCACAGCCTGGATTTCGTGCTGCTTTTCGTGCCCATCGAAGCCGCGTTCTCGGCAGCCCTGCAGGCCGAGCCCAACCTGTTCCAGGAAGCCTTCGACCGGCAGATCGTCATCGTCAGCCCGACCACGCTGCTGGCCACCCTGCGGGTGATCGACAGCCTGTGGAAGCAGGAGCGCCAGAGCCAGAATGCCCGCGAGATCGCCGAACGCGCCGGCTGGCTGTACGACAAGTTCGTGCTGTTCATCCAGGACCTCGACGAGCTGGGCAGCCGCCTGCAGCAGGTCGACAAAGCCTACGCCGCCGCCCGCAACAAACTCTGCGAGGGCCGTGGCAACCTGATCAGCCGTAGCGAACAGCTCAAGCTGCTCGGCGCCCGGGCCAGCAAGAGCCTGCCGGCCGACCTGCTCGAGCGTGCCCTGAGCGACGTCGCGGTTACTGAGCCAGGCTCAGATGTCGATTGAGCAAGGCGCGCAGGGCGGCGGGCTTGACCGGCTTGGCCAGGTAGTCGAGACCGGCGGCATGCACCTGGGCGATGGTTTCGCTGCGCCCGTCGGCGCTGATGACTACGCCAGGCACCGGCTCGCCCAGGCGGGTGCGTAGCCAGGCCATCAGCTCGGTGCCGGTCTCGCCATCGTCAAGGTGGTAGTCCACCAGCGCCAGGTGTGGCCGCAGGCCCTCGCCCAGCAGGGCTTCGCATTCTTCTCTATTGCGCGCGGTCCACACCTGACAGCCCCAGCGGCTGAGCAGGCTGTTCATGCCGATCAGGATGCTGTCCTCGTTGTCGATGCACAGCACCTGCAAGCCCGCCAAGGGTTGGCTGGCCTGTTCCACCGGTGCGCTCGGCGCCGGCGCGGCGCTGGTGGCCAGAGGTACGCTGACGCGGAACACGCTGCCCTTGCCCGGCCATGAGCGCACCTCCAGTTGATGACCCAGCACCCGGCACAGGCCATCGGCAATCGCCAGGCCCAGGCCCAGGCCCTTTTCGGCGCGGGTCTGGTGGCTGTCCAGGCGCTTGAATTCCTGAAAGATCACTTGCAGCTTGTCATCGGCAATGCCCGGCCCGCGGTCCCAGACCTCCAGCCACAGGCGTCCACCCTGGCGACGCGCCCCCAGCAGGATCGGGCTCTTGCCATAGCGCAAGGCGTTGGTCAGGAAGTTCTGCAGGATGCGCCGCAGCAGTTTCATGTCGCTGTGCACCCGCAGTCGACTGCCGCGCAGGCGGAATTCCAGGCCCTTCTGCTGGGCCAGCACCTTGAACTCGGCGCCCAGGGTGTCGAACAGCGCGTTGAGGGCGAAGGGCTGGGCGTCCGGGGTGATCTTGCCGTTTTCCAGGCGCGAGATGTCGAGCAGGTCGCTGATCAGTTCCTCGGCCGAGCGCAGCGAGCTGTCCATGTGCTGCACCAGCTGCTGGGCGTCTTCGGACAGCTCTTCACCCTGCTGGGAGAGCGCCGCCGAGAACAGCCGCGCAGCATTGAGCGGTTGCATCAGGTCGTGGCTGACTGCCGCGAGGAAGCGCGTCTTGGACTGGCTGACCGCCTCGGCATGGCTCTTGGCCTCGCTCAGCGCCTGGTTGAGCTGCGACAGTTCGAAGGTGCGCTCGGCGACCCGTTGCTCCAGCCCTTCGTTGGCCTCCTTGAGCGCCTGTTCGGCCTCGCGGAAGGGGGTGATGTCGGTGAAGCTCATGACGAAGCCGCCCCCTGGCATGGGATTGCCGATCAGCTCGATGACCCGGCCGTTGGGGAACAGGCGCTCGGAGGTGTGCGCCCGGCCCTGGCGCATCCAGTGCAGGCGCCGGGCTACGTGGACCTGGGCTTCGCCCGGGCCGCACAGGCCACGCTCGGCGTTGTAGCGGATGATGTCGGCAATCGGTCGGCCGACGCTGATCAGTCCGTCCGGGTAGTTGAACAGTTCCAGGTAGCGCCGGTTCCAGGCCACCAGGTGCAGGTTCTGGTCGACCACGCTGATGCCCTGGTTGATGTTCTCGATGGCGCCCTGCAGCAGCGCGCGGTTGAACTGCAGCACCTCCGAGGCTTCGTCGGCGATGCGCACCACGTCTTCGAGCTGCATCTCGCGGCCTTCGATGGCCGCCTTGACCACCGCGCGCGTGGAGGAGGTGCCCAGCACGCCGGCGAGCAGGCGCTCGGTGTGCTCGATCCAGTCGCCGTCGGCGTTCAGGCTGGGGTTGAAGCCCTTGCCCTGGCGGTAGGCGAACCGAATGAAGCTCTGCCGGGCGCGCTCTTCGCCAACGAAGCGCGCCGCCAATTTGAGCAGGTCATCGATCTGCACCGCCAGCAGCGAGCGGTTGCTGGGCCGGGCGCTGGTCTGCTGGCCGATGAAGCGACCGGCCTGCCAGTGCTCGGAAACCCGCGTGCGCGACAGGATCGAGACCCAGGCGAAGAGGATGAAGTTGCCTGCCAGCGACAGCACCACGCCTTGGGTCAGTGGCGTGATCGGCAGGTTCAGCGGGTTGCCGTGCAGCCAGTCCAAGCCTGGGAACAGCGCCAGCGACCAGCCCAGGCTGTGGGCGGTGATCGGCAGCACCAAGGTGTAGAACCACAGGAAGATCCCCGCCGCCAGGCCGGCAAACACGCCGCGGCGGTTGGCTTGCTTCCAGTACAGCGCGCCGAGCATGGCAGGTGTCAGTTGCGTCACGGCGGCGAAGGCGATCTGGCCGATGGTCGCCAGGCTCGCGGTGGAACCCAGCAATCGGTAGCTGACGTAGGCGAGCAAGAGGATGACCACGATGGTCACCCGGCGCACCGACAGCATCCAGTGACGGAACACCTCGAACGGGCGCTCGGCGTTGTTGCGGCGCAACAGCCAGGGCAGCAGCATGTCGTTGGAGACCATGGTCGACAGCGCCACCGCTTCGACGATGACCATGCCGGTGGCTGCCGAGGCGCCCCCGATGAACGCCAGCAAGGCAAGGCTTGGATGCGCCTCGGCCAGCGGCAGGCTGATGACGAAGGAGTCGGAGATCACCGTGCCTGGGAGCAGCAGTTGCCCGGCCAGGGCGATCGGCACCACGAACAGGGCGGCCAGACACAGGTACAGCGGGAATACCCAGCGCGCCAGGCGCAGGTCCTGGGCTTCGATGTTTTCCACCACGGTGACGTGGAACTGCCGCGGCAGGCAGATGATCGCCATCATCGCCACCATGGTCTGCACCACCATCGACGGCCAGTTGATGGTCTCCTGCCAGTAGCTGTCCAGGTGCGGCGCCAGACGCGCCTGGCTGAACAGGTCGTCGAAGCCGTCATACAGGTTGAACACCACGAAGGCACCGACGGCCAGGAATGCCAGGAGCTTGACCAGCGACTCGAAGGCAATGGCCAGGACCATGCCGCGGTGGTGCTCGGTGACATCCAGGCTGCGGGTACCGAAGACGATGCTGAACAGCGCCAGGACCAGCGATACCACCAGGGCGGTGTCCTGCACCCGGCTGCCGGTGGCGTCGGCGTTGGCGCCGATCAGCAGGTTCACCCCCAGCACGATGCCCTTGAGCTGCAGAGCGATGTAGGGCAGGACCCCGACCAGGCAGATCAGCGCCACCACCACGGCAAGGGTCTGCGACTTGCCGTAGCGCGCGGCGATGAAGTCGGCGATCGAGGTGATGTTTTCCTGCTTGCTGATCAGCACCATCTTCTGCAGCACCCAGGGCGCGAACAGCATCAGTAGCACCGGGCCCAGGTAGATCGGCAGGAAGGCCCAGAGCTGTTCGGCCGCCTGGCCGACGGCGCCAAAGAATGTCCAGCTGGTGCAGTACACCGCCAGCGACAGGCTGTAGACCCAGGCACGCAAGCGCGGCGGCAACGGCGTGCTGCGGCGGTCGCCATAGAAGGCGATGGCGAACATGATGGCCATATAGGCCAGGGCGACCATGGCGATCAGCCCGCTGGACAACGACATGACAACTCCGGAGCAAAAGGTTACGCGGACGCACTGGACAGCGCTTCCCGATCGATCAGTCTGGCACGTCGCCTGCGCTTCGTCAGCGCCGACCATGGTAGCAATGGCAGAACGTCGCACCAGCCTCTTGCTTTATCAGTAAAACCGATAACGGTTAGAGAAAATAACCGTTATATGGATATTCGATCCAGGCATAACATGAACCCACCTTTCACGAGGCCAGGACAATCAACCATGCCATGCCGCAATCCTCCCATCACCACGTTTCGCCCACTGAGCCAGCTGACCCATCCCCGGGAAGTGATCCGCCAATTCACCCCTAACTGGTTCGCCGCGACCATGGGCACCGGGGTAGTGGCGCTGGCCTTGAAGCAGGTTGAAATACCCGCGCTGGATAGGCTGGCCGAAGGCCTGTGGTGGCTGACCATCGCCCTGTTTGCGCTGTTCACCGTGCTGTACGTCGCCAGGTGGGTGCTGTTCTTCGACGAAGCACGGCGAATCTTCGCCCATTCCACCGTATCGATGTTCTTCGGCACCATTCCCATGGGCCTGGCGACGATCCTCAATGGCGGCCTGCTGTTCGGCCTGGCGCGCTGGGGCGAGGGCGTGGTGCCGTGGATCGAGCTGCTGTGGTGGGTCGACGTCGGCCTGGCACTGCTATGCGGCGTGGCCATTCCCTACCTGATGTTCACCCGCCAGGAGCACAGCATTGGCCAGATGACGGCGGTCTGGTTGCTGCCGGTGGTCGCCGCGGAAGTTGCCGCGGCCAGCGGCGGCCTGCTGGCGCCGCACCTGGTCGATGCGCACCAGCGGTTTCTCGTGCTGATCACCAGCTATGTGCTGTGGGCAGTGTCCTTGCCGGTGGCCTTCAGCATCCTCACCATCCTCATGCTGCGCATGGCCCTGCACAAGCTGCCGCCGGCCAACATGGCCGCGTCGAGCTGGCTGGCCCTGGGGCCGATCGGCACCGGTGCGCTGGGCATGCTGCTGCTGGGTAACGAGGCCCCGGCGATCTTCGCCGCCAACGGCCTGGGCAACCTGGGTGAGGTCGCCCACGGTATCGGTCTGATCGTAGGCATCGTGTTGTGGGGCGCCGGCCTCTGGTGGCTGCTCACCGCTGTGCTGATCACCTTCGGTTACCTGCGCCAGGGCATGCCGTTCAACCTGGGCTGGTGGGGCTTCACCTTTCCGCTCGGTGTCTACAGCCTGGCGACACTGAAACTGGCAAGCTGCCTGGGCCTGGGCTTCTTCTATGGCCTGGGCCAGTTGCTGGTGGTCGCGCTGGCGCTGCTATGGCTGCTGGTGGCCAGCCGCACCCTGCAAGGCGCCTGGCGCGGCGAGCTGTTCGTGTCACCGTGCATTGCCGGTTTGAACAGGTAAGGGCGGCCTTCCTTGCCGACCTGCTGGCTATCATCGAGGGGGCACGGCATGCGCGACACAGTTGCCAGCCAGGGTTTGGCGGTGCAGATTGTGGCCTGCTGCGCATCGCGTGCCTCCAATGACAAAGCCCCACTCAGGTACAAGGACGATGAGTCACCCTTCGCAATTCACCTTGCTCGGCAAGCGGCGCTTCCTGCCGTTCTTCATTACCCAGTCGCTGGGTGCCTTCAACGACAACCTGTTCAAGCAGTCGCTGATCCTGGCGATCCTCTACAAGCTCAGCTTCGAGGGTGACCGGTCGATCTGGGTCAACCTCTGCGCATTGCTGTTCATCCTGCCGTTCTTTCTGTTCTCGGCCCTGGCCGGGCAGTTTGGCGAAAAGTTCGCCAAGGACGCGCTGATTCGCGCGATCAAGTTGGCCGAGATCGTCATCATGCTCATCGGTGCGCTGGGCTTTGTCAGCAACCATCTGGAACTCATGCTCCTGGCGCTGTTTGCCATGGGTACCCACTCGGCGTTGTTCGGGCCAGTGAAATACTCGATCCTGCCCCAGGCCCTGCGCGAGGAGGAACTGGTGGGCGGCAACGGCCTGGTGGAAATGGGCACCTTCCTGGCGATCCTGGCCGGTACCATCGGTGCTGGGGTAATGATGTCCAGCACCCACTACACCACGGTGGTAGCCGGCGCCGTGGTTGGCGTGGCAGTGCTCGGTTACCTGGCCAGCCGCTGGATCCCCCGCGCCGCGGCCGTCGCCCCACAGATGAAACTGGATTGGAATATTTTCAGTCAGTCCTGGGCCACGCTGCGCCTGGGCCTGGGACAGACACCGGCGGTGTCGCGCTCGATCATTGGCAACTCCTGGTTCTGGTTCGTCGGGGCTATCTACCTGACCCAGATACCGGCCTATGCCAAGGACTGGCTGCACGGCGACGAAACCGTGGTGACCCTGGTGCTGACGCTGTTCTCGGTGGGCATCGCCCTGGGCTCGCTGCTCTGCGAGCGCCTCAGCGGACGCAAGGTGGAGATCGGCCTGGTGCCGTTCGGCTCCTTCGGCCTGACCTTGTTCGGCCTGCTCTGGTGGTGGCATTCCGGTGATGTGCCAGCCGCGGTCGCGCCACACGATTGGCTGTCGCTGCTGCTCACGCCCGAGGCCTGGTGGATTCTGCTGGCGATCCTCGGGCTGGGCGTGTTCGGCGGCTTCTACATCGTGCCGCTGTATGCACTGATCCAGGCACGCACCGCTGAACACCAGCGGGCCCGGGTGATTGCAGCCAATAACATCCTCAACGCGCTGTTCATGGTGGTTTCAGCCATCGTCACCATCGCTCTGCTGAGCTTGGCCGAGCTGTCGATCCCGCAGTTGTTCCTGGTGGTCTCGCTGCTGAATATCGCGGTCAACGCCTACATCTTCAGCATCGTCCCCGAATTCACCATGCGCTTCATGATCTGGCTGCTCAGCCACTCCATGTACCGGGTCGAGCACCGCGACCTGCAGCGCATTCCCGATGAAGGGGCAGCCTTGCTGGTATGCAACCACGTGTCCTTCGTCGACGCCTTGCTGATCGCCGGTGCCATTCGCCGGCCGATACGCTTCGTCATGTACTACAAGATCTACCGCCTGCCGGTGCTCAACTTCATCTTTCGCACCGCGGGCGCCATCCCGATTGCCGGACGCAGCGAGGATGAAGCCACCTACCAGCGGGCCTTCGCCAGGATCGCCAGCTACCTGGCCGCCGGCGAGCTGGTGTGCATCTTCCCCGAGGGCAAGTTGACCAGTGATGGCGAGATCGATGCTTTCAAGGGCGGAGTCAACCGTATCCTCGGCGAGACACCGGTGCCGGTGATACCGCTGGCCTTGCAGGGTTTGTGGGGCAGCTTCTTCAGCCGCGATCCGGCCAAGGGCTTTTTCCGCAGGCTGTGGTCGCGGGTGACCCTGGTCGCCGGTGAGGCGGTCGAGGTACAGGCGGCCCAACCGGACGCGCTGCGCGAGCGGGTCAGTGCCCTGCGCGGCAGCGCGCGGTAGAGGAGGACGGGTAGGAGTCAGCTTGCGCTGACCTTGAGCCCAATCAGTCCGCAGACGATCAACGCCACGCTGACCAGACGCACCAGGGCCATGGACTCGCCGAACAGGATGATCCCGGCGATCACCGTGCCCACCGCGCCGACGCCGGTCCAGATGGCGTAGGCGGTGCCCAGCGGCAGTTCCTTCATGGCCAGACCGAGCAGGCCAAGGCTGATGGCCATGGCGGCGATGGTCAGAGCGGTGGGCAGCGGACGGCTGAAGCCATCGGTGTATTTGAGGCCGACGGCCCAGCCGACTTCGAACAGGCCGGCGAAAAACAGGATGATCCAGGACATGGTCAAATCTCCATTGAAGCAAGATGGGGCCGTCCCCGGATCGTTCACGCGGTGCGTCGTGAGGTCGTCCTCACCGTTGCCACAAATTACTAGCTTCAAGCTGCAAGCTTCAAGCTGCAAGATGAAGCAGACCGCGCACTATTCTGCTTTTTCTTGCAGCTTGCAGCTTGCAGCTTTAGAGCCGACGGAACCAGGTCGACAGCAGCGCCCCGGAAATATTGTGCCAGACGCTGAACAACGCGCTAGGCACCGCTGCCAACGGCGAGAAGTGGGCGCTGGCCAGCGCCGCGCCGAGCCCCGAGTTCTGCATGCCCACCTCCAGCGCCAGCGACTTGCGCTGGGCCAGCGGCAACTTGCACAGCTTGCCGGTGAGGTAGCCGAGCAGGAAGCCGAAGCTGTTGTGCAGCATCACCACCGCCATGATCAGCAGGCCGGATTCGGCGATCTTCGCCTGGCTGGCGGCGACCACCGCGCAGACGATCATCACGATGCTCACCACCGAGACCAGCGGTAGCACCTGGACCGCCACCTGCACCCGCGCGCCAAGCAGCCGCTGCGCCAGCACGCCGAGGACGATCGGCAGCATCACCAGTTGCAGGATCGACCAGAACATGTCCATGAAGGACACCGGCAGCCACGCCGAGGCCAGCAGCCAGATCAGCGTCGGGGTAAGCAGCGGTGCCAGCAGGGTGGTGACCGCCGCGATGGCCACGGCCAGGGCCAGGTCACCCTTGGACAGCCAGACCATGACGTTGGAGGCAGTGCCACTGGGGCAACAGCCGACCAGGATAACGCCCACGGCGATTTCCGGCGGCAGGTGGAACAGCTGGCACAGCAGCCACGCCACCCCCGGCATGATCATGAAGTGCGCCACCACTCCCAACGCCACACGCCAGGGCTGACGGGCCACGGCGGCGAAATCATCGAGCTTGAGGGTCAGGCCCATGCCGAACATGACCAGGCCCAGCAGCGGCACGATCCAGCTCTTAAGACCGATGAACCACTGTGGCTGAAGGAACGCCAGGCAGGCGAACAACAGCACCCACACGGCGAAGGTATTGCCGACAAAGCGGCTGAGGGTGGCAAGGGCACGCAATGGGAAAACCTCCTTTTTTTGAGCTGCAAGCTTCAAGCTTCAAGCTTCAAGCGGCAAGTTGAAGCAGCGCGGGTGAGCTGCAAGCTTCAAGCGGCAAGCGGCAAGCGGCAAGCGGCAAGTTAAAGCAGTGTGCATACGGCTCTTGCTCTTGCTCTGCTTGCAGCTTGCAGCTTGGGGCTTGGGGGGTCAGACGCCTTGTGGGATTTCTTCGCCGCCCAGGGCCTCGAACAGCGCTGGCAGGTAATCGGCAAAGGTCAGCATCATCAGCAAGAAGCTGGCATCGAGCTGGCCGAGGGCTTCATCGCCACCGTCCTGCTCGGCCTGGTCCTGCAGCAGCTCTTCGAACTTCAGGCGCTTGATCACCATCTTGTCGTCGAGCACGAACGACAGCTTGTCCTGCCAGGCCAGGGCCAGCTGGGTGACCACCTTGCCGGTGCCCAGGTGCAGCTGGATCTCGTCGCTGGTCAGGTCCTGGCGCTTGCAGCGCACGATGCCGCCGTCTTCGTGGGTGTCGCGCAGCTCGCATTCGTCCAGCACGTGGAAGTCCGGGGCGGCCTTTTGCGACTTGACCCAGTCGGTCATGGTCGCCGTTGGGGCGATCTTCACCGACACCGGGCGCACTGGCAGCGAGCCCATGACTTCGCGCAGGGTCGAGAGCAGGTCTTCGGCGCGCTTGGCGCTGGCCGAGTTGACCAGGATCAGGCCTTGGCGTGGAGCGATAGCGGCGAAGATCATCGAGCGACGGATAAAGGCACGCGGCAGGAAGGCCTGGATGATCTCGTCCTTGATCTGGTCACGCTCCTTCTTATAGACCTTGCGCATCTGCTCGGTCTCGATCTCGTCGACCTTCTCCTTGACCGCGTCACGGACCACGCTACCCGGCAGGATGCGTTCTTCCTTACGCGCAGCGATCAGCAGGAAGTCGCCACTGACATGAACCAGCGGTGCATCCTCGCCTTTGCCAAATGGCGCGACGAATCCGTAGGTGGTCAACTCCTGGCTGGCGCAGGGACGGGCCGGCTTGGTGGCCAGGGCGGTTTCCAGAGCTTCTGGGTCGAATGCAACGTCCTGGGTCAGGCGGTAGGTCAGCAGGTTCTTGAACCACATGGGGTGAATCTCTCCTTAATGCATAAGGAGGGCATTATTCTCTTATGAGTGCTTTCAGGCCAAGTCCGTAGGTCGTTGAAAGGCCTGAAAAAAAAATTTAAAAAAGTGCTTGCCAGGGTGGTGAGTGCTCCGTAGAATGCGCGCCACACCGAGACGAAGGGTGATTAGCTCAGCCGGGAGAGCATCTGCCTTACAAGCAGAGGGTCGGCGGTTCGATCCCGTCATCACCCACCACTTCTCAGTGTATCGCGCAGCGGTAGTTCAGTCGGTTAGAATACCGGCCTGTCACGCCGGGGGTCGCGGGTTCGAGTCCCGTCCGCTGCGCCATATTTAGCTTCCAGGGCCCACTGAACACCCGGAAGCCACAAAGAAAGCGACCTTAGGGTCGCTTTTTTTGTTTGTGCTGCTCATTCAGGGCGCCGCGAGCCCAGACTGCAATTTGCCTGGCTGCGGCTCTGCAGGGTATAGCAATAGCGCCCGCCGGTTGCCCAGCCGCTCAAGGCGCGTCGCGCCAGGCGCGTTCCTCCTCGCGCAGGGTCAACACCTCAAAGCCCTCGGCGGTGACCGCCACGGTGTGCTCCCACTGGGCCGACAGGCTGCGGTCGCGGGTGATCACTGTCCAGCCATCACGCAAGGTGCGCACGCCGTGGCCGCCCTGGTTGATCATCGGCTCGATGGTGAACACCATGCCCGGCTTGAGCGTCAGGCCACTGTCGGGTTGCCCGTAGTGCAGCACTTCTGGCGCCTCGTGCATCTGCCGGCCGATGCCGTGACCGCAGTACTCGCGCACCACGCTGTAGCCGGCTGCCTGGGCGTGGGCCTGGATGGCATGGCCGACGTCGCCCAGGGTCGCGCCGGGGCGTACCTGCTCGATGCCCTTCCACAGCGCGGCATAGGTGCTGTCGACCAGGCGCCGGGCCTGTTCGTCGACGCGGCCGATGCAGTACATCTTCGACGAGTCGGCAATGTAGCCACCCTGTTCCAGGGTGATGTCGACATTGACGATCGAGCCCTCGGCCAGCACCTCGTCGGCGCTGGGCATGCCGTGGCAGACCACGTGGTCGACCGAGGTGTTCAGCGCATAGGGAAAGCCATACTGGCCCTTGCTGGCCGGGCGCGCCTTGAGCGTCTCGACGATGAAGCTCTCGGCGCGGTCATTGATCTGCAGGGTACTGATACCGGCTTGGATGAAACCGTCGAGGTCGGCGAATACCTGCGCCAGCAGTTGCCCGGCGTGGCGCATCAGCGCCAGTTGCGCCGCGTCCTTGATGATGACCCGGCTCATTGGATCAGCGCCTTGAGGTTGGCCTGCTCCTGGCGCAGCAACTGACGCAGCAGTTCCTGGTAATTGGCCTGGGGATGGAGCTCGGCGAGCATGCCGATGCGGATCCAGTACTCGGCCTGGGCGTTGATCGAGCGCGACAGCGCGGCGCTGGCGATACGCAAGTCTTCGTGAAGCTCGTCGGCGATCTTGACGATGCCCATGGGATGCCCTCGTGGCTATATGAAACGTATATGAAGCATATCGTCTTCCCCGGGTGTCGTGCTACCCCATGGTGCGGCGTTCACCATGTCGGTGCGCACGGGGCAGCGCCGGTCACCCTTGGACAAGCCAGCCTTCTACCTCTATCCAGGCTGGCCTGACTTTTGCTGTAGGCTCTGTTATGCAGGCCGTCAACGCAGATGGCCCACCGTTCACGACAAAGGCGCCGTGTTGTCCCTCGCTTGCTTGCGCAAGCCTGGGGCAGCCGGCGCCTTTTGTGGTTTTTGCAGGCAGGAGATCGGCCGATGAGCAGCAGCGAGGTGCGCAGCGTTTGCCCGTATTGCGGGGTAGGGTGCGGCATCGTCATGACCGTGGAGAACCAGCGTGTCAGTAAGGTCAGCGGCGACAAGCAGCACCCAAGTAATTTCGGTCGCTTGTGCACCAAGGGCCTTACCGCCCACCTGCCGCTCACCGCCGCAGGGCGGATGGACCATGCCTTCCTGCGCGAGCAGCGCCAGCAAGACCCGGTGCAATTGGGCATCGACAGCGCCATCGACCAAGCCGCCCGGCGCCTGCGCGCGATCATCGATACCCACGGCGCGGATGCCGTGGCGCTCTATGTTTCCGGACAGATGTCGCTGGAAGCCCAGTACCTGGCCAACAAGCTGGCCAAGGGCTTCATCGGCACCCGCCATATCGAGTCCAACTCACGCCTGTGCATGGCCAGTGCCAGCAGTGGTTACAAGCTCTCACTGGGCGCCGACGGGCCGCCCGGCAGCTACCAGGATTTCGAGCACGCCGAGGTGTTTTTGGTGATCGGTGCGAACATGGCCGACTGTCACCCGATCCTGTTCCTGCGCCTGCTCGATCGGGTCAAGGCCGGCGCCCGGCTGATCGTCGTCGATCCCCGGCGCAGCGCCACGGCCGACAAGGCCGACCTGTTCCTGCAACTGCGCCCCGGCACCGACCTGGCGCTGCTCAACGGCCTGCTGCACCTGCTGCACCAGAATGGCCGTACCGACGCCGACTTCATCGCCCAGCACACCGAGGGCTGGGACGCGATGCCGGACTTTCTCGCCGATTACACCCCCGAGCGGGTCGCCGAGCTCACGGGCCTGGCCGTGGACGACATCCGTCAGGCTGCCGCCTGGATCGGCGAGGCCACGGATTGGATGAGCTGCTGGACCATGGGCCTGAACCAGAGCATCCATGGCACCTGGCACAGCAATGCCCTGTGCAACTTGCACCTGGCCACCGGCGCCCTCTGCCGCCTGGGCAGCGGACCGTTCTCGCTGACCGGCCAGCCCAATGCCATGGGCGGCCGCGAGATGGGGTACATGGGCCCGGGCCTGCCGGGGCAGCGCTCAGCACTGATCGAAGCCGACCGTGCGTTCGTCGAACGACAATGGCAGTTGCCACCCGGCCGCCTGCGCAGCGAGGGCGGCGAGGGCACGGTGGCATTGTTCGAGCAAATGGCCGCGGGCGGGGTCAAGGCCTGCTGGATCATCTGCAGCAACCCGGTGGCCAGCGTCGCCAACCGCCAGCAGGTCATCGCCGCCTTGCAGCAAGCGGAGCTGGTGATCACCCAGGACGCTTTCCTCGACACCGAGACCAACCGCTACGCCGACATCCTCCTGCCGGCCGCGCTGTGGGCCGAGGGCGAGGGCGTGATGATCAACAGCGAGCGCAACCTGACGCTGATGCCGCGCGCCGTGGAGCCCCCGGGCGAGAGCTTGCCCGACTGGCAGATCATCGCCCGCATCGCCTGCGCCATGGGCTACGCCGAGGCCTTCAGCTACGCCAATGCCGAGGCAGTGTTCGATGAGATCCGCCAGTTCTGGAACCCCGCCACCGGCTACGACCTGCGCGGCATCGACTATGCCCACTTGCGCCACAAACCCCGGCAGTGGCCCTGCGCCCCTGGACGCACCGACGACCGTAGCCCGCAGCGTTACCACAACGACGGCAGCAGCCAGACCCTGCTGCAGGATGCCCAAGGTCATCGGCCTGCGCTGGCGTTTCCGACGGCCAGCGGGCGCGCGCGATTTTTCGCCCGGCCCTGGCTCCCGCCCGCCGAATTGCCCGATGACGACTTCCCGCTGGTGCTCAATACCGGTCGTGTGCAGCACCAGTGGCACACCCTGACCAAGACCGGCAAGGTGGCATCGCTGAACAAGCTCGATCCCGGCCCCTTCGTCGAATTGCACCCCGAGGATGCTGCGCGCCTGGGCATCGCCGACAAGGACCAGGTGGCGATCCGTTCACGCCGCGGCCAGGCAGTGCTGCCGGCACGGCTCAGCACCCGGGTGTTGCCGGGCAACTGCTTTGCCCCCTTTCACTGGAACGATGTCTACGGCGAGCACCTGGCGATCAATGCCGTGACCTGCGATGCCGTCGATCCGCTGTCGCTGCAGCCGGCCTTCAAGCATTGCGCCGTGGCCCTTGAACGGGTCGGCGGCGAGCGCATCGACGCCCTGGAACTGCCCCCTGAACCGATGTCGGAGCCTGCCGCCATGCCGACCGCTACCTTGTCCCGCCTGCTTGGCCTCGATCAACTGCCCGTCCCAGCGCTGGCCCTCGATGAACAGCATTACCTGCAAGGCTTCCTGCTCGGTTTCGGCCAGACACTAGCCCGTGGCGCAGGGGTACCCAGCCTGCCCGCCAGCGCGCCCCTGGCGCCAAGCCGACGCCTGTTCATCGATGGCCTGCTGGCCGGGCTGTTTGCCCAGCCGCAGCCTGTGGCCGCTAGCTTCCCGGCCAGCGCGGAGCCGCGGCATCGGGTGCTCTGGGCGTCGCAGACCGGCAATGGCGAAGCCCTGGCCGAGCGCTGCGCTACGCGCCTGCGTGACTGCGGGCTGGCGGTGGAGCTCAGCTGCATGGAAACGGTCACCCCAAGCCAGTTGCAAGGCGCGGCCAGCGTGCTGCTGATCACCAGCACCTTTGGCGACGGCGAGGCGCCGGACAGCGGCGTGGCGTTCTGGCGGGCCCTGCACGACGAGGAGGGCAGCCAGTGCGCAGACCTGCCCTTCGCGGTGCTGGCCCTGGGCGACTCCAGTTACGACCAGTTTTGCGGCTTTGGCCGTCGGCTCGACCAGCGCCTCGCCGAGCTGGGCGCCCAGCGCCTCGTGCCGCGGGTCGATTGCGAGCCGGATTTCGACGAGGCCTTTGCCCAGTGGCTCGAGGCGCTGGTGCCCGTCCTCGTCCCAGCTGCGGCGCCGCCTGCCGCGCCAGCGCCGGCCGTCGTCGCCAGCTACAGCAAGCAGCACCCCTGGCACGCGCCGTTGCTGGAGAATCGTCTGCTCAACGCCCTTGGCGCAAGCAAGGAAACCCGGCAGTTGGTATTCGACCTCAGCGGCAGCGACCTCACCTACCAGGCCGGTGATGCCCTGGGCGTCTGGCCGCGCAATTGCCCGGCGCTGGTCCAGGAGCTACTGAGCCTGATGCACCTGGACGGCACTACCCGGGTTGAGCTCAAGGGCTTGTCTGCCATGCCACTGGCGAGCGCCCTGGAGCTGCACCTGGAGATCGCCCGCATTACTCCCCAGCAACTCGAGGTCTTCAGTCAGCAGCCAGGGGCCGCCGACCTGCGCCGGCTATTGCTGCCCGAGCACAAGGCCGAGCTCAAGGACTGGCTATGGGGGCGGCAACTGGCCGACCTGCTGCGCGAGTTCCCCCAGGCGCTGGCGCTGGACAGCTGGCTGGCATTGCTCAAGCCGCTGCAACCGCGCCTTTACTCGATCAGCTCCAGCCCCACGGCCCACCCGCGGCAGGTGCACCTGACCGTCTCGACGGTACGCTACGGCCAGCGCAAGGGTGCCTGTTCGACCTTCCTCGCCGACCGCGCCGAGGGCTTGCGCGTGGCCATCTTCGCGCAGGCTTCCAAGCATTTCCGCTTGCCCGAGGACGACAGCGTGCCGCTGATCATGGTCGGCCCCGGCACCGGTATCGCGCCGTTTCGCGCCTTCCTCGAAGAGCGCCAGGCGCGCGGCGCGCGAGGGCGTAACTGGCTATTCTTTGGCGAGCAGCGCGAGGCCACCGACTTCTATTACCGCGAGCAACTCCAGGCCTGGCAAGCCAGCGGCCACCTGCGCCTGGACACCGCCTTCTCCCGCGACCAGGCCGAGAAGGTCTACGTCCAGCAGCGCATGCTGGAGCAGGGCGCGCAGTTGTGGCAATGGCTTGAGGCCGGGGCGTACTTCTATGTCTGTGGCGACGCCAGTCGCATGGCCCGGGATGTCGATGCCGCGCTGCGCCAGGTGGTCGCCGAGCATGGCGGGCTGAGTGACGTGGCGGCGGCTAACTATGTCGCCGAGCTGGCCAAGGCCAAGCGCTATCGGCGGGACGTGTACTGAGTGCCCCATGACGGGGAGCGCTGCACCAGCTTGGTTCAATTGGCGCTTGCCATACGCCGGAGGTGTCAGGTGCTGCTGAACCTGTGGGAGATTGCCCAGCCTGCTGAACTGCGCTGTCGGACAGAGAACAAAGCCAGCAAGCACGGCTCCCACATCTATGGTGGAGCTGCGCTTGCTGGCATTGTTCTCTGCTCGACAGCGCAGCCCAGCGGGCTGGTCGGGTTACAGGGGTTGGCACAGTCCCTGCTTTGTTAATCCCACAAAGGCCCCAACGATCAACGGCGATCGCTACTGAGGGCCAAAATGATGAACACCAGGCAAAGGCGCCTGGAGCTACGGCTCCAGGCGCCTTTTTTTTGTGTCTTTGCTGCGGGCAGGCACCGCAACCCTGATTGAGGATCGGCTATGAACGCAACCGCGAACGGCGGACATCGGCAGCGATTGATCATTGTCGGCAACGGCATGGTCGGCCACCACTGCGTCGAACAACTGATCGAGCGCGGCGCCCTGGCGCGCTTCTCGCTACGGGTGTTCGGCGAGGAGCGCCAGCGCGCCTACGACCGTGTGCACCTGTCGGAGTACTTCGCTGGCAGCGACGCCGAGGCCCTGGCCCTGTGCGAGCCCGGTTTCTACGGTCACCATGGCGTGCACCTGCACCTGGGGGAAGCGGTGCTGCAGATCGACCGCGAACGCCGCGAGGTCATCACCGCCGAAGGCCGCTACGGCTATGACCAGCTGATCCTGGCCACCGGCTCCTACCCGTTCGTGCCGCCCATCGAGGGCTCCAGCGGCACCGCGCGCCTGGTCTATCGCACCTTGGACGACCTCGACGCGATTCGCGAGGCCGCGGACGGCGCCCGACGCGGGGTGGTGGTCGGGGGTGGCCTGCTGGGCCTGGAAGCGGCCAACGCCCTCAAATCCCTGGGCCTGGAAGCGCATGTGGTGGAGTTTGCGCCACGGCTGATGCCCGTGCAGCTGGATGGCGAGGGCGGCGCGGCACTGCGCGCGCAGATCGAGGCCCTGGGCGTGGGCGTGCACCTGTCGCGTGCCACCCAGTCCATCAGCGCTGGCGAAGGCTACCGCTACCGCATGAACTTTGACGGCGGCGAGCACCTGGAGACCGACCTGATCGTGTTTTCCGCCGGCATCCGGCCCCAGGATGCCTTGGGCCGTGGCTGCGGCCTGGACATCGCCGCGCGCGGCGGCGTGGTGATCGACGGCCAATGCTGTACCAGTGACCCGCGGATCTTCGCCATCGGCGAATGCGCCTCCTGGAACGGCAGCGTCTTCGGGTTGGTGGCGCCGGGCTACAGCATGGCGCGCAACCTCGCTGCGCGGTTGCTCGGCGAAGCGGCACCTGCCTTCACTGGCGCCGACATGTCGACCAAGCTCAAGCTGCTCGGCGTCGACGTCGGCTCGATCGGTGATGCCCACGGGGCCACCCCCGGCTCGCGCAGCTACCGATTCATCGACGAAGCCAATGCCGCCTATCGCCGCCTGGTGGTCGATGCCAGCGGCAAGCATGTGCTCGGCGCCGTGCTGGTCGGCGACAACAGCTACTACGACACTTTGCTGCAATACGCGCAGAACGGCATCGCCCTGCCAGCCGACCCGGCCGCGCTGATCCTGCCGCAAGGAGGCGGCGCGCCAGCGCTGGCTGCCGATGCATTGCCCGCCAGCGCGACCCTTTGCTCCTGCCACAATGTCAGCAAGGGCGCGGTCTGCGCCGCCATCGACAGCGGCTGCGCCGATCTGGCCGCGGTCAAGGACTGCACCAAGGCGGCGACCGGCTGCGGCGGTTGTGCGGCCTTGCTCAAGCAGGTCTTCGAACACGAGCTGGTCGCCCGTGGCATCAGCGTCGACAACAGCCTGTGCGAACACTTCGCCTACACCCGCCAGGAGCTCTACGCGCTGGTGCGGGTCGAAGGTATCCACAGCTTTGCCGAACTGCTCGCCCGTCACGGCAACGGGCAGGTGGGCTGCGACATCTGCAAGCCCACCGTCGGCAACATCCTGGCCTCCTGCTGGAACCAGCCGGTCATGGACCCGTCGCTGGTGCCGCTGCAGGATACCAACGACACCTTCATGGCCAACATGCAGAAGAACGGCACCTATTCGGTGGTGCCGCGCATTCCCGGGGGCGAGATCACCCCGGACAAGCTGATCGTCATCGGCCAGGTGGCGAAGAAATACGACCTCTACACCAAGATCACCGGCGGCCAGCGCATCGACCTGTTCGGTGCCCAGCTGCATGAGCTGCCATTGATCTGGGGGGAACTGATCGAAGCCGGCTTCGAGACGGGCCACGCCTACGGCAAATCGACGCGCACGGTGAAGTCGTGCGTCGGCAGCACCTGGTGCCGCTTTGGGGTGCAGGACAGCGTGGCCATGGCGCTGACCCTGGAGGACCGCTACAAGGGCCTGCGCGCGCCGCACAAGCTCAAGTTCGCCGTGTCTGGATGCACCCGCGAATGCGCCGAGGCGCAGAGCAAGGACATCGGCGTGATCGCCACCGAGAAGGGCTGGAACCTGTACGTCTGCGGCAATGGCGGCATGCGCCCGCGCCACGCCGAGCTGTTCGCCACCGACCTCGACGACCAGGCCTTGATCCGCACCATCGACCGCGTGCTGATGTTCTACATCCGTACCGCCGACAAGCTGCAACGGACCTCGGTCTGGCGCGAGGGCCTCGAGGGCGGCCTGGACTACCTCAAGCAGGTGATCCTCGACGACAGCCTGGGCCTTGGCGCCGAACTCGAAGCGCAGATGCAGCAGGTGGTCGAGCGCTACGAATGCGAGTGGGCCAACGCCCTCAACGACCCCGAGAAGCTCAAGCGCTTCCGCACTTTCGTCAACGACCAGCGTGGCGACCCGGACGTGCACTTCATCCGCGAGCGCGACCAGCGCCGCCCCTTGATCGCAACCCCCCTGCACCTGATCGCAACCACCGAGGAGGCTGTTCGATGAACCTGTCCACTACCGCTGTAGCCCAGAAACCGCAGTGGCGCCCCGTGTGTCGCCAGGAGGATCTTGTCGTCGATTCCGGTGTCGTGGTCTGGCTCGATGGCGCCCAGGTCGCACTGTTCTACCTGCCGGGCGAGGATCAGGCG
>JAEWGL010000199.1 GCA_023388335.1 Pseudomonadota bacterium | reverse complement strand
GCGCGGTTACAGGGGTTGCGACCGCTGCGCGGTCGATCGCGGCACAAGGCGCGCTCCTACAGGATGCCGCCGCGCTTGCAAGCCTTGTTCTCTGCGCGACAGCGCAGCCCAGCGGGCTGAGTGGACTCCTACAAAACCTGGCGACTCTGCAACGACTAACTGTTCACCGGCACGACTTCCGGCAGGCCCTTGATTCGCCGCCAGATACTACGACTGATGAACGCCAGCAGCAGAATCGCCAGGCTGGCTACGCCCAGTGCCAGCGGCATGCGTTGCTCTGGTATGAAGGCCATGCCGGTGACTATGCCGAGCATGCCAATGATGGCGACGTAGGTCAGGTAGGGGTAGCACCACATCCGAACCTTGAGCTTCTCTGGAGCCTCGCGTTCCAACTTCGCGCGCAGGCGCAGCTGGGACACGGCGATCAGCACATAGACGAAGATCGCCACGGTGCCGTACGAGTTGACCAGAAAGGCGAAGATGGTATCCGGCGAGATGTACGACATGATCACCGACAGATAGCCGAACAGCGTGCCGAAGAAGATCGCGCGGCGCGGTACGCCGTTCGCGGACAGCTTGGCCAGGCTGCGCGGTGCGTCGCCACGCTTGGTCAGTGCGAACAGCATGCGCGAAGACGCGTAGATGCCCGAATTGAGACAGGACAGCACTGCCGTTAGCACGATGGCGTTCATCACGTGCGCGGCCCAGTCGAAGCCCATGGCTGCCAAAGCGCTGGAGTAAGGGGTGAGCATCGCGGGCGAGTCCCAGGGGACCAGGGTGACCACCAGCAGGATCGAGCCGACATAGAAGAACAGCACACGGGTAATCACCGAATTGGTCGCCCGCGCGACCGAGCGTACCGGATCTGCCGATTCGGCGGCAGCCACGGTGACGATCTCCGCGCCGAAATAGAACCCGGTCGCGGCCACCGCCCCAGTCAGCACCGGTCCGATGCCATTGGGCATGAAGCCGCCGTGGCTGAGCATCGAAGTCAACCCGTGGTGGGTTTCGGTCGGCCACATGCCCAGCAGATACAGCCCGCCCAGAAGCAGGAAAACCATGATCGCCGCGACCTTGATCGAGGAGAACCAGAACTCGAACTCGCCAAAAGAGGCCACCGAGCAAAAGTTAGTGAAGGTCAGAATGATCATCAGCGTCAGGCTGATGGCCCAGGCCGGCACGTCCGGCAACCAGAACTGAATCAGCGAGGCACCGGCCACGGCCTCCACGGCGACGACGATCACCCAGAAATACCAGTACATCCAGCCGGAGAGGAAACCGGCCAATTGGCTTGTCTGTGGATGATCGGCCCAGGCCATGCGCGCATATTCGTAAAAGGACCCGATGGCCGGCATGGCGCAGGCCATTTCGCCGAGCATGCGCATGATCAGTATGACCAGTACGCCGGTGACCAGAAAGGACAGCAGGGCGGCGGGCCCCGCAGACTGGATGACCACGCCGCTGCCGACAAACAGGCCGGCACCGATGACACCACCCAGGGCGATCATGGCCATGTGACGTTGCTTGAGTCCCGATTGCAGGCCGCCGTTGGAGTTCTCCGATCGGGTTTGTTGAGGTACGGACATGCTACTCACCCCATTTCGTTATTATTTTTTAGGTTGAAAGGCAGTACAGAAGCAGTCGGTCATCGATCCTTCATGGTAGGGGGAGCGAATCTGGCTGCCTGCGCAGTGTCTTCCCGGAGTGCGGAACTTCTTAGGGCCAATTGCGGCGCGCTGCTGGAGCCACGCCGGCACGTTCGGCGGCGGGCGATCCGTTCGTTGAAAACCTGTTGAGCCTTGAGATCGCCACCCTGCTCACGCAGGGCATCGAGAATTTCCGTGCGATGAAACATAGTATGGCCGCGACAGACTGTTACCCTCTCCCCAGACCATGGCATGTGGCAACACCTGTACGCGCGGCGATTCGACGCCCGACATGGCGGTGAGCCCCCTGGAACCCGACGAGAACGCTCGATGAACACCCTCCCCTTATCCCTGGCCCTGGCGCTCACCCTGCTTGCCCCAACCGGCGTGGCGCTGGCGCAGCCTGCCCCACAACAGAAAATGGACACCCGCCTGCTGCAACACCAGGACCTGGCCTACCGCTTCACCACCTTGCAACTCGACTCCGCCGACGGCCAGCGTCACTACCAGCTGTGGGTCGGCCAGCCCCAACGCCCAGCACCCGCCGCTGGCTACCCGGTGCTGTGGATGCTCGACGGCAACGCCGCAGTAGGTGCGCTGGATGCGACGCAGCTTGAAGGCCTCGCCGCCGGCCAGGCGCCGCTGTTGGTCGCGGTGGGCTACCAGACCGAGCAGCGTATCGAACGCAGCGCCCGCACCTACGACTACACCCCATCGCTGCCTTCGCAGCGCGAACAGCTCGACCCGCTGACCGGCCTGCCCAGCGGTGGCGTGGATGCTTTCCTCGACCTGCTCGACCAGCGCATGCGCCCGATGGTGACCGCCCTCGCCCCGATCGACACGACCCGCCAGACCCTTTGGGGCCACTCTTACGGCGGACTGGCGGTACTTCATGCGCTGTTCACCCGTCCCAACGCCTTCAGCGACTATGCCGCCGCCAGTCCGTCACTATGGTGGCACGACGGCGCCATCGTCCGCGAGGCCGCAGGTTTGCAGCAGCGCCTGGGCCAGCACCGCCCACGCCTGCTGCTGATGCGCGGCGGCGACGAACTGTCCCGCCCGCGCGGCCCCAGCCAGGGCGATCCGGAACGCCCAGCGCGTGAGCTCAATGCCGACCTTGCCAAGGTGCCCGGCCTGCAGGTCAGCTTCGAACGCTTCGACGGCCTCGGCCACGGGCCGATGCTGCCCGCTTCGTTGGGACGGGTGGTCGAACACTTCTCCAGATGAGGTTTACCGGGCAAACTGGCTTGAGCTATGGCGGCTGTGCGTGGAAGACCCTCGGGTCTGCCGGGTTCCAAGTTCCCGGTTCGCCAACTTGCGTACAGCTGCCACCCTCATTGTCTGGCGGCGGTTTGCGGCTCATTGACTGCTAACGGCAGCACTTGCACTCATCGGGCCACAGGGCTAAATTGCCCCGGTCGCTGCATATTCAGCGATCGGGTTTGGCGACCCGTGAGAAAAGGCGCAGCAGCGCCCAGATCACGATTGCAGGCGCTTTTTTTGCGTCCGCAGTTCCGTGTAATGGCGGCTGTGCGCGGGAGACCTTCGGGTCTGCCGGGTTCCTTTTCCCCGGTTCGCCAACCTGCGTACAGCTGCCACCCTAAATTGTTTGGCGACGATTTTCGGTGGTTCTTCAACTGAAAAGGATCTCATGCATGCTCACCCACATCCTGTCCAAAATCCGCGCATTCGTTCTCCGCCGGCCGCGCCCTGCTTCCAGCCAGAAATCCATTGTCGACCCCCTCCAAAATCACCCCGCCCGTCCCACCAGGTCGAAGGGGGACAGACAATGATCGATCACGACCGACTGACCCGCCTGCAAGACTGCATCTGGACGCTTGAGCTCTTGACTGAGGTGTTGGATCACAACGATCTGCGGCAGGAATGCGGCCCAGAAGCGCAGCTCAGTTTCCGTTGCGTGGCGGGCGTACATGACGCCATCCGCATCATCAGCCGCCTGGCCGCAGAACACTGCGGCAAGTTGATCGAACAGAACGAGGGATTGATTTCATCCAGAGATCAAAGCGGCATACAGGTTTAGCTCTGAATCCTACGCACGCACCCGCCTCCGGCGCCGGTCCTGGACGGCGAGGTGCCTGCATCAAAAACAACTTTCCACACAGCCCAGCATCGAAACAGAAACCGCGCGCCCCATGGCCTCTGTGTGGCCAGGATGGCAAGGAGGGGCGCGTAAGGTCCGATAATCCTGTGGAGGAAATCCAAGGTGAAGCGTCCGTTACTGCTGCTGTCCTGCCTGACCCTGGCGCTGGCGGGGTGCGTCAACTCCAGCGACAAGCCTGAAACACCGCCCTCGACCATGCAGGTCGATCTGCAACGTTATCAGGGCATCTGGTATGAACAGGCCAGGCTGCCGATGTTCTTCCAACGCAAGTGCGTACAGTCCGAGGCCCGCTACGACCTGCGCGAAGACGGGCTCATCGGTGTGACCAACCGGTGCCGCGACAGTGACGGCGAAATGATCGAAGCCACCGGTGTCGCCGAGCCCCAGCAGCCTGGCAAGACCGACAAGCTGTGGGTCAAGTTCGACAACTGGTTCAGCCGCCTGGCGCCTGGCCTGACCAAGGGCGAATACTGGGTGCTGTACCACGATGACGACTACCGCGTGGCCCTTGTCGGGCATCCGAACCGGGAGTACCTGTGGCTGCTGTCGCGCACGCCGATCATCAACGACCAGACCCGTCATGAGCTATTGGCGATCGCGCAGAAGCAGGGGTATGACACCAGCAAGCTGATCTGGCGCCAGGCCGAATGATGGGGGGCTGCACTGCAGCCCTACCCCGCTGTCCCCGTGAGGCGATGTAGATCGAGGAGTTCATGCAGCGGGCACATCGCGGCACAAGGCCGCTCCCACATTTGTTGCAACGGGCCATGGCCTGTGGGATTGGGGTTGTCAGCCTTGGTGCATGTCGAAAGATTGCATGAGGGCTGTTGCAGTCACCTCGATACCTCTGTCGTACAAACAAGGCTAAAAGCTCGGTCTATCAGGCCATGGTACGTTGCAACAAATGTGGGAGCGGCCTTGTGCCGCGATGCGCCGCGCGGG
>JAEWGL010000253.1 GCA_023388335.1 Pseudomonadota bacterium | reverse complement strand
GGTTTCGATCTCGACCGGCTGCGCACCCAGCTCCAGCGCCCGGGCATAGGCCTCGTGGGCGTTACGCACGCGAAACGCCATGCCGCAGACCGACGGCCCATGCTCGGCCGCGAAGTAGGAAGCGACGCTCTTGGGTTCGTTGTTCAGGATCAAGTTGATAGCGCCCTGACGATACAGGTGCACATCCTTGGAGCGGTGGGTCGCGATCTTGGTGAAACCCATCATCTGGAAGATTGGCTCAAGTACGCCAGGGGTTGGCGAAGCCAGTTCGATGAATTCGAAGCCCATCAGGCCCATTGGGTTGTCAAAGAGATCAGCCATGTTCGTGTCCTCATCAAAAGCAGTAAAAAACGGTCAACGCTTTGCTTATCGATGCAGAACAGGCGGCGGTGCGCAGGAGACGCCCCGCACGCTACGTGCAAGGTAGTCACCATAGATCAGCTGGAACCCAAGATACTTCATAGGGGCGCATTCTCGGCGGGTGGTTACTCCGGGGCTGGAGAACCTTATTATTGTATTCGTAACTGGATTCTACATCGCGTAAATCGTTTTGTCGCATCTAACTTCCATTAGAGGGTCGTGGCACCTGTCACCGCAGAAACGACGAACAGCGGTCCTGCCTACTGCATTCCCCCTCTAACACAAGGCCAATCAGCATGCCCCCCGGTCAAACGTCCTGCCCACTGGAGCTGGCGAGCGCTGCTGTGCGGCCTGGTGGTCATGCGCTGGCAGACCGAGCAGGAGCTGCCGCATGACAGCCGGGCTACCGCCGAGCAGCGAGTGGGACAGCTGTTCGTCGCCATGATCGGCGGGGACGCCCTATCTCTGCACATCCTGGACAGCATCATCGAGCTGTCGGCCAAGCTGGCGCTGGCCGGGCGACCGCGCATTTCGAGGTTGCCGTAGGGTGCGCCCCCTGAGATCATGCCCGGTTGATCGATCCGCTCAATCCCTGCAACCGAGGCATCTGTGTCAAAAGGCATTCTTTCATCGGTCATGGCGTCTTGTCTGTTCGCCGTGATGTACTTCTATACCTCCTTGCTGTCGCCATTGGACGGAGAGGAAATCTTCGGCTGGCGCACCTTGCTGACCTTGCCCTGCCTCACGCTGTTCATGCTCGTGAGCAAGGACTGGCCGCTGGTCACCGGCCTGCTCGGGCGGGTCCGGCGCAATCCGCTGTTGCTGCTGGGGATGCTGGGCACCTCGTGGCTGCTCGGCGTGCAGCTGTGGCTGTTTCTTTGGGCGCCGCTGCACGGACGCAGCCTTGAGGTGTCGCTGGGATACTTCCTGCTGCCGCTGACCATGGTCCTGACCGGCCGCCTGGTGTACGGCGAGCGCCTCTCGCGGCTGCAGACTGTGGCGGTGCTGTGCGCCGCTTGCGGAGTCGGCCATGAGCTCTACCAGCACGGCAGCTTCGCTTGGGAAACCCTGTTGGTCGCCACCGGCTATCCGGTCTACTTCGTGCTGCGCCGCAAGTGCCGCAACGACAACCTGGGCGGGTTGTGGAGCGACATGTTCCTGCTGCTGCCAGCGGCCCTGTACTTCGTCAGCAAAGGACCGCTGTCAGCTGCCGACCTGGCCGCGCATCCCGCGCTGTACGGGCTGATCCCGCTGCTCGGGGCGATCAGCGCCCTGGCGCTGGTCTGCTACGTCCTGGCCAGTCGGCTGTTGCCGTTCAGCCTGTTCGGCCTGCTCAGCTACGTCGAGCCGGTCCTGCTGGTGGGCGTGGCCTTGCTGCTGGGCGAGACCATCGGCCCCGACCAGTGGCTGACCTACCTGCCGATCTGGGCCGCTGTGGTGGTACTGATCCTCGAAGGCATCAAGCACCTGCTGCGCCAGCGTCGGCGTCGGGTGTAAGGCGCACCTGGCGCACCCGGCGTTCCTCCACCGCCACCACGGTCATGCGCCAGCCGTTCCAGGCCAGGCTGTCGCCGACCATCGGCAAGCGGTCCAGCAGGCTCATCACCAGGCCCGCGAGGGTCTGGTAGTCCTCGGTGGCACGCGCCACGAAGCCGATCTGCGCCTGCACCTGGCTGAGGTTGAGGGCGCCGCTGACGATGAAGCCGTCTGCGTCCTCGACGATCCCAGGCCCTTCCACCTCGCTGGCATCGGGCAGCTCACCGGCGATCGACTCAAGGATGTCGGTCATGGTCAGCACACCCGTGAAATCACCGAACTCGTTGACCACGAAGGCGATGTGGGTCGATTGGCCACGCATCTGCTCGAGCGCGTTGAGGATGCTGAAGCTCTCCAGCAGGTTCAACGGCACCCGCGCCAGGTTTTCCAGGTCCGGCGTGTTGCCGGCCAGAAGCTCCTTGAGCAGTTCCTTCTTGTGCACGAAGCCCACGGGCTCGTCGATGCGCCCGTCACGGATCAACGGCAGACGCGAATACGGCGAGTGCATCAGCGCCAGGGCGATTTCTTCAGGGCGCTGGCTGAGTTCGATGGCATCGACTTCGGCCCGTACCGTCATCACCATGCGGATCGGCCGTTCGGCCAGGTTCAGCACGCCGCTGATCATCACCCGTTCACGGCGATCGAACAGCACCTGTTCCCCGCCACCTTCGACCAGGTCGGCGATCTCCTCGCCCACCTCATGCGCCTCGACACTGCGCCCGCCGAGCATGCGCAGCACGGCATGGGCAGTACGCTCACGCAATGGACGATGCTGTTGCAG
>JAEWGL010000040.1 GCA_023388335.1 Pseudomonadota bacterium | reverse complement strand
GGTGAATCGTCTTACACCATGTACGACCGCAACATCGCTGCGCTGGCGCAGACCTGGTTGCGTGAGGAAGCACCGAAACACCAGGACAAGCCCTGGGTGCTGTTCGTCTCTTTCGTCGCTCCGCATTTCCCGCTGACGGCGCCGCCCGAGCATTTCTATCGCTATTACCTGGACGACAACCTGCCTTGGCCAAAGCTGTACGACAAGGCCGAGCGCCCGAACCATCCGTTCATCAAGGACTACGCCTCAAGCTTTGCCTATGACGAATTTTTCGACACGGAAGACAAGGTGCGTCGCGCGCTGGCGGGCTACTACGGCTTGGTCAGCTTCCTCGACGAGAACATTGGCAAGGTGATGAGCGCCCTTGAAGGCAGCGGCCTGCGCGACGACACCCGGATCATCTACACCAGCGACCACGGCGACAACCTGGGCAGCCGGGGTCTGTGGGGCAAGTCGACGATGTTCGAAGAAGCCGTTGGCGTACCGCTGATCATCTCCGGTGACGGCATCCCGGCGGGCGTCGAGAAGAAGACCCCGATTACCCACATCGACGTCTACCCGACCATTCTCGAAGCGGTCGGCATTGCGCCCACCGAAGAGGAGAAAACCCTGTCGGGCGAGTCCCTGTTCAAGCTGGCCAATCAGCCCGATGGCGACCGTCTGGCCTTTGCCGAATACCACGGCATGGGTTCGGCTACCGGTGCCTTCATGATCCGCGACGACCGCTACAAGTACGTTCACTACGTCGATTACTCGCCGCACCTGTTCGATCTGCTGGAAGACCCGGAAGAGTTGCTCAACCTGGCGGAGATCCCGGGTAACGCGGCGCTGGTCGCCGAGTACCGCGCGAAGATGGAAACCGTCTGCATTCCGAAAGAGGTGGATGCCCGCGCCAGAAAACGCCAGGCCGAGCTGCTGGAACTCAACGGCGGCCGCGACGCGGTGGTGGCCCGTGGTGACCTGGGTTACTCGCCCCCGCCAGGGGTTGCGGTGGATTTCAACTGAGGCCCTGCCTCGGCTCCGGAAAACAATAAGGCTGGAACAAGGAGGTGCCTGCAGTCGCCCGCTTTCGCCAAACGAAGGCGGGTGGTGCAGGGCGCTGCCGGCCACCAAACGAGGAGAACACCCGTGAACGGACCTGAATACGATTACATCGTGGTGGGCGCAGGCTCAGCCGGATGCGCCCTGGCCAACCGTCTCAGCGATGGCGCAAAACACACTGTCCTGCTGCTCGAAGCGGGCCCGAACGACCGGCACTTCTGGATTCACCTGCCGATCGGCTATGGAAAGACCATGTTCAACCCGACCTATAACTGGTCCTTCCATACCGAGCCGGTGCCCGCGCTGGACAACCGTCCGATCTACTGGCCACGGGGCAAGACCCTGGGCGGCTGCAGCTCGATCAATGGCCTGGTCTACATCCGTGGGCAATCCCAGGACTATGACCACTGGCAAGCGCAGGGCAACCAGGGTTGGGGCTGGAGCCACGTGTTGCCGTACTTCAAGAAAATGGAATGCAACGAGCGCGGCGAAAGCGCCTATCACGGCGGCAGCGGTCCGTTGCATGTATCGGATCTGCGCGAGCCCAACGAATTGGTCGAGGCCTTCATCCGTGGCGCCAACCAGATCGGGGTGCCGCGCAACGATGACTTCAATGGCGCGCAGCAGGAAGGGGTGGGTTATTTCCAGCTCACCACGCGCAACGGTTGGCGTTGTTCGGCGGCCAAGGCTTACCTGAAGCCGATCCGCGACCGCAAGAATCTGACCGTCGAAACCGACGCCCAGGCCAGCAAGGTGTTGATGAGTGGCAATCGCGCGATCGGCGTTGCCTACGAGCGGGCAGGGCAACCGGTAACGGCCAGGGCACGCAAGGAAGTCCTGCTGTGCGCGGGTGCACTGCAATCGCCGCAATTGCTGCAGCTGTCCGGAATCGGCCCACGTGAAGTGCTGGAGCAACATGGCATCGACGTCGTCCACGAGCTGCCTGGCGTTGGCCGCAACCTGCAGGATCACCTGCAGATCCGCATCATGTTCAAGTGCACCAAGCCGATCACCACCAACGATCAATTGCGCACCCTGTGGGGTCAGGCACTGATCGGCATGAAGTGGGCCTTCTTGCGCAAGGGGCCGCTGTCGGTGGGTATCCAGCAGGGCTGCATGTTCGCCAGGAGCCGAGAGCAGGAAAAGACGCCTGATATCCAGTTCCACTTCGGCACCCTGAGTGCGGACATGACGGCCGGCAAGCCACACAAGTGGCCCGGCTTCACCATGTCGGTCTGCCAGTTGCGCCCGAGCAGTCGCGGTGAATTGCGGATTCGTTCGAAGAACCCGAAGGACGCCCCCTGGATCGAGCCCAATTACCTGGCCACCGAAGAAGATCGGCAGACCATGGTTCGCGGTTTCAAAATGGCCCGCAAGCTCGCGGCGAGCCAGGCCATGGCCGGTTATATCGCCGAAGAGTACAACCCTGGCGTGTCGGTGCAGACAGAGGAGGACATGCTCAATTTTGTGCGCCGCAACGGTTCCTCGATTTTCCACCCGGTAGGCACCTGCAAGATGGGCAGCGGTCCGGAAGCGGTGGTTGACGAGCGGCTGCGGGTTCACGGCATTGAAGGGCTGCGGGTGGTCGATGCGTCGATCATGCCGACGCTGATTTCGGGCAACACCAACGCCCCGGCGATGATGATCGCTGAAAAAGCTGCGGACATGATCAAGGAAGATGAGCGTTGTCCGACGGCCCGCGCTTCATCCGCTGCGCCGGTCGGTAGTCCCACGATGACGGCATAGCCTATCCATGGCGGCAGTAAAAAGCCCTCACGGCAGACTGCCGTCGAGGGCATTTTTGGTTTTGGCATTCAACAGGCAAGCAGGATCATGACGGCACATCCGGAAGATTTGAGCAAAATTGAGCGCGTCGATCGCGGCCCGCTGTCCTCACTGCTGCTGGCGGGCGGCAGTGAGCCCGACCCACGCTTCACCCTCGCTAACGAACGAACCTTTCTGGCCTGGATCCGCACCGCGCTGGCACTGCTGGCCGGCGGCATCGCCGTGGAAGCCTTTACCCTGGATGTGTTTAGCTCTGGGGTGCGCACGACGCTCTCGGTTGCACTACTGCTGATGGCGATGCTCATCAGCGGCTCGGCCTGCCTGCGCTGGCTGAACGTTGAACGGGCACTGCGCAACAAAGCGCCGTTGCCACTGCCGTTGCTGGTGCCGCTGCTGTCGATCGGTGGTGCACTGGTGGCGCTGACGTTGATCGGCGTCTTCCTGTTACGCCAGGTGCATTGAGCCATGATCGGCCGTCGCACTGATGGGCACCCGCTTCAGGCACCGCACAATGACGCCGGGCTGCAGCCGGAGCGCACCTCCTTGGCCTGGGGGCGGACCTTGCTGGTGTTATGGGTCGTGGCCTGTATTTTCCTGCGCTGGATGCAAACCCGGGGGTGGCTGGGCGCACTGCTGGCGGTGCTCAGCGTGGTCGCCGCGCTGTACATCTGGATGACGCAGCGGCGTCGCTACCGGTGCAGTGCTCTCGCCATCCATACCGGCCGCTTGCGGGCCGATGTCGCGTCGGTGTTGTTTACGGGCGTGGTGGTGGCCTGCCTGGCCGCAGTGTCTCTTTGGGCCGTACTCGATACAGCCTGATTCTGTGGGATTCCCGCGGCGTCTTACAGTCCGCCGTTACGCAGAAAACACCTTTTATGTGGCGAGGGGGCAAGCCCCCTCGCCATAAAGGTTGTACCTACCAGACCACCAGTTTATAGCCGACCAGCACGCGGTTCTCGTCGACATCGCGGGTCAACCCGCTGCCAGAGCGGAAACTGATATTACGCATCTGCACGTAGACGTTCTTCAGCGGGCCGCTCTGCACCGTGTAGGTCAGATCAATGTTGCGCTCGCGCTCGGTACCCTGCTCGCGGCCCTGGACCAGCGCGTGGTCGCCGCTGACGTAACGGGTCATGAAGGTCAGGCCGGGTATCCCCAGCGCAGCGAAATCATAGTCGTAGCGTGCTTGCCAGGAATCCTCTTCTTCTCGGGCGAAGGTGTTGTAGAAGGACAAGTTGACGACATAGGGATCGTTGCCAATGAACGGAAATTCGCCGGCACCGGAGATGCGCTGGTAGGCGCCGCTGAACTTGTGGCCCCCCAGCGTCAGGCTGACCATGCCGTTGAGGTTGTTATTGGCGAAGCGGCCCATTTTGGCGATGCCGTCGTCGTTGCTGCGAAAGTACCGAAGGTCGGTGCGCAGGCTCGCGCTTTTGCTCAGGGGCAAGGTGTGGACGAGGCCGACGAAATGCTGGCGATAGATGTCTTTGAGTTCGCCGTAGTAATAGCTGGTGGTCAGCTGCGGGGTGAGCTTGTAGCTGCCGCCGGCAAAGTCGAAATGATCGCTTTCCACACCGCCGCGGTAATAAGTGATGCGGTCATTACTGCTGGAGTTGCGCAGGTTGGCCTGGGTGATGCGACCGGCATTGACGGTCAGGCCGTCGATTTCGTTCGAGGTCAACATGCCGCCGCTGTAGCTCGAAGGAAGCAGGCGTCCGAAGTTATAATTCAGCACCGGCAGGGTCGGGTAAAGCGTACCCAGGCGCAGGACACTCTTGGATACCTTGAGTTTTCCAGTGAAGCCCAGTTCGCCGAATTCATTCGCGGGCGTACCGTCGGCACTCTGCGGGAGGATGCCGTTGTCGCCGCTGCGACCGCGGGC
Organism: Pseudomonadota bacterium; assembly: GCA_023388335.1. Taxonomy (GTDB): domain Bacteria; phylum Pseudomonadota; class Gammaproteobacteria; order Pseudomonadales; family Pseudomonadaceae; genus Aquipseudomonas. The sequence goes on along the minus strand of JAEWGL010000040.1, from coordinate 49,235 downwards.
CGAATCCAGCTTGAGGCCGAGCGCGGCATGGGCATCCAGCCCCACGCCAACGGTCGTGTCGGTGAAGCCGGATTCAGCATGCATGACGAATCCCTGCGTCCATTCATCCTGTGTCTCTGGGCTACCCGGTTGCCGGTAATCGCGGTTCATGTAGAAGCTGCGAATGTCCAGGTTGGCCGTGCTGTCGGCAATGAAGGCCGCCGAGGCATTGCAGCACAAGGCGAGACTGGACAGGCCGAGCAAGGGGGTAGGTAGTGCGCTTAACCGTAGATGTTTCATTGTTTTTATCTCTAGGGCAGGGAGCTACAAGCTCAAGGCATAGGCTTTGAGAACTGCGGTGACACAACGGAAAAGGTTTTGCCCGGGCGCGCGGTCATGGCCTGCTTCACAGGGGCGGCCAGGGTGCTCGGTAGCACCGCGGTAAGCAGGATGAAACCGCCCATCGCGACAAACAAGGCGAAGGCGCCGCGGCGCATGCTCAGGTCGGACAGTTGCGGTGGAAAACGCACATACAACCAGCTGGCCAGCATGGCGACCGGGATCGACAGCATGCCCGGGGACATGACCTCGGCGTTCAACTCACCTTGCAGGCCCTGCATGATCAAGCGGATCAAGGACATGACGCCGGACAGCGCCAGCAAGCTGTTACGGATGGCCTGAATGGACACCGGTTGACGATAATAGTGATAGATCAGCGGTGGCCCCGGTATGCTGAACAGGCCGCCCATCAGGCCGCCGAGCAGGCCCATCAGGACGAAGCTCAGGGGGCTGGAACGGGAGGGATGAGGCCGTGGTTTGATGAACAGGGCGATACCGCCGGCCACGATCAGCCCGCCCAGCAGCAGTTGCAGCAGCGCGGTATGCTCTTCGCCCATTTTGCCCAGCAACCACAGGCCCAGCAGCGTGCCGGGTACCAGGCCGATGAGGGTCTGGCAGAACGATGCCCGGTCAATGTGCCGCCAGTGGCGAGCAAAGGCGATGGCGATGCCGGGTAGGGCGACGATGGTGATGGTGGTGGCGACGATGGCGATGGGGGCGGCGTGGGTGAGTACGGCAATCGCCAGTACGACAATGCCCAGCGCGAACCCGGTGAACGCTTGCAGGTAGCTGCCAATGGCCACCGCGACAAGAATGATGAGTAGCGAGTGCAGTTCCGGGTGTAGTTCCATGGATTATCCTGCCGTGATCGGCGGCTGTTCTAGCCGCATACTTGGGGCGATCGGCACCTGTGTCGGATCAGGCAGACACGGCGGAGCGTTGGTGGACGTCATGAGTTATAATATGAAGCTATATAGCTTTAGTCAGCGTCTCTCTGGCAACAGCGTCGGAGGGTCTGAAGGAGGACAAAAAATGTCGGAAGTAGAGACGGTCGATTTTTACGATCGTTACCAGTCACAGGAAGTACTCGGCTTGCCCAAGTACGCGCAGCTGCGGGAAACCCTGCTGGCGGCGATCAATGATGGGTACTGGGGGCCGGGTTCGCAGTTGCCCAATGAATCCACGCTGGCGGCCATTACCCCGTTCAGCCTGGGCACAGTGCAGAAGGCGTTGCGTGAGCTGGTCCAGGCCAAAGTGATCGTGCGCCGCCACGGGCATGGCACTTTCGTGGCCGAGCGGGCGATGCCGATGATGTCGCCGATGCACTTGCGTTTCGAGGACAGCGACGGGCAAGTCCTGCCGATCTATGCCGAAGTGGTCGGTCAGGAAACCGGGCTGGACGGCAAGGATTGGGCCGACAAGCTGGGCTCGAACGTGCGTAACGTGGTCAAGGTTGACCGGGTGTTCGCCGTGGACGAGCTATTCCACTGCTTCACCCACTTCTATATCGACAGCGATCGTTTCCCGGCATTTGCCGAGGCGGAGTTGCTCGATTTTGCCGGGGCGAACTTCAAGGCGCTGCTGTTCAACCGGTACCACATCAGCATCGCCAGTCTCGGCCAGAAGCTGCGTTGCGAACGTTTCCCGGACGAGGTCTGCCAGCAGTTGGCGCTTGAAGAGGGCACGGTCGGCGCGGTGCTCGAATTTCTCGCCATGGGCAACAATGGCCGGCCGCTGTATTACCAGGAAGCGTTCATTCCGCCCAATGGCTACCGGCTGAGGCTGGACGCCAATCTGGAGCCTTGACCCCGTCGGGTTCTCCATAGCGGGGCCATCCCCTGGTCCCGGTTGAACTCATGCTTGCCTATTGCTGATGCGCGTAGCCGTGCGTCGCGACCAGGACACGAGTCGGCCCGCTGCAGGTTCACCACAACCTGCGGTAATGCTGCCGATTTTGCACACGCAAACACTGTTGATCTGCACCCGGGCGGGCGAACACCGCTGGGCGTCTCCTGATGGACGGCGATAAAATATCTATACCTACTTAGCTATAGTGCTATATAGTTTTTTGCGGTTCAAAACAACAAAATCGACTGGGGCCAAAGTACCTTCAGTCAGCCTGGAGAACGTCATGTCTGTGAACTCAACGTTTGCTGCTACCTTGAGTAACATCCTTTACATGTCTGGATGTCCCCGCCCGCAAGACCGGAGCTCATCCGATCGCTACGTTTCAGATTGTTCCAGTTAATTCCACTTCGGCTCGCATCACGACGACCCGATGGTTTCAACATCAATTCTGAGGTGGGATATGGCTCGCTATAAAAGTACCAAAACGCATGCCTGGGTCATCACGATCCTGCTCGCGGTGTTCATGGTGATCAACTTCATGGACAAGGCGATTCTCGGCATCGTCGCAGGTCCCCTGATGGCCGACCTGGGACTTTCTCCCGCTGAGTTCGGCATGATCGCCAGTAGCTTCTTCCTTCTGTTCTCGTTGTCGGCCATCGGTTTCGGCTTCGTGGCCGAGCGGGTGTCGTCCAAGAAATTATTGCTGGTATGTGCCGGCATCTGGGGCGTGGCGCAGTTCCCGCTGGCGTTCGTGGCCTCGGTCCCGCTGCTGTACTTCTCACGCATCCTGCTTGGCATGGGGGAGGGGCCGGCTTATCCGTTGGCGCTGCACAGTTGCTACAAGTGGTTCCCCAACGACAAGCGCAACTTGCCGTCCGCGGTGATCTTTCAGGGAGTCACTGCCGGACTGCTGATCTCCGGCCCGCTCCTGACGTTTGTCGTGGTGAAGTGGAGCTGGCATGCGGCATTCATGGTGCTCGGTATGGCCAGCCTCGTGTGGATGGCGCTGTGGGCTTACTTCGGGGCCGAAGGCAAGGTCACTGAGCAAGGTTCGGTGCAGGCCGATGCCGACGCTCCCCGCCTGCCTTATTGGGAGCTGATTACCGACAGAACCTTCCTGGCCAACATGCTGATGTACTGGACCAGTTATTGGATCTTCTCGGTGATGTTCACGTGGGTACCGTCCTATATGGGCAAGGTGATGCACTACGACCCGACTGACGCCGGCTGGATGTTCATGGTGTTCACCGCGTTCAACATCCCGATCGTCCTGGGCGGCTCCTGGGTATCCCAGCGTTTGCTGAAATCTGGTCTGGCCTCGAAGTATGCCCGGGGTTGGTTGACCTCCTTGCTGGTGCTGACGGGGGGTGCGCTGATCCTGCTCGCGGTCTTTGCTGTGCACGATCCACTGCTCAAGGTCATCCTGTTGGCGATTGGTTGCAACTTGCCGCAGATCACCTTCGTGCTGAGTTCGGCGATCGTTGCCGAGATCATGTCGGCCGGGCAGCGCTCCTCGATGATGTCCATCAACAGCGCCCTGGCCACCACCGGCGGCCTGGTCGCGCCCGCACTGATGGGGGCTTTTATCCAGGGCGCCGCCACACCTGCGCTGGGCTATGACAAGGGCTTCGTGGTCGCGGGCGCGCTGTGCATTGTCACCAGCGTCATCGGCTTGTTGCTCATCAATCCCGAAGCGAGCAAGCGCCGGTTCGCCCGGCTTATCGAAACCCGCCGGGCCCGTTCAGAGACCCGTTCCCGGAGCATTCTGGCCAAGTGATCGGACTGTCAGCGGTCGTGCATGGCGCCCGCTGACTCATCCCGCGTCTGCAACCCAAAGCACAGTCTGGCTGTTCTCTCTGGCTTCAGCCGTTTTGACCAGCCCTGCGGCCTCGCGCACCCAACTGGCCGCCGGGGTGATTGATGGAGACAAGCAATGTTACCGGCGACTTTTACCACCGCTGTCGAGCGGCTGATCCCCCGTGATCGGCGTTTTGATGACCCGCTTTCGACGCTAGCGTTCGGCACCGATGCCAGCTTTTACCGGCTTGTTCCCCAGTTGGTGCTGCGGGTCGAATCCGAGCAGGAAGTGGTAGCGCTGCTCAAGCTGGCCAATGCCGAACGCGTACCGGTGACCTTCCGCGCCGCCGGCACCAGCCTCTCCGGCCAGGCGATTTCCGACTCGGTACTGATCGTGCTGGGCGACCATTGGAACCGCCGCGACATCCGTGGCAACGGCCAGCAGATCCGTGTGCAACCCGGCGTCATCGGCGCCCAGGCCAATGCTGCACTGGCCCCCTTCAAACGCAAGATCGGTCCTGATCCTGCGTCGATCAACGCCGCCAAGATCGGCGGTATCGTCGCCAATAACTCTAGTGGTATGTGCTGCGGCACTGCCCAGAACACCTATCACACCCTCGCTGGCCTGCGCCTGGTATTGGCCGACGGCACCGTGCTGGACAGCGAAAGCCCATCCAGCATCGCTGCCTTCCGCGCCAGCCATGGCGAGCTGTTGGAGCAGCTCGCCGAACTGGGTCGGCAGACCCGGGCCAATCTGCCCTTGGCCGGCAAGATTCGCCACAAGTACCGACTGAAAAACACCACGGGCTTCTCGATCAACGCCCTGATCGATTTCGAGGACTCGCTGGATATTCTCAATCACCTGATGGTGGGTTCCGAAGGGACGCTGGGGTTCATCAGTGCGGTGACTTATGACACCGTGCCCGACCACCCGCACAAAGCCAGCGCGCTGATCGTCTTTCCCGACGTCGGCACCTGCTGCAAGGCCGTACCGGTGCTCAAACAACAGCCTGTCGCGGCGGTGGAGCTGCTTGATCGGCGCAGCCTGCGCTCGGTGGAGAACATGGCGGGTATGCCCGAATGGGTGCGTGAACTGTCTGCCGGCGCCTGTGCCCTGTTGATCGAGTCGCGTGCCGCCACCGGTGCGCTGCTGCATGAGCAACTGGCGCAAGTCATGGCCGCCATCGCGCATTTTCCGGTGGAGAAACAGGTCGACTTCAGTGACGATCCGGTGGTCTACAACCAGCTGTGGCGGATCCGCAAGGACACCTTCCCGGCAGTCGGCGCGGTGCGCCAGACGGGAACCACGGTGATCATCGAGGACGTGACCTTTCCCGTCGAACAGCTTGCCGAGGGTGTCAATCGACTGATCCAGCTATTCGACAAACATGGTTACGACGAAGCGATCATTTTCGGCCATGCCCTTGAAGGGAACCTGCATTTCGTCTTCACCCAGGGCTTCGATGACCCGCTCCAGGTGGCCCGTTACGAGGCCTTCATGGGCGACGTGACCCAACTGGTGGCGGTGGAATACGGCGGTGCGCTCAAGGCCGAACACGGCACTGGGCGCAACATGGCGCCTTTCGTCGAGCTGGAATGGGGTACTGAAGCCTACCAGCTGATGTGGCAAATCAAGCGCCTGCTCGACCCTCGCGGCATCCTCAACCCCGATGTGGTGTTGTCCGAAGACCCGCGCATTCACCTGAAAAATTTCAAGCCGATGCCGGCTGCCGATGACATCGTGGACACGTGCATCGAGTGTGGATTCTGCGAGCCGGTGTGCCCCTCCAACGGCCTGACGCTGACCCCGCGTCAGCGCATCGTCATCTGGCGCGACATCCAGGCGCGCAAGCGTGCCGGCATCGATACTGCTGAATTGGAGCGCGCCTACCAGCGCCACGGCCTGGATACCTGCGCGGCCACCGGGCTGTGCGCCCAGCTCTGCCCGGTGGGCATCAACACCGGTGACCTGGTGCGAAAACTGCGCGGCACCCAGGCCCACAGCCCCCGTGCGGCCAACTGGCTGGCCGGGCATTTCGCCGCGGCGGTGCAGGGCGCCCGTTTCACCTTGTTCGTGGCCAATACGGCGCACCGGATGCTGGGCACTCCGTTGTTCGCCAGGACCACCGCGACCCTGACCAGGGTCAGCCAGGGCAAATTGCCCCAGTGGACGCCGGCGATGCCGCAGCCTGTGCAGCGTCTGCAGCTACCTAAACCTGCCACCGCGGATGAACGTCCACGGGTGGTGTATCTGGCGGCCTGTGTGTCTCGCGTCATGGGCCCGGCAGCCAGCGATCAGGAGCAGCAACCGCTGCTCGACAAGACCTGTGCGCTGCTGGAAAAAGCCGGCTACCAGGTGGTGTTTCCGGGCAACCTGGACGCGCTCTGCTGCGGTCAGCCTTTTGCCTCCAAGGGCTACGCCGAACAGGCCGAGCACAAACGCCAGGAAGCTCTGGACGCCCTGCTCAAGGCCAGCCGCGGCGGGCTCGACCCGATCTACTGCGACACTAGCCCCTGCACCTTGCGGCTGATGCAGGATCTGGCGGATGAACGCCTCGAGATCCATGACCCGGTGCGCTTCATTCGCACCTATCTGCTCGACCGTCTGGAGTTCGAGCCCCAGGACGCACCGATCGCCGTGCATGTCACCTGCAGCACCCAGCACCTCGGCGAGGCGCAAGCGCTGATCGACATCGTCCGGCGTTGTGCCAAGCAGGTAGTCATACCCGAGGGCATCCATTGCTGCGGCTTCGCCGGCGACAAGGGCTTCACCACCCCCGAACTGAACAGTCACGCGCTGCGCAGCCTAAAGGATGCCGTGTGGTTCTGTGAAGAAGGCATCTCCACCAGTCGTACGTGTGAAATCGGCTTGTCCCAACATAGTGGGATCGACTACCACGGGCTGGTTTACCTGGTGGACAGAGTCAGCCGCCGCAAGCCTACCTTTCAACCGGCATCATCACAGGCGACTCAAGCGCCCATTCTCGACCCTGTTGCTGAATGGCCTTGAAGCTGGCAGGTGAATCGTTACTAACCGCAACGTGTAGTTTTTGATCAATATAGTCGTTGCTTCCGATGACTGTCTAGCTCTTGAATAGGTTTCAATCTATTCCAGAGCTAGTCATAGAGCCGGAAGTTCTAATCATCAATTCGTGGTCGTCGTTCGCCCCCCGACTCAGATTCACTACAGATAGTTCGGTGATTACTTCTAGCGAATTCTTTGGGGGCGGAGTGAACGCATCACTTAACCTGTATTGTCGTGGGATCAATCGCTACCTTGCCGGAAAAGCCCATATTCACTGCTTGCAGTGCAGCATTCTTGAGGCTGCCGACGCGAGTCTCAAAGGAGAAACTCGAAGTAATATCTACATATGTCGATGCCGACGGTGGTTCCCCTGATCGTTCCTCCTTAGATAAACGGATTTCGCTCAGCAGGTGCTATTTTCTCGCGTTACCCTCTGCTATGCGGCGTTTGGGAGACCACTACGTTTGTCGCATGGGGTCATTGAACCAAGGGAGAGCCTGCTGATCTGCAGCGCTTCGAAGGGCCGCTTTCGGGCAACGAGTTTGGCATGGCCAATGACTGGAATTGGCTGTGGATTCAACCGGTCATGAAGCCGAAATCAAGCTGAAGAACGTGCTCGGCGATGAGCGCTCACAAAAGACACCGACTTAAGAGGGCGGTAAAGAAGTATTCGCGGCATATGCGGGAAAAGACATCGTCGATTCGGCCGGAGAATGCTCGTAGGTTGAGGACAACACAGCACTGAATCGATCACCTAACAGATTCCAGGCGTGTTTCTTCTCTTCGGCATAATCGTGATGCAGGTAATGGCGCCTCACCCGCGAGCCGGCCAGCACATGGTTTTGGCAGCGGTCGATGACGTCCAGGCTGACCCCCAAAGCCTGCATCATGGTCGCGCCAGTGCGGCGCAGGTCATGCGGTGGCCAGTCGCCGTTTTGGCCATCGGCAAGCACCAGCGTATCGTCATGTCGCCGTCTGGAGAGAGCCTTGCGGTTTTTGAAGCGGGCCTGGCGATCACCCACCTGTTTGCTCACCACTTTTACGTCCACATGTCCATCATCCTGCTTGTTGGGAAAGCACCACTGGGAGTCGCCCGTCAGGGTCTTGAGCTCCTGAAAGAAATGCAGGGCGAAGGGGGAGAGGAAGACATGGTGGTCCTGTTTCTTGCCCCGGGTGCCTTTGACGTTTTCGCTGGGGAGGCACCAGGTCTGTCGGTCCAAATCAACATTTTTCCATTCGGCCTGGAGCAACTCGCCAATCCGGCACAGCGTGCCTAGGCTGATCCAGAGCGCTAGCTGCGTTTCCTTCTTTAGCGGCCGAATGCCCTCGTATTTTTGACCGGCGGGGAGGGCGCTATAATCGGCGGTCATTTGCTAGAAGCGGTTGTGCAGTTCCAACAGCTCAGCCGGGGAAAGGATCCGGCTTCTTTCCGCTTCGTAGTCGGCAGGGATCAGGGGGGATATGTCGACCAGCTCTGTTGGATCACCCTCAACCAGTAACGCCCGCCAAGGTTGGCGCTTTCTAGTGTGGTGTCTCAGAAGTTAGACACATAACTATTTCCCTAATACCGCTGCTGCGCGCGCCACACTGGCCAGGATTTCGTCCGCCTTCTTGTGCCACTGAAACGGCTTGGGATCCTGATTGTAGGTCTCAAGGTAGTGCTCGATAGAAGCCTCCAGATCTTTCACGCTGACATGCGCCTGCCGCTTGATCCATTTCTCACTCAGCGTCGAGAAAAAGCGCTCGACCAGATTCAGCCAGGACGCGGAGGTCGGTGTGAAATGCACGTGATAACGGGGATGCGCCGCCAGCCACGCCTTGATCTTGTCCGTCTTGTGCGTGGCGTAGTTATCCATGACCAGATGCACCGGCAGCCCTGCTGGTACAACGTTATCGATCTCCTTGAGGAAGGCGAGAAATTCGCTACTCCGATGACGCCGCTTCAGGCGCCCGATGACTTCCCCTGTCGCAATATCCAGCGCCGCAAACAGTGAAGTAGTGCCATGGCGTTTGTAGTCATGTGTTCGGGTGGCTGGATGACCAGAGGTCAGTGGTAAGCCTGGTTGTGTCCGACTCAGGGCTTGGATCTGACTCTTCTCGTCGACGCACAACACCAGCGCTCTATCGGGAAGGTTGAGGTAAAGGCCGACGATATCTTGGACCTTGTCGACGAAGTTCGGGTCGTTCGACAGCTTGAAGGTCCGCTCCAGATGTGGCTTGAGTCCAAAGGCCCGCCAAATGCGTTGCACGCTGGCGGGTAAGATGCCTACCGCCTTGCTCATCCGGCGCGTACTCCAGTGACTGGCGTCATCAGGCTTGGTCTGGGTCACTTGATCTATGACTTCCTGCACTTTTTCATCGCTGATGCTACGCGGTCTTCCAGAGCGATAGTTGTCATTCAGCCCATCGAGTCTCCAGTGGCCGAATCGTACCCGCCAACGCGAAACCGTGTAGATCCCGATTCCCAAGCGCCGGGCGATGGTTGTGCCTGATTCGCCGTTGGCACACGCCAAAATAATTTCAGCGCGAACACGCTCATCGGATGGGCCTTTGCGCTTGTTGAGCCTGTGAAGCAGTTCGGCCCGCTCGGTTTCCGTCAAAACGATGGGTGTCGCGGGACGGCCTGTTTTCATTCCTGCCACCGAATTCGATTGGGGGACAAGTCAATAAGCTTAGACCAGATTTATGTGTCTAACTTCTGAGACACCACACTAGCGAGCATGCGCGAAGCCCCTAAAGACTGTCAGGGTCGCCGAAGAACATCTTGACATGGCTCTAGGACGGTGGTTGTAGTTCGCTAAATTAAAAATGTACCCCCAGAAATACCCCTCGATACCCCCCGACAATGTGCGCGATTGAGAATGGCGATTTCTGAAAGCCGCTGACGTGGTACACGCTGAACTTCAGTGTACCTCCATGGAAGGTGGGGAGCAGGGCGGTGCCTCGTCTTTACAGGCCACTTGTCATGAACGGCAGCTTACCGACCCAAAGCGGACTCCTGGATGTCGGGGCCGCCGCTCGGCCCAAAGCCGGCAGCGCGTCTTGGATTGCGCGGTCGATGTGATGTGCTGTTCCCTGAGATGTATACAAGGGAGTCATGATGCTCATCCACGATCAGCTCCTAGGTTGAGAATAGAAGCTGAGTTTTGGCCTGCATGATCGAGGTGATCAGGGGTATTAGGGGCCATTGCATTCAGCTTGATGCGTCTGGGCTAGCCTTAGCGCATCGAGGCTAGATAGTCATCACCATATCAGTACGGTACTAGGCGGGATAGACCTTCACTCCAGTCGTCCCAAGAGGTAACGCCTTTGGCCAGGTCGATCATTTGCTCTATGTCCACCCCGCGATTCATGGCTTCTGATACCTGCTGATCGAGCCAATGAGATCTCAAATTTTTGAGTCGCTTGCGCAGCACGCCCGCGAGATAGGCACGTCTTCCTGGAAGAGAGCCCTGTAGCTTTACGAGCATCTTCGATAGTGCCGGAAGGTCGCGGTCTGTTTCAGGATTGAACTCAGGGCTTCTCATCAACGCATCCAAGCCTTGAAGAAAGCGTGCGGCACCGTATCGATTCGCCAACGCTCGAACACGCTCCTCCCCAAGCTCAGTGAGGGAGCTAGGACGCAGAAAGTCGTTGTAGGCGCGGATAGCAACCTCGTGCGAGGCCGCTGGCGAAATCCGTTCCGCGACCCGCGCCGAAATCTTTAGCAGCGCCAGTTGCAAGTAAGCCAGATCACTCCCACTCAACTCCGAGATGGCGGCCTCGACGTTGGCAATTGGACCACTGACCGTCACAGGCAATCCTTGACCGGCCAGCCGCTGTTCCAGAGTTGGGCGCAGAGGGATGCCCCAATCCTCGAAAACTGACTCAATGGTAACTCTGGCCTTGGGCTGGAGCGACGCGAGCTCCTGCTTGATCGCGGGGACAAATCGATCCCAGGGGATCTCTTGCTCTTCGCTTTCAAAGGGAGCGTAATCACTTTCTTCAGACGCCCTTTCTACCAGGTATTTTGCAAATGAATGGGCGTTCACATGGTGAAGGCATTCGGCCCTTTGAATCCAATAAAAGTCTTCATCTGCGAGGGACGATTCGAACAAGTCGCATAGGTCTTGGGAACGAGCGGCGAGCTCCTCCTCGCTCAAAAAGTCTCTGCAGGTTTGGAGGAACGAGTTTCGCAGCGCGCCCTCGGGTAAGGCCTTTACCAAGCGCTCACCCCAAATAGCCTCCCATGGGGCAGAACCTCCCCAACCACCGACTCGGGACGTCCGCCCGGCCAGCAAAAAATTGAAAAAGGGCTCTGCTATGCGTGGGAGGTTGAGGACGCTATCAGAAGGCCCGGTCGCAGGCATGGACTCAGCGAGTGCATATACCTCTTGCAGGTCCTGCCTTTCCATCGATACAACCAAGCGAATCTCGGGGCGAGCCTGGCTGACGGCCTTGAGCTCTTCAGGTAGGCAATCCAGCCATTCAGAGCAGCCTGACTCAACCGCCACCGCAGATAGTGTTGGCTCGAGGTCCTGGTCGTCCTTATAACGGCGGCACAATTCGGCTAGTGCTGATTTCGCCTGCTGAGTATCCCGGACGATCATGGCTGCGGAAAAAAGTGCAGACAACACTGGCGTGTCGTTAGCAGAGATAGCCGAAACTAGGTCCCGGAGGGCTCGGACCTGAGTTTCTGATCGATCTCGGTAGTAGTTGAACATCCAAGTACACAACTTAAGAGTTTCTTGAAGGTTCGAACCCATCTTTCCGAGCACTGCAGAAGCCGAGGACTGGATGGCTCTCATTGTCGGCGTGTCATGGCGCTGCTGAAGAGAATGGTACCAGCAGCCAGCTATCAGTCCTTCGCGTAGCTTGGGCCAGGAGTCCATTTCCATTGCAAGCTGCAGGATTTTCGCGAGCCGTTCAGATAACTCATCTATGGGCGTGTTGTAGGCAAATCGGCCGTCATCAAAAGCCCACAAATGCAGCGCCAACCCCCAGGGTGTTGCGCGCTCAACATCGTCATCTAGAACGGTGTGGAAATCCCTCTGGCCAGCACAGTAAAGACAATACGCGAGCTTCTCACGCCGATTTACATTGTCTAGGTCGAATGCCCGATAAGCCTCTGCCGCCTCTCTGAATTGACTACTGATCAGCAGTCGATCAGCTTCAGCCTCATCGCCTACACCCTGGATGTCGGTACCGGCGTTTCTCACAGAGATCAATTCAGGAAGCGACAGCAGCGAAGGCAAGGTACGTGCAGGCATACAGGCTTTACTCGGTGGTTGGAGTTCTCACAGCAGTCTAGCGATTTCAGGCCATAGCAGTCATCACGCCTAGTTCGCTAGACGCTTGAAACAATTCGTGAAGGCCCCATAGGGTCGAAAGAAGCGTACCGCGATCGGCCGCTTTCGACCCAGGCTGTGTGAAAACACCTACGGTTGTCTAACCTTCTGATCGTCGTGATCGTGGTGGGGACAATCATGAAACGGTTCGTCGAAGGTGAGGCTCGGACGCAAGTCACATTGTTGCCGGAGTGCCTAGACGACTAAGTCACCTTGGACGTACGACTGGTACAGAGAGCCAGATGTCCCTCCAGTGTTGAGGAAGGCTGCTATTCCGGGCGTGTACCTGCTGGTAATCTTCAGGGCATACACACAGGGATAGGCTGGCCATGTCGACCTCTAAATCGAAGACGAACCGCATCAATTTCCCAGCACCGCTGAAAGGCTCTGTTGCTAAGAGCTCGGGTGGTTACTGCTCGATCACTGACTGCCTGGCTTCGCTATACGCAAGAGGCGAAGGAAAGAATGGACCCAAGGGCGTCTTCCTGGGGGAAATCGCCCATATCTATTCAGCCGCAGCCAACGGGCCCGGCGGGCAAGGGGACAAGTTGCCCGAGTTTCTTGCCAGTGAAGACAATGCGATGGCCATCTGCAGTAGCTGCCACACAAACATCGACAAAATCCGTCAACGGTATCCCGAAGATGACCTTTTTGCGATGAAAGCGGTTCGGGAGCGAGCGCAGGCCATTGCCTTACACCCCATCGTGAAGCACTACGTCACCCGGCTGGGGCCTTCTCGCCTAGATGAGCTCCTGAGGGAATACCCAACCGAATCCGACGAACAAATTGTTGAGCGGTATATTCGATTCGGCCACACGGCCATACCTCTGCTCGATCTTGCAAAGCAGGTCTCCGCCGAGCAGTGCCAGATCATTGCTGGGGTCGCCCCGCTTCCAATCTCCCAAGCCATCCAATATGCAATCGCCGGCGTGGCACCCTCGTCGTATCAGCTGAGTGAATCCGATCTGCGAGTTCGTACACGCGCACTGATTGAGCATTGGTCAGCAGATGAAGTCGGCTCATTCACAGGCCACGAAGAGATCAAGTGCGACTTCTACACGAGGGACCGCTTTACAGGTGCTACGAGCGAGCCGATCCGATTGAAATTCGATATCGATTTGTTGCGCCACCACCGTAGCGAGTCGGATTGGGTTGAGGCCTTTAAAATCAAAAAGCTTCTACAAAAATCAGTCGGGCTTGACTGGCAACTGTACGCAGAAGCTGGGAGTGAGCATGGCCACATGCTGAAAAGCCACCTGCGGCTAGACCCGTTGGCGTGCCCCGACCATACCGAAGATGAACAGGGCTTTCGCCAGTACGCTGGATATGCACGTATCGTTCGTGAAATTGCATCAGGAAGGCTCCCCGAGGCCAGGCTGAGCATTCACAGCAACCGGTCCAGGCAAGCGGCCTGCGAACAAGGGCAACACATCGACGAAGTCATGTATTCGCTCGAGTTCAAGATTGAGCTCGCCGATTCGATGCTGCAGGTCCAGCAAGCTCTCGCCGCTACGAACAAGGTCTTTCTAGCTAAAGACATCGCTGACGACCTCAATACACAGATTGGCTTCAGGCTTTCACCTGACGCCAAGACGCCTGCTGCGAGTGGCCCCAACGTTTTCGTTCGCGGGTTCTTCGCAACAGAGCTCACCGAGCAAGTCATTCGCAAAGCCATACAGGAGAGCTCGCAAAAGCTAGCGTCTCTGGAGCATGGTCGTCGAGGTTTCACCCTGAAGCCAGTCGTCCAGGTTGTGCATGAAGGGATCCCTCACCACGTCCGACCGTACTGTAAGGGAAACTCTATTCGCTTCTGCCTTGAATCAGTCAGCATCTTCAGGGAGTAAGCACCGGCTGGCGCTTGCAGAGTTCAACGTACACCGACAGTTGTTGAATCGCCTAGACTTACTCTCCCATTGCCTTCGAACTGAACAGTCGCTTGCATCGGGTTTGCCCAACACGCTTAAGTACCTCCACCGGCAGAGGTCGACCCATAGCCGCCGTTGGTGACAGGCAGCTATCGACCAAAAGGTCGCCCATAAGGCACTGGCCGCAACGCCAGTGCCTCTGCAGATAAGCCCCGCTTCCTAGTCCAAGTTCAGCCGCCGGCGTGTCTCGTCGCTCATGAAGATGTCGTAGATATGGCGATACTCGCGGGCCTGGGTCTCAATCGCAGTGACTTTGTGATACCGAATTGAGTCGTGCACAACAATTACCTTGGTAGGCGCCTTTAACGGATTGTCCAATTCGACCTCGACCACAACGGGGGGCTTTTCGTCGCCAAGTCTTTCAGCATCGGCCTCCGGCGGGGGTACATAGGCAAGGCGGCTGGCCTCGGGGAACAAGACTACGTTGGTACCCGCCTCGCCCGTCTGTACGGATGGGAAGACCAGACCGTCGACCTGTTTGCCAAAGCGCAGCCGTAGGTACTCGAACACCACCTGGGTCGACAGATAGCTCAGCTCATCATTACGAGCCTTTGGCCTGGACATCTTTTTGACAAGTGAGCCCAGGAATACCTTGCGGTGTAGTGCCTCGGGGCTTCGACTGGTGGGAACTCTTCCTGACGCTTGGAGTGTGCTTGGTCGTGGAGTGCCAGTTGGGGGCGCTCGGTATCGTCATCCAGGAAGGGCAGTACCTGGGTAATCCCGTCATGCATCCAGGTGTTGAACCATTGCTGGCGCAGGGTCTTCAATCAGGCTGTACACGTAGCCCGCTACGCGGAAAGTCGCCAGGGCGGTGTGGGGCTCCTCTCAGGGGCAACCACCTTGTGAATAGTCCGACCATGTTTTGCTTACCAAGAACCGACTACTGACACATCCTTGAGCTTCACGGTGGTCATCTGGCCTTTTTCATCACCCACCGTGATGGTCGGCGGGATTGTTTTCGGGGGCCGCCTGTACCAGTCACAGCATCCCTTTATCACGTCACTGAGAAATCGGCTTTCCAGAACTTTCCGCACAAGGTTGTCGGTCAGCACTGGATTCGGATCGAAGAAAAAATCACCAGCCTGTTCGAGTTCCATAGGGGATGGATTACCATCAATGACGTGATGGCGCAGAATCCCGACAAGATATTCCCTCTCCTGAAAGAAGGAGAGAACCATACCGATGATCTGAAACACCTCGCCGACGCTTTGGACCTCCAGTCCAAGGCGGTCAAGGCAATGGGCAATTTCCCTGGCCTGGGGCCTATCCATGCCATGAAATTCTATTCGATGGCGCACTCGCTTGATTCGTTCGTACGTGTCGGGCAAGAGTTGGTCGACGATTTTATTGGCCGGAACGATTACATCGGGGCGCGTGATGTCATAGAGCGTAATTTGATGCCCACGATCATGGGCCTCAAGCTGGTCGGCCGAGTCATTCCTGTGCGCAGCCAGTATGCCGTTGTGCTCGCCTATTGTGGCGCTGTCGAGGAGGCAGAGGCGGAGATGGCTCGTCTACTTCCTTACGAGTCCGGTCTTGAAGAACGGGGCCAGCTGGAGCTACAAAATCAGCGTGCTTTAGTTGCCTACCTTCGCGAGAACCCGCCCCCACCGCAATGGGAAATGCCGCTCAAGCTCAGCAGCCCCCAAAAAAAGCCCTGATATGGCGGTTTCGGCTATGACGCTATCCAGCGCCGCAGATAGTAATCTGTTTCCTTTTTGCTTTTACAGTGGCAGGTACTGCGAATCATCCTGCGAATGGTCTCGCCCTGCGGTCCCGCTTTCTGCTCTCCTTGCGACATGTCGACGTTGTCTAGTTCCTCTTGGGTGAAGCCATCCACGGGCATTGGATTTATAGTCCAAATCTCACTGAGATTTGCGACCATTCCGTTCGAGAACTCGATGCGCCTCAGCAGGCGAGGCACTTGATTTTCGAGCCCATACAGCCGCGCTGCGCCCAGCTTTGCGCTGACACGTACGTTCAAAATCGGCTTGCGCTTGTAGAAGGTGATATCCGCCGGCTGCCCCGACGTTGAAAGCACAGTAAGCGTACGTATAAGCATGCTTTCGTGATTTCCGAATTGTTGCTCCAGCCGTTTAATTGCCTCTTGTGGCGTAATGTCCTGCGCCATAACCTATTCTTACCCCTTTCGTACCTAAGCGAGATATCATGGGTTTTCTGCGGTCCCAGATACCTGGCCGCCGACGGAAACTAGCATCTGTAGCTTGTACTACGGGTAGCTCCAGTCGCAACCCGCACCACAGCGCGCACGCTCGACTTCTGCTGTCTGGCGCTTGGTGGGTTGAATCTGCGTAACACTATATTATCGACATTATCCGCTCTACGATTGAAGAGAGGATCCGAGATCTCTTACGATCCTAACCCCCTAAACTTCCCAGCAGAGAGTATTTATGGCCACGGAGCTATCCGACCAGACGATAGTGCTTAACCTGTTGCGAGGCGCCGTTCCTGAGAAGGGCGATGAGCTTTGCAAGCTTTGGACCGACCATCGCCATTCCGTCGAAGTCGCTGCTAGCGGGAAAGGCCTTACATTGAACGCGACGAGCAAGCGGATCAAATTTGATACTAAGACGGTCGACTTTTTCTGGCTATTGGGCTTTTCCGCCTGGCACGCGATCGAGGTTTACGCGCCAGCGCTGGTCCTCGCCACAAGCACTGGCGTTTCTCTCGAAGTCGCGCTGAAGGCCGATCATGGGCGGGGCCAGTTCGAGTTCGACTTCAAGCAACGTATTGCCGCTGCCATTGCGCTCGAGTCGGCAGACACCACCGCCGACATCGAATGGCCCCAAGACATACCATTGCCGACCGCTGATCGCACGAGTTTGTGCGGTGCGCAGGAGATGGTGTCTTTTGACCTTGTCGGCCTAGCATTCGCTTTCGCTCTCCTACACGAACTGAGACACGTCATGTTCCGTGCCGCCGGGGACGCTCCCGTCGAAGGCTATGAGGAGGAGATGGCCTGCGACACCTGGGCGAGAGAGATGATGATGAGCAATCTTGCGCAATATGCCAGATCCGAAGGTCACAGCTTCGCACAGGTTGCACAGAAGCGGGCAATGGGTATCTCGCTCGCGGCAATCATCGTCCACGCCATGACACCTCCACAAGCGCACTGGGGAAATGATGACTACCCACCCATTGCCGAGCGTATCCGTGCGATGATCGACGGATACAATCTGTCAGAAGGCTCCCCCTTCTGGACGTTCACTGCCTGCCTGCTCGTTGCGCTCATGCGGCAGGATGGTCGCCACCTCGATCTCGTTGCCATATCGGACAAGTCAATGGTCGAGGGTTTACTCAATCTGATCGCGTAGGGCAGGAACTCCGGTGCGCTCAGCAGTCCAACCATGTGGCCCAGCCTGATCCCAGTCACCCTAGAAAGCTTATGGCCTTCAGGGTCATTACCTTCATCTTTTGGTACAGCCCTAGTAGGGATTACTGGGTGTTGCTGTCGGGCAACGCCGAGCGATGTGTGTCGATGCGCTGGCGCGCCAGTTGGTTTCCTGGGGAGCTGGCAGCCCTTTGCATCTGGATGCTGAGGTTTACAGAGTCTCCTGCGCCTCTCGCCGGGCCCGCTCGAACAGCTGCAGCCGTGTTTTCTCGTAGACCTCTGGTGAATGAAATCCAACGCCTGAGTCGAGCCTGTGTCTCTTCCCGAAGTCGTTACGGAGGATCCACACCGTATCCGCTGCAATCAGTAGCTCCTTGGCACCGATGTCTCTGTGACGGGCTAGCCGCACTTGGGGCAGTGCTTCTTTGATACGTTCGGCAGATGCTCTCGCATCGACGTGGGCGACGATCTGAATGCCCCATGGCCGTGTGTTGAGTACGCCGATCACGGCATCCGTTAAAATGCTCACCGGGCTTTTCATCTTGGCAAGCTGACTCAGTCGGGTCGCCTAGGTACTCGCATTGATGGACATCTTCGCGTCATCGCATTCGAACCTGAACCCGCCATTGTCGTCTGTGAAAGCCATCCAATCCTCCCTGCTGTGTTAGCTCAACTACCCGAGCAGTTACCAATACAAGAATAGAGGGCGTTTTGCCAACAAAATGCCATCACGTTACAATCGCGGAGGCTTCGTCAGTTGATACTGTTTAAATAAACAGTATGTGATGTCTGGCTTCCGAAGGCACACGGCTGTGGTGCCTGAGTTGATTTTCCCCGCTGTGGTTGGCGGCTTTGCCAGGATGGCTTCTTATCTCCCGGCGAATTTGCCCCCGCACCGGTGGAGCAATAACCGGAGAATGTTGTGGCTAAACTTGCCAACGATGCAACCAGGCTGCTGGAGGCCATTGACTATCAACTGATAGTTACGCTTGAGTATTGCTACGAACTCGTAGAGGGGCAAACCCTTTGGATTGAGGTTTATGGCGATGTCACCGTCAGTGGGAGTGTGCAGGTCGAAGTAAAAAACTTTATCGATGACCTAACTGACGGGCACACTAATTTCTGGAATACTCTCAAGAACTGGTTATTGCCTAAGTTCAAGCAAGAGAAGTATTCCGAACTCATCTTGCTCACGACGCAGTCCTATGGAGCGACAGCAGAGCTCCGCCACTGGAACCACCTCAGCGGTGAGGAACGCTTGGCACTGCTTGCTAAGGTGCTAGCTGATAGTGAAGCTCGCGTCGCCGAATCTGGCAAAAAACCCTCGAAATCCGTCCAAGCTCAGCAATTTGTGATGGCGGATGAGCGACGACTGGTGCTGCTGGATGTCATTGAAAAAGTGCGGATCATGTCGGATGAGCCAGAACTCAAGGCGCGTGCAGCAGATGCAAGAAGCCGTTTCGGCAAAGGAATTGACCCCTCGCAGCGTGATGAGTATTTCCAGGCGCTGCTGGGTTACCTGATAGAACCGTGTCTTGAAAAAGACGGATGGAAAATTACTTACGACGATTTCGATCTGAAAATCGCCAGGTTGTTCGCTCGCTACGGCAGAAACTCTCGGAAGTTTCCAGTGGTGGATACGGCGGTTTTCGAAAGTGAAGACAAAACAGGTTATGCAGATCGGCTGTTTGTCAGAAAGCTTTATGAGATTGAGCACGCTGACAGGGTACCCGCCGCTATCTTGGAGCATATGGTGACTGTGCGCACCATCACCAATGAATTCAAACGGTTCACTGTTGAGAAGGCGGACGTCGACAATTACAAGCACGATCAGCTCAAGCGGCATAAAAGCTTGAGATCGGTTGAGTTGAGGCGCTGCTCGCGAAAGCCACAGGAAGACTGGTGTTTCGAGTCTCAGAATTTTTTCGATACTCGATGTGGGGAACCCGTCGATGGGATGCCTGCGTTTGAAGGCACCACTGTAGAGTTTCGAAATGGCATCTGGCACATGCTTGCCGATGATGAAGATGAAGAAGGCAATGAGAAACTGCACTGGAGGCTTTGGCGATGAACCTTACGACCATTGATCATATCCATACCCTGCAGCGCAGCCCTCTGATCATGGCGCCGATTCTTCATGCGTTCTACTGCGAGCTGCAGGAAACTCAAAAAAATATTCTGTTTAGTTACTTGGTTCTACCTTTCGTTCTGCATGAGGCGACGGCTTCATATCTGCACCGGATCAGCGAGCGAAATACCTGGCGAACCATGGTTGGTGATAAAACGCGGATTGCGGGTGTACACAAGCGGATTCACTCGCTTCGAGACATCACCAACGTCACCTTGATGAGCCTCGTCAGTGCGCAGTATTTGACGATTGATGAGGACTTGGTCGTACGAGCTACAGATAAAACGTATCCACCCCTGAAGGGGCTGGGCCAGAAGGTCGCGTCTGCGCGTAATCTGGCGAAACTCCTTCAAGATCGAGAAGCTCCACGGGTATTTAAGTCGCTAGGGATTGTGCAACTATGAAGTGTTTTGTCAAATCTGTGGGCGTCGTCGATCGTGATAATGTAGTACATCAGGTGACGTTCAAGCCTGGTCTTAATATTATTACCGGCAAGTCGTCGATGGGTAAAAGTGCCATCATCGAAATCTTCGACTTCTGCTTTGGCAACAGCGACGACACGATTCCCAAGGGGGTAATTACTACTCGCTCCAAAATGTATTTCACTATTCTGCAGTTTGAGGCTGAGCTTCTTTGCTTGGCTCGCACTCGGGATGCGAATAAAATATTCATCAGTGAAATTAGCGGTGCGCTCGACGAAATTTTTCAGCGGATGAAAAATGTTAACACATTCTTCACTCCAAGCTTGTTTATGTCGCTGCGCGATTTTAAGAAGGAACTGGGTCGTCATTTTGCGGTGACAATGACCGACATCGACGAAGATGACTCTGCGCGTGAGTTTGGCAAGTCGAAAAGTGCGACGCCTTCGGTACGCAGTTTCGCCTCTTTTATGCTCCAGCATCAGAATTTGGTGGCTAACAAACATGCGCTCTTTTATCGCTTCGATGAAAGAGAAAAGCGGGATCAGGCCATTGAACATCTCAAGATATTCATGAATTTCGTGGATCAGGATTATTTCTGGCTGGCTCAGGAGCAAAACCAGCTCAAGGCTGAACAGAAGAAGATCGAGACGCAACTGCCCAAAACGAAGGATGAGAAAGAACGCTTCATAACGCGGATCGATGGGTTACTGGCCGAGTATAAGGCGATCAGTGGCACTGACTTGACCCAGTTCACCGGAGCCCAGATCGCGGGTAGCCTGAAGACGTCTTACAAAAAGATTCATGATGTAAACGTCCGCATCGACAGCCAGGCCGACGCGTACTCCCTTCGCAAGAAGGCTCTTGAAGAAGACCGCTCGAAACAAACGATTATTGTTCGCGAGCTTCAGGACAAGCTGCACGCAGTGAGGTCGTCGATCAGCCTGACTGAAGATTTTGCCAAGAACATCGCTAAGATACCGGTGCCGGAGTATGCCGAAGTCAGCGATGCGCAGTGCCCGTTCTGCGATGCTCCGCACGAGCAAGTGGAGGTGGAGGCAAACAAGCTGACTGCCGCGATTGGCTGGATGAATCGGGAGCTCAAGACAACTTCTTACGCGCGTGAGAGCTTCAAGGATGAGGAAAACAAGCTCATCAAAGTACTTGCGAAGGAAAAAGATGTCCTATCGGGGATCCAGACTAGCATCAACCAGCTGACCAAACAGGTCGAAGACCTCAAGAAAAGCAAGACGGTTGATGAGATTGCTCTACGCGTTAAGCACCGTATTGAGGGAGTGATCGAGGACTACGATAGCAAGCCTAAAACGGAGTATGAGGGCACCCTGAAGATCATCAAAGATCGGTTGGCCGAGATCAAACCGCTCCTGGATGCCTACAAGGTCAACGAGAAGATGCGCGACTTGAGCGATCTGATCAACAGCGAGATGGCACGCATCGGGGCCGGTTTCGATTTTGAGGACGCCTACCAGCCGATCAACCTGAAGTTTGACCTTCAGACCTTTGACCTGTGGCACGAAAGCACGGACATGGGCAACGTCTATCTCCGCTCGATGGGCAGCGGTGCCAACTGGCTCTATTCCCATTTGACACTGTTCTTGGCGCTGCATTCTGTATTTGCGCTCAAGCATGAGGAAGGGTGCAGAATTCCTCCCATCCTGTTCCTCGATCAACCCACACAGGTCTATTTCCCGGCCAAAATCGACCATGGCAAGACTTTTGACGCTAAGGCGCTGGCAGAGCTCACGGCAAGCTCCGAGCGCGTAGATGATGATCTGAGCGCGGTCACGAACATGTTCGACAAACTGGTCGAGTTCTGTGAGCAGACTGGCGCCGCCACTGGGATGATGCCGCAGATCATCGTCACCGATCACGCTGACGATCTGACGCTTAAAGGAGAAGCAAACTTTAAATCCTTTGTTCGGGCAACGTGGCGGGAGCGGGGCTTTATCGCTGAGCGTCCGGTCGATGCATTGGTGTAATTGTCAGAGCCTAGTCTTGAATAGGTGAGATGCAGCAGGGCTTGTAGCAACAGGCCCCAAGCCTAACACCGGCTGGGGGCATCCTTTTCAAACCATCCCAAACATGTTCTCAGATATGCCCCCGAGCGTGGCAATCCACTGGAAGTGCATGGATCTCCATGGCCTAGGAAAAGGCAGAAATGATCAGATAAACAGCCCGCTTGCCGATGCTTAGAGACTCTCAGGGTCGCCGAAGAACATCTGTATCCGCGAACGCAACCAGCGCTCGGCCGGGTCGTTGTCCTGCGCACCCCGCCAAGCCATGTGCAGCTCGAAGCTGCGCACGTCCAGGGGCAGGTCGTCGGCGCGCAGGCCGCCGGCGGCGGTGAGCACGTCGGCGGTGTAGTCGGGTACGGTGGCAATGATGTCAGTACCGGCCAACAGGCTGCCCAGTCCATTGAATTGTGGCACCGCTAGTACCACATGGCGCTTGCAGCCGACTTCGTCCAGCGCTTCGTCGATGAAGCCGCTGAGGTCGCCGGCGAAGGACACCAGCGCATGCGGACGGGCACAGAAGTCGTTCAGGCTGATGCTGCCGGGCATGCTGTCGGCGCGCAGCAGCTTGGGCTTGCTGCGCCGCAGCACCTTGCGCTTGGCGTTGGCCGGCAGTTCGCTGGTGTAGCTCACGCCCACGGAGATTTCGCCCGAAGACAGCAGGGCTGGCATGAGCAGGTAGTTGACCCGGCGCACCACCAGAACGATCCCCGGCGCCTCGGCGCGAACGCGCTTGAGCAACTGAGGCAGCAGGGCGAATTCGGCATCGTCGGACAGGCCGATGCGAAACACTGCGGTGCTGGTCGCCGGATCGAACTCGGCGGCGCGGCTGACGGCGGTGGATATCGAGTCCAGCGCCGGCGAGAGTAGCGCGAAGATCTCTAGGGCCCGGGCCGATGGCTCCATGCTGCGGCCGGTGCGCACGAACAGCGGATCGTCGAACAGGCTGCGCAGGCGCGACAGCGCGGCGCTGATGGCCGGCTGGCCGAGAAAAAGCTTCTCGGCGGCGCGCGTCACGCTACGCTCATGCATGAGTGTCTCGAAGACGATCAGCAGGTTCAGGTCGACGCGACGCAGGTCGTTACGGTTCATCGGCGCTCTTCGCAATCCGTGGGGCAGGGGTGAATCTTAAAGGCAAAGGCTGCTACCCTGCATTGCTTTGTGGGTGCCGATGCGGATAAATGCATGGAGCTCAATCGATGATAAGCATGTCGACTATTAATAGCCGCTGATGGTCTAACGATCAAAGTCCGGATAAAGTCCGTGGTATTAGAGGTTCACAAGGCGAGGTTTGCGATGTCCCGCATGATCCGTTTCCACAAGTTCGGCGCGGCCGATGTGCTCAAGTGCGAAGAGCAGGCCGAGCCGTCACCTGCTGCGGGCGAGGTGCAGATCCGCGTCGAGGCAATCGGCGTCAGCTGGTACGACGTGCTCTGGCGGCAGAACCTGGCGCCGTCCCAGGCGCGCTTGCCCGCTGGCATTGGTCACGAGATGGCCGGGGTGGTGACGGCGGTGGGCGAGGGCGTCGATGACTTGGTCGTGGGCGATCGGGTCGCCAGCTTCCCAGCCACCAGTGCCAACGATCATCCGGTCTACGGCGAGGTCATCGTGCTGCCGCGCGCGGCCCTGACCCGCTATCCCGAACACCTCACCGCGATCGAGGCCAGCGTGCACTACACGCCGCTGCTGATCGCCTATTTCGCCTACGTCGACCTGGCCCGCGCCAAGGCCGGGCAGAGCGCGCTGGTGACCGACGCCAGCCATTGCGCAGGGCCTGCCTTCGTGCAACTGGGCAAGGCCCTGGGGCTGAAGGTATTCGCCGCCACCAAGGAACCGGAGCAGCGTGACTACCTGTTGGGGCTGGGCGCCGACAGGGTGATCGTCACCGAAGAGCAGGACCTGGTCATGCAGGTCAACAAGTATACCGATGGCCGTGGCGTCGACATGGTCCTCGACGGCATGGGTGGCCCGCAGATGTCGCTGCTGGGTGATGTCCTGGCACCACGTGGCAGCCTGGTCCTGTATGGCCTGCAGGGCGGCAACCAGACGCCGTTTCCGGCCTGCGCCGCGTTCCAGAAGAACATCCAGTTCTTCGTCCACTGCGTGAGCAACTTTACCGGCAAGCCAGAACTGGGGATCAGCCAGGATCAGGTAGCCCTGCAACGCGCGCTGCGCGATATCAACCAGTTCACCGCCGACAAGCTGCTGACCCCGCAGATCATCAAGGTCTATCCATTCGAGCAGGTGGTCGCGGCGCATCGTTATATGGATGAATGCCCGTGCGGTGGACGGGTAGTGCTGGCGTTGGGCGGGGTAGATTGAGTTCCCATTGCTAAAGCTGATAAAGCCCGAGCTCGCCTCGGGTTTTTTTATGGCCACAGAAAGTACGACAAAGCCGCCCTCATGCAATCCCCCCGTAGCTTCCCGCCAATCCCCAAAAAAGCTTTTTAGATCTTTCTTACTCATGCTTCAGAACCGTCCTACACCCCTCATACGGATAATCCGTCCAGCATCCTTTATGCCCAGCCGGCAGTAAAAAGACTGACGGTTGCTGCGCATTTCTTCGACGGTGGCATTCGAGGACTTCACCTCCCTGACGCCAACGATGGGACGTGCGGCAGTCTGGTGCCCTATCCATCGTCATGAGGTGATGCCATGAGCCAAGTCCACGATCAAGCCATGCAGTATGTCTACCAACAAGTCTTGCAACGCTTGCTCGAGCATATGTCGCAGGTGCAGCGGGCGTCGTTGCAGCTGTTGGTCCAGCGCCTGGTGGTGGCGGCCGGAGGTCTTGCGCATATCGGGGATTTCACTGTGCTGCTCCTGGACGGCGGTGACCGGCGCAGCGCCCATGCGTTGGCCTGTTTACGGGCGGCGCAGTTGACCATCGCCAACCGTTCGCAGGGCACCTTCACCCTGCGCGTGGCGGTGGCCCGCGTGGGTGGGTTTGGCGGCCAGGCGCTGGACAATTGCGAACGGCGGTTCAGTGCGCTGTTCCTGCATGACGATCCGCGCGTCGAACTGCTGATGATCGAGGCAGGGCAGGTGCTGGCATTCGATGCCCGGCGCACGCAGCCCATCCTTGAGCAGGAGCGCGAGGCGCTGTTGCTTTTTGGCCACCTCACTGGCGCCCGCCCAAGCTACCTGGTAGGCAGCCGGCAGCAGTTGGCGTTGGCGGATGCTTATTGCCAGGTGCTGGACTGGAACGGCGGTGCCAACGCCTTGGTCTGCGCCGTGCCGGCCCGCCAGCGCCAGCGCTACCTGGCCTGGGCCAGGCGGTGCCTGCGCAGCGCGGGCCAGGCCACAGAGCAGCCGCTGCAAGCGTGCGCGCGCACCCTCGCCCAAGGCCTGAGCCACCTGCATCAAAGTCTGGGCCAGCAGTTGCGCATGGACGAAGCCGGCCCTGCCTGGGTGCGCCACTGCGACGTGTCGGCAGCGCCGCTGCAGGTCATTGCCATCGATGAGCTGCTCAACGACCTCAAGGCACCAGCGCGGCTGGAAGAGATGCTTGGGCACCGTGACGACAGACCGTATTTCGTTTCACCCTTGGCGGCTTCGCTCGACCCGCTGCTACCGGCCCACTTGCAGGGCCTCTATGGGCAATATGTCACCCGGGACGGTTACGAGCAGGGTCTTGAAGCCTTCGCCCGTCAGCCGGTGGCGGGCACGGGCAAGCGTCGCTGGCCTGCCATGGAGCAGGTGCGCTGTGACGCCATGGCGCTGGTAGCGCGTGACTATGGCCTTGGCGAGCAGCAGTTGGTCTGCATGCTGTATGCACCCTTCATCGGGCGCGGTCAGCACCTGGACTACTTCCTGCGCCGCTGCCACCCAGCGATGTTGGTTGCCTTGCCCTATCTGCACCGGGCCTTGCAGGGCAAGGCATGTCCCCAGGCGGTAGAGCGCTGGCTGGTCACGACCAGTGGTCTGGACCTGACGCAGCTGCAGCGTCTCTACCGTCACCGGCTGGAGACTGGCCATGGATTGTTGACGAGGCTGGCCCGACGAGACATCGATCTGCGCCGATGACCGCTGATCCGAGCCGCTTGCCAGGGCAGCAGGTCTGTATGTATAAACAGTGTCCGTCCGTTGCGCCGACCCTGACCTGTGATCGCCCACTCCGTTGAAGACCCATTCTATTACCTGCACAACTTCCAACAGGTACTCGAGTGGGTCGCGTTGCGTTATGCCGACCTGCTGCAGGCTGAGGAGCAGGCCTTCATCCGGGCATTCGGCCAGCTGCCGCAAGCGTCGCGGGGCTTGCTGGTGCGCATGGTGATGCGAAAGGGCCAGCTGTTCCGGGCCAGCAAGCTGGATTATGCGGAAATCGGCTGCACGCTGCAGGCCTTGCAGCCGCTACTGCGGCACCAATGGGTCGGCACTGACGCCGAGCTGACCCTGGAGCAGTTGTTCGCCTTGCTGCGCAAGGAGGAACTCGCTGAATGTTTTGCCGCCCAACTGAGCCAGCCGCGCGCAGCCAAGTCTGCCCTGCTGGCCCAGTTGCAACCCTTGGCCCTGCCGGCCAGGCCTCTGGCCGAGTGGTTCCCGGCTTGCCCCGACCTGATTGTCGAATGGCGTCTGCAGGCACTGTGCGACCGTCTACGCCTGCTGTTCTTCGGTAACCTGTACCAGGACTGGTCCGAGTTCGTGCTCGCTGACCTGGGCCTGCTGCGCTACGAACAGGTGCCCTTCAGCGCCAACTCCCGGGCCCTGCGTCAGCGCGCCGAGGTGGAGCTGGCCATGGCCCTGCATGCCTGTGCCGAGCGGCTGGAGCAGGGCGAGCCGCCCGCGCGGGTGCTAGGCGCGCTGGAAGGGCTGCACAGCGACAATCCATGGCTGGTGCGACGCCGCTCGCGGTTGTTGTTCCAGCTCGGGCAGCAATGCGAACGACTGGGCGACTGGGAGCTGGCGCTGGCGGTGTATGCCGATTGCACCCATCCCCAGGCGCGCATCCGCCAGGTGCGGGTGTTCGAGCGCAGCGAGCAATGGGCGCGCGCGCTGGCGCAGGCCAACGAGGTGGCCGCGGCGCCGGCCAACGCCCTTGAGGTGCAGGCGCTCGAGCGCATGCTGCCGCGCCTGCGCCGCAAGCTCGGCGGGCCGGCGCAACCGCGCAAGCGCACCTCGACCGTCAAGCTGGTGGAGCTGGAACTGCCCCGCGAGCAGGCCCTGATGGGCGTCGAGTACGCGGTGCGGCTGCACCTGGAGCAGGAGGACGGGCCGGTGCACTACGTGGAGAACACCCTGTTCAACAGCCTGTTCGGGTTGCTGTGCTGGGAGGCGGTGTTCGCGCCGGTGCCGGGGGCCTTCTTCAATCCGTTTCAGGCCGCGCCGCAGGACCTGCACGACCCGGGGTTCATGGCGCGCCGTACCGAGCTGTTCGAGGCGTGCCTTGGGCAGCTTGACGACGGCGGCTACCAGGCGCGGATTCGCCAGTGTTTCGAGGCCAAGCAGGGCCTGCAGTCGCCCTTCGTGTTCTGGCAGCTGCTCAGCGAAGAACTGCTCGAGCAGGCGCTGGCCTGTCTACCGGCCGCGCACCTGAAACAGTGTTTCCTGCGCTTGCTGCAGGACGTAAAGAACAACCGCACCGGCATGCCGGACCTGATCCAGTTCTGGCCGAGGGAAGGGCGCTATCGCATGATCGAGGTCAAGGGCCCCGGCGATCGCCTGCAAGACAACCAACTGCGCTGGCTCGACTTCTGTCATGCCCATGGCCTGCCGGTCGAGGTCTGGCACGTGCGCTGGGGCGGGCAGGCGGCATGAGTTATACGGTTGCGGTTCGCGCCCTGTGCGAGTTCACCGCGAAGACTGGCGACCTGGACCTGCGCTTCACGCCGTCGCCTACCGCCCAGGAGGGCATCAGCGGTCACCGCCGCGTGGTGGCGCGGCGCGACCCGGGCTACGAGGCCGAAGTCGCGCTCGAAGGGCAGTACGCCAGCCTGCGCGTGCGTGGCCGCGCCGATGGCTACGACCCGGCGCGCAACCGCCTGGAGGAGATCAAGACCCACCGTGGCGACCTGGCGCGCCAGCCGGCCAACCATCGCCAGTTGCACTGGGCCCAGGCCAGGGTCTACGCCTGGCTGCTCTGTCAGCAACGGCAGTTGGATGAGATCGAGGTGGCGCTGGTCTATCTGGATGTCGACAGCGACCGCCAGACCCTGCTCAGCGAGCGCCAGACAGCGGTGGCGCTGCAACAGTTCTTCGAGCGCCAGTGCCAGGTCTTCCTGGCCTGGGCGCAGGCGCAAGAGCGCCGCCTCGCTGAACGCAACCAAGGCCTGCAGGCGCTGGGCTTTCCCTATGCCAGCTTCCGCCAGGGCCAGCGCCAGCTGGCCGAGACCCTGTACAAAGCGGTCAGCACCGGCCGCTGCCTGATGGCCCAGGCCAGCACCGGCATCGGCAAGACCCTGGGCACCCTGTTCCCATTGCTCAAGGCCATGGTGCCCCAGCAACTGGACAAACTGTTCTTCCTCACCGCCAAGACCCCTGGCCGCGCCCTGGCCCTGAACGCCCTGCACCAGGTCATGGATGCCAGCCCGCAGCTCGCCCTGCGCAGCCTGGAGCTGGTGGCCCGCGACAAGCTCTGCGAGTACCCCGGCACGGCCTGTCACGGTGAGGCTTGCCCGCTGGCCAAGGGCTTCTATGATCGCCTGCCGGCGGCGCGCGAAGCGGCCATGCAGCGGCCGTTGCTCGACCAGGCCAGCCTGCGCGAGGTGGCTCTGGCGCACCAAGTCTGTCCTTACTACCTGGGCCAGGAAATGGCGCGCTGGGTGGATGTGCTGGTCGCTGACTACAACTACTACTTCGATGCCCATGCCTTGCTGTTCGGCCTGACCCAGGCCAACCAGTGGCGCGTGGCGGTGCTCGCGGACGAGGCGCATAACCTGGTCGAGCGCGGTCGCCAGATGTACAGCGCGACCCTCGACCAGGGGCAGCTGCTGGCCCTGCGCCAGAGCAAGCCAGTGGGGCTGGGCAGCGCCCTGGACCGGCTCAATCGCCAATGGAATGCCCTGTACAAGGACCAGCTGGCGCCGTACCAGGCCAGCGAACAACTGCCCGAAGCCTTTCTCGGGGCTTTGCAGCAGTGCATCGGCCAGATCCAGGAACGTCTCAACGAGGCGCCGACCGAGGTGGAGCCGCAGCTGCTGCAGTTCTATTTCCAGGCCCTGCAGTTCAGCCGCATCAGCGAGCTGTTCGATGAGCATTTCGTCTTCGACATCAGCCCGCGCAACGGGCCGCGCAAACGCCGGCTGACGACCCTGTGCCTGCGCAACGTGGTCCCGGCCCGGCTGCTGGGACCACGCATGCGCGCCGCGCGCAGCGTCACTCTGTTTTCCGCGACCTTGAGCCCGCGGCGATTCTACGCCGACCTGCTGGGCATGCCCGACGACACCGCCTGGCTGGAGGTCGCCGCGCCGTTTCGCGCCGAGCAGCTGCAGGTGCGCATCGTCAGCCAGGTGTCGACCCGTTATCACCAGCGCCAGGCCTCGCTGGCGCCAATCGTCGAGCTGATCGCCGAGCAGTACCAGGCAGCGCCCGGCAACTACCTGGCGTTCTTCAGCAGCTTCGAGTACCTGGACCAGGTCGCCGGCCTGCTGGCCGAGCGTCACCCACAGATCCCGAGTTGGAGCCAGGGCAGGGGCATGGACGAGGCGCAGCGCACGGCGTTTCTCGCGCGCTTCGTGGCGGACGGGCAGGGCGTGGGCTTCGCCGTGCTGGGCGGGGCCTTCGGCGAAGGGGTCGACCTGCCCGGCACGCGGCTGATCGGCGCCTTTGTCGCCACCCTCGGGCTGCCTCAGGTCAACCCTGTCAACGAGCAACTCAAGCTGCGCATGGGCCGCCTGTTCGGCGCCGGGTTCGACTACACCTACCTGTATCCCGGCATCCGCAAGGTGATCCAGGCTGCCGGGCGGGTCATACGCGGTGATGATGACCGCGGCACGCTGTTGCTGATCGACGAGCGTTTTGCCGAGCCCAGCGTCCAACAGATGTTCCCCGGCTGGTGGCGGCTGCACGAGGCGTAAAATGCGGCCCGGCGCCACATGCATCGCAAGGACGCGCAACTCCCAGTACACTGCGTACGCTCATCTCCCATTTCCTGGATCGCGAGGTTTTTGCATGACGCTCAGTTCTTTGGCAGGCAAGCCGGCACCGGCTAGCGTGCTGGTTGATATTCCCCGCCTGTTGACCGCTTACTACACTGGCCGGCCGGATGCCGCCGTAGCGGCCCAGCGAGTGGCCTTCGGTACCTCCGGGCACCGCGGCACGTCGCTGGAACTGAGTTTCAACGAAGATCACGTGCTGGCCATCACCCAGGCCATCTGCCTGTATCGCCAAGCCCAGGGTATCGACGGGCCGCTGTTCATCGGCGCAGACACCCATGCCCTGTCGGCCCCGGCCGCGGCCAGCGCGCTGGAGGTCCTGGCGGCCAATGGCGTGCAGGTGATGCTTTCGAAGGACGATGAATACACCCCGACGCCAGCAGTGTCCCACGCCATTCTCTGCCACAACCGTGGCCGCGAGCAGGGCCTGGCCGACGGCGTGGTCATCACCCCGTCGCATAACCCGCCGCAGAGTGGCGGCTTCAAGTACAACCCGCCCAATGGCGGCCCGGCGGACAGCGACGTGACCAAGTGGATCGAGGCCAAGGCCAACGAACTGCTGGCCGAGGGCCTCAAGGGCGTCAAGCGCATGGACCACGCCCAGGCGTTGCAGGCGGCCACGACCCATCGCCATGACTACCTGGGCAACTATGTTGCCGATCTGGAAAACGTCATCGACTTCGACGTGATCCGCAACGCCAACCTGCGTCTGGGCGTCGACCCGCTGGGCGGCGCTGGCGTGCGCTACTGGTCGGCTATCGCCGAGCGGTACCGGCTGAACCTGGAGGTGGTCAACACCGAGGTCGACCCGACCTTCCGCTTCATGACCGTCGACTGGGACGGACAGATCCGCATGGATCCGTCCTCGCCGCACGCGATGCAGGGCCTGATCGGCCTGCGCGAGCGTTTCGACGTGGCCTTCGCCTGTGACCCGGATCATGACCGCCACGGCATCGTCACCCCCGACGGCCTATTGGCGCCGAACAACTACCTGGCCGTGGCCATCGACTACCTGTTCCAGCACCGCCCGCAATGGCGCAGCGACGCCGCGGTGGGCAAGACCGTGGTCAGCAGCGGCCTGATCGACCGCGTCACCGCGCGCCTGGGGCGCCGTCTGCATGAAGTGCCGGTGGGCTTCAAGTACTTCGCCCAAGGCCTGTTCGACGGCTCGCTCGGTTTCGGTGGCGAGGAGAGTGCCGGTGCGTCGTTCCTGCGTCGCGATGGTAGCGTCTGGGTTACCGACAAGGACGGCCTGATTCCTGCGTTGTTGGCCGCGGAGATGACCGCCCGCACCGGCCGCAACCCGAGCCAGGCCTACGCCGCCTTGACCGCTGAACTCGGCGAGCCGTTCGCCACCCGCGTCGAAGCCAAGGCCGATGCCCGGCAGAAAGCGCTACTCGGCAAGCTCGCGCCGGAGCAGGTCAAGTCCACCTCGCTGGCCGGTGAGCCAATCGAGCAGATCCTCAGCCAGACGCCGGGCAACGGCCAGGCCATCGGCGGTCTCAAGGTCATGACCGCCAACGGTTGGTTCGCGGCGCGCCCATCGGGCACCGAGGACATCTACAAGATCTACGCCGAAAGCTTCATCGACGAGGCGCACCTGCAGCGCCTGGTCAGCGAAGCCCAGGTGCTGGTGGATGCTGCGATCGCCTGATCAACCCGTGCGCTAGGCGGGGGGGCGGCCCCCCGTTCTGGGCAAGCCCGCCCCCTAGAACAAGATATAACTTATCGATTTAGCCGGGCGTTGCCGGAGCAACTGTCTTCGCTATGCCAGCACCGACCTCTTCGCGGGCAAGCCCGCACATGAGCCGAGTCGAGCATAATATCTGCGGTATGCAGAGTCCGGTGGGAGATCGCCCAGCGGGCTGGGCGGCCTCCCACCGGTTCGCCGGGACACAGGTTCTACGGCCTGGATCCTATGTCTACCGGAGCCAGCGTCAAGCCATGATGCGCCTCACGCCACATCCACCAGCACGATCTCGCTGTCCTCCAGCGCCTGTACCTTGAGCACATGTTCCTGCTCGATGGCTACCCCATCTCGAGCCTGGGCGCGCAGTCCATTGACTTGCACCAGCCCCTTGGCGGGCACCAGGTAGCCGCGGCGTCCAGCTTCGAAGCGGTACTCGGCGGTTTCGCCAGCACGCAGGGTGGCGGCCACCAGGCGGGCGTCGGCGCGGATGCGCAGGCTGTCTTCATCGCCCTGGCGGCCACTGGCCAGGGTCACGAATCCTTCGCCACGCTCACCCTTGGGGAAAGGCCGAGTCCCCCAGGAGGGCGTATCGCCTACCTGCTGCGGGATGATCCAGATCTGGAAGAGCCGCGTGTCGACGTCTTCGAGGTTGTACTCACTGTGGGTAATGCCGGTGCCGGCACTCATCACCTGCACATCGCCTGCTTCGGTACGCCCTTGGTTGCCCAGGCTGTCCCGATGGGTGATGGCGCCCTCGCGAACATAGGTGATGATCTCCATGTCGCGGTGCGGGTGCGGTGGGAAGCCGCTGCCAGCGGCGATCAGGTCGTCGTTCCAGACCCGCAGGTTGCCCCAGTTCATACGGGCGGGGTCGTAGTACTCGGCGAATGAAAAATGATGATGGGCATCGAGCCAGCCATGGTTGGCGTGGCCGAGGCTGTCGAACGGTCGCAGTTGCAGCATGGCGGTGCTCCTTGAAAGGGGTGGAATAGGGCTATGATGCGCCAGAGAAATATCGAAAATAAGCGTAAATATCGGCTTAAATTGATCGATCAAATGGATTTATAAGGCTGCGGTACTTTATGTGATTCATCGCCTAATCACATGATCTGCAAGCATTCGCTGGCGATTCTTCGCCGATAAAGCGAACATGTCCGCTGATCAATCTTGAGTGTGGAGTGGCCGTGTCCCATGAGCATCCCCAGCCGCCAGCGGAGCTGACGCCGCCGGCACAATTGCCCTGGTTTCGCCGTCTGGCGGCGCGCATGCTCGGCCGTGGCCTGAGCAGGCTACACGCGCAGCACCGTGATTCCTGGTTCCTCGGGCGTGCCACCGGGCAACGTAACGGCCATGCCGACGGTCTGCGCGAAGGCTATGACCAAGGCCGAGTGGACGGCTTCGAGGCCGGACGCCACGTGCTGGTGATCCGCGACACGCGCCCCGAGGGCCATGGCATCCCTGGGCAGGACGACAAGCTGTTCGACGATTGGCGCCTGCCGCTGACCGCCGAGCTCAAGAAGCGCTTCAAGGCTGACGTGGCCCAACGCCTGCCCGCCGAGGCGCAGCCTAGCCCCGCCCAGTGGAAGCTGATCTTCAGCGATACACCCTCCACCTGCGTAGTAGCAGGGGCCGGTGCCGGCAAATCCACCTCGCTGGTGCTGCGCATCCTGCTGCTACGACACTACCTGGGCTACGAGCTGGATGCCATGACCGTGGTGACCTTCACCCGCGAGTCGCGCAAGGACTTCATCAAGCGCCTGGTACAGGTATTCGGCCTCTGGGACCTGCCCTTGAACCCGCAGCAAGCCCGCGAACTGGTGCGCACCTTCCACTCGCGCATTCTGCCGCTGGTACGCAGCCTGCCGGGCTTCGGCCAGGTGCGCGCCTTCGAGACCCTGGGCAGCGAGCTGCCCACTGGTAGCGAGGCCAACGCCGAGAGTAACCCGTTCGACCTGCGTCTGAACGACGCCCAACGCCAGCAGCTGAACCTGTGCTACCGCGACCTGCTGCACGACAACCCGCGCTTCGCCGAGCTGATCGCAGGCATGCGTCGCGAAGCGCTGCAGCTCAAGTCCTTGGACCGCGATCATCCGGACGTGCAGAAACGCGTGGCGGTAACCCAGCTGTCTTCCCAGCGTGATGAGGAGCTGTGCGATGTGATCGAAGACCTGTGGTTCTCCGCAGGGGCATGGCCGATCAAGGGCATCGAGCCAAGCCGCCAGACTGTCGAGATCAATGGCAGCCGCTTCCACGTGCACGGCCACATCCAGGACTTGGACGCCTGGGTGGTCCTGGGCTTCGATCCGGGTGAAAGCCAGCAGTACAAACGCGCTGGCGCCAAGTTGCCGGTCTGGGCGGAATGGGTGATCAAGCGCACCCTGTTTCAAGCTTTCTGCGATAAGCCCGTGATATGGCTGGAAAACTACGCGGCTGCCAAGCGCCTGGCCTCGTCCCTGGCCGGGGATGCGGTAGCGGGTCCCGGGTTCGAATACAAGGTCAAGGGCGAGCTCGCGCCAGCGCCACTGCTCGACGCCTTCGTTGGCGCCGCCGGGTTTATCGAGAACCTGGGCCTGGATGTGTCGACGGCCGTGGGCGGCATGAGCTTTCCGCCCGGCGACAACGATGCCTCGTTCTTCGAGGCCTTGAGCTTGTACTGGAAGGCCCTTGAGACGCATCTGCTGGCCCAGTCGCCGCCGATCATGAGCTACAACCGCATGTTCGCCCTGTTCGGCGAGAACAACCCGGAAAACCTGCAACTGCTGCCCGACCCGCTGCTGCGCCCCTTGGCCCACCTGATGATCGATGAGTTCCAGGACGTCTCGCCGCAGATCGTCAGCTGGCTGCGCGCCAGCCTGCGCGAGATCCGCCGCCGTGGCCCGGCCCTGCACACCGGGCGCGCGGCCCAGCATTCATCATTGCTCTGCGTCGGGGATGACTGGCAGTCGATCTATGGCTGGCGTGGCAGCTCGCCCAAGTACTTCATGGAGTTCGCCAAGGAGTTTCCGGCGCCGGCCAATACCCGGGTGATGCTGGTGGAGAACTACCGTAGCCACCAGCACATCATTGATGCCGCCGAGCACCTGGTAAAGCCAGCGCCGGCTATTAGCGGCAAGAAGGCCAAGGCCAGTGGCCCGGCGGCGCAGTTGCCGCTGGTGCCGGTGCGGGTGCTGGAGCGCGACGATGCGAGCCTCGCGCAGACCATGGCAGAGCACTACCAGCAGGGTGAATCAGTCATGATCCTGTTTCGAAAAAGCAGCGACAAAGCATTGATTTCTGAACATTTACGCGCTCTTGTTGAGGCCGATTCGAGATTGCCGGCCGACCAGCGCCGGCTGCGACAGCTGACCTACCACAGCGCCAAGGGCCTCCAGGCCGATGCGGTGTTCATGGTCGGCGACTGCCAGCACCTGACCAGCTCGCCTTACAAGAACCAGGTCTACCGCCTGGCGGGCCTGGGGCGTAGTGGCGACGCACAGGCTTACGACACAGCGCAGAAGGAAGAGGTCCTGCGCCTGGCGTACGTGGCGGTCACCCGTGCGGTGAGCCATTGCTACTGGTACCTGGAGACGCCCACTGGCGAGGCGGCGAAGCTGCCGCGCGCGTCCAGCCAAGTGGATGGCCGGCAGGTCTTCTTCGAGGACCTGCGCGGCCAATAGCTGCACCTGATACGGGTTACGGATTGGGGTCCTGCTGGGCGGTCAAGCGTCGCAGCAGCGTTTCTTCAGCCTGCTGCCTGCCGCGGCTGAGCGCATTGGCAGCGTTGGTGTACTGCTCGCTGTTGAGTTCGCGCCGCTGCAAGCGCCCCTGCGCGTCACGCGCAATTTCGCCAATGCTCCGGGTCAGCGCGTCGACAACGGCATCGTCCAGAACGGCTACTGCGTCGTTTGTGTCATCCACGCACCAGGCCAGGTAGTCCAGCCCTGCGTGCCAGGGCGCGGTCAGGTCGGCGAAGCGCTGCGCGTGGTGACGCCGCAGGTAGCGTTGCCAGCTGTCCTGTTGCAGGATCCAGCGGCGTCGGGCACTGGCATCGAGATCCCGGGCCAGCACGGCCTGTTCGACATTGTACTCAGTGCTCAGGGATACCTGCGCCGTTTGGCGATAGAGCATGTCCTGACTGGGCTCGGGGTATCCGAGCGGTTCTGCCAGCGCCTGGCGCAGTGCCAGGCGGATCTCGATGTCGTCGACGCCGCCAATGAGTAGATCCGCGTCAGCAATATCGTCGAGCGGGTCCAGGGGCGGCAGCGCCGAGAGCGGCCCTCGCGCCTCCACCGGCAGCGCCTCACGGGCGAACAGCGCCCGTTGGCGCTCCAGCCGAAAAGCATGAATGCGACTGGCCAGCTCGTTGACCTGGCTACGCAGGAACAACCGCCGATAGAAGTTGAACAGGTA
This sequence comes from Pseudomonadota bacterium, assembly GCA_023388335.1. GTDB lineage: Bacteria > Pseudomonadota > Gammaproteobacteria > Pseudomonadales > Pseudomonadaceae > Aquipseudomonas. The sequence goes on along the minus strand of JAEWGL010000040.1, from coordinate 12,891 downwards.
GGGCCCAGGCAGGTCGAGACTGTCGCTTTCATCATACGCCATCATCTCGATCTCCAACGTGCTGAACGCATCGGTGCCGGCATCACCACAGGATGCCGGGAAGTCACCGGCCACCTCCACGAGACGTTCGCGCAGGGTCTGGTCCTCGCTGGCCCGCTGCACCATGCGCCAGATCTGTCGGGACAGTCCAGCACTGTTATGTTGCGCTTGCGCCGAGCGGCCGACGCGTTCCAGCACATCCTGCAGCGCGCGGTTGGCACTGTCCTCGAACAGGGCAGCCCAGAGCTGCCGCTGTTCTTCGCTGGCATTGGCAAGCCAGTCCACCTGGACGGGTTCTACCGCCAGCCCGGCTTCATCGATCTGAAATGCAGGCTCTTGCTCCACGGCAACCCCGGTTTCGCGAAGCCTTAGAGCGGTATCGGCCTCCAGCGGGTTGTAGTTGAAATGCCAACGCACATTTTGCCGGTGAGTGTGCACCCCTTGCGCGTAGGGCGTGGCCAGTACCTGCGAAAGATCGAGCACTTGCGAGATGCCGTTGTTGCTCAGGTCCACATGCCGGAGCTGGTAGTTGCGCTGGCTCATCAGCGTGGTCAGGCCCTGCGGCCAGGCGGCCAGGCCGCAATCGTTGAGCTGGAGGTTTTCCAGGCGGGCCATGAAGCGCAGGTCCGGTGCTACGTGCAGTGGGTTGAGGGACAGGTCGAGTTCGCGCAAGTGAATCATGCCTTGGAAGCGCCCAGCCATCACCGGGTCCAGGGTGATGGCATTGAAGCGCAAGTCGAGTCTTTCCAGGGGCAGGCCGGCGATGATCTCCAGGTCGGCTGGTGTCAGCCGCAAAAGATTTCTGCGCAGGATCAGGCTGCGAAGCCCGGTCATGCCCCTGAGGGCTTCATGGGCCTGGATCGGCAAGCCGTTCAGGCCATTACCGCTCAGGTTCAGTTCACGCAGACCCACCAGGCTGCGCAGGGCCAGGAACAGCGAATCGCCATGCACTTCAGGGTTCTGTACCAGGCGCAAGGTCTCCAGTGATGGGAAGCACGCCAGGAATTGCGGGCTGATCCGCTGTACGCCGATATTGCTGATGTTGAGGGTGGTGATATGCGCGAATCGCGCAGGCAGCGGCGGCAACGTGGCCAGGGTGAAATACTGCAGTTCCAGGGTCTGACCGCCTTCCTGGCGCCAGGCACTGCGAATGGCTTGGCTGAAGGCCTCCCGGGCTGTTCGCTCCTCGCCCTCGACTTCTCCTGTCCAGCCCATGAGCGTGCCATCGAGCACGAAGCGCTCCTGCTCCAGGGCAGTGATCTGCGTGCCGATATCGCCGTTTTGCCTCAGTTGCGATACGAAGGCACGGCGCTCTTCTGAGCTTAGGGTTGGGTACAAGTGGCGGATACGGTTGTCGACCTCATCGCGTAACCAGGGCAGCCGCGGACGGCCGCTCAGGGGATAACCGATGCGCCCGTCGCTTAGGCGCAGCGGCGAGCGAAAGCCTGTCCTGGCCGGCTGTTGGCCGATCTGCCGAGCGGCTCTGGCTCGGTCACTGATGGCCGCCTCAAGCAGATCCTCGGCAGCGAGGCCTGGTTGTTCAGCCTGCAGACCTTCGATCAGCCGCAGTGTATCGCTGTTGGCCAGGCTTGGGCGATACAACCCCATGATTGCCCGGTCCAGGCGCAGACGCGCTTGCAGGCGCCGGGCCTCTTCGGCGATACGCAAGGGTATGCGTGCATTCTCGGCAGTCATCCGGGCCCGTTCGGCGCTGCTGGCATGGCTGACGATTTCCTCCAGTACTTCGCGCGGCAGGCTGGAGAATACCCGTCCCAGGTGTGCGGCGGCGTCGCTCAGGGGCGGCTGGTGATCGGTGTACAGGCTGTGCAGGATGGCGTCGCGCTGGGCCTGCAGGTCGTCTGCGAGCAAGGCCTGCAGTGTGTTCACCCGTTGTTCGGCAGGAACCTCGACGCCCACCAGCGCGCCCTTGGTCGCCTCATCCATCTGCCCAAGCACACTGTGCGCCAATTCGCCCTGCTCCAGCTCGCTACGGGTCAGCGTCATGACTGTGTCGCCAAGCTGCCGTGGCCGGCCATAAGTGGTTGACGGTCCCCAGGGTTCGGCCCCCTCGAAGACTTGCAGCACATGATCCTGCGGCCAACCGGGCAGCCGGGTGAGCGCCGACAATGCGAAATTCTTGTGCGCCACCAGCGGACGTCCCGTACGCACGGCGGCGACGATCTCGTCCACCGCGGTGTCGCAGCGCAGACGGGCCAGCGCGTCGCCCAGCAGGGCGGGCGGTGGTTCATGCATGAGGTGCGCCCGTTCCAGCACACCTCGGCCGGTCGCGGTGATGCGCTTTGCCGCCAGCAGGTCGCCGTCGTCCAGGCCATCGGTGGCATGACCCAGTCGACGCAGCAGCGTGGAGTCACTCCAAGTCAAGGGTTGTTCGTGCTCCAGGCGCCAGGCGCCTTGGCCGTCGTGCTCAAGACGCGGGCAGTAGGCCTGTGGGTCGTCTGGATGGCGGATGCGCCAGCGGCCATCCGGGTCCTGGAACTGTTCGTAGAGCTCGCCGTCCAGGCGCACGTACTGGCGCCCCTGCAAGGTATATTGGCCGAGCTGGTTGGGTTGCAACTGTCCGGGCAGACTGACTCGGCTCTCATAGCCCTTGAGGCTGGGCTGCCAGAGGCGTTCCTCATCATCGACCACAACGCTGACCAGTGCATCGACGAAGCCTGAGGCCTTGATCGCGGCACCGACGCCGACCAACACCGCCGTGGACAAGGCGGTGAGCGCCAGGGATTCGACATGGACGAGCGCTTGCGCCATGTCGCCTTCTTCCCAGGCCTCGAAGCCCTTGAAGACCTTGCCGAGGATATCGAAGGCGCCGAGCGCCAGCATCAGCGGGTTGAGCGCGGGGATGAACAGGGCGGCGACATTGACCACATCCAGGCCCAGGTCCAGCCAATGCTGCAGACGCTCGCGGCACGCCGCGGCGTCGGCATCGGCGGTAGGGACAGCCACTTGCCGGGCATCGTCCTTGACCCTGCGCACATGCAAGCGGTACAGGTGCGCCCATGGATCGTCCGGCAAGGGCGTATCGTTGAAAGAGATATGTGGCTTGGCGCGCGGTGCGAGCACCTGGCCGCCAGCGTGGTCGCGGGTTTCGAACAGGGCATCGGTCAGGCGGCGGGAAAATTCCGGCTGCAGGCGGCGGGGTACATAGCTGCTGATCAGGCGACGAAAGTCGCTGCGCAGCAGGTTGTCCTTCAGATAGCGGCCGTAGTCCTGCAGGGAGGCATACTCGCGTATGGGGTGAAATGGATCGCCCGGGGTATAGACGATGCAGGGGTTGATGGCATCCGGTACGTTCGGGCTGATCAGCAGCACTTCATGGATCGGCATGCCGAAGATCTGCAGTTGACGACAGCAGGCAGGGTGGCCGCCATAGGTGGGCGATGCGTCGCCTTGGCATAGCTGATCCAGGGTCTCATAGCTTTTATCGCTGATTTCACCGCGCATCCGGGCAATTTCAGTCTGGACGGTCAACTCATCGCGACTGGCCTGCATCGATAGCGCGCGGACTTGTTCCTTGCGGGCACCGTCATAGACGCTTTCCAGGTGCTCCTGGTAGCGCTTGCCTAGATCCAGCGTACGGCAGGTGCGAACGAACCGGTGCATGTCCAGGTGGGGCAGTGGCGTAGGGTCGGTGGCGCTGATGTGCAGAGTACTCAATGGTCCCGGCGCATCCAGGCTTTCAAAGTTGTGCAGGGCGGCGGCAAGCAGGCTGCGCCGTTGCGGGTCGCCATGGGGCACCGCGGTGGGTTGGGGAAGTTCACGGTCTACACCGGGGAGGATGTCCTCCACCACGACATCAGTGTAGAGGGCCCAGTCCCAGGGCTGGAAGCAGTACTGCGCCTGGGTTACCGGTTGAGGTATGGCCAGGGCCTGGCGCAGCAGGGGCTCGCAGAACGCACTGATACCTTGCAGGCCGAGCACCTTGGCAAGCACGTTGCGGCTCAGGTCGCGGCGCGCGATCGCCTGGCGCAGCGCCGCCTGCCGGTCGTCCTGGGCGCCGGCAAACCACGTATAAGGCTCGCCATTTTCATTCAGGTAGGCTTGGCGCGCCGCGCTCAGGGTATCGCTGAGATGTGCCGGTGGCAGCTGTCGGCTCCAGGCTGGCAGCTTCTTGATAATGGTTGCGTGGTGATACGCGACGGATGTAGTGGTCATGAACAGGCTCCATTGTCAGAGAGCCGTCATGCAACAGCATCGTGGTCCAATGCTGGCAATAGATAGCTAGCACCCGGCACTACTGTGCCTGGATCGAATCACTGCGCGTGCGTTTGCGCGGGGCGTCTTGCCCCCGGCCATGCTGGAAGGCAGGGCGGCCGGGGGCTGGGTTACGATCAGCCTTGCTTGGCCGTCAGCGCCGCATAGCTGTTCATCAGGTTGCGGTAGTTGGGGATACGCTGGGACAGCAGGTTGCCCAGGCCTTCGATGTCGTTGCGCCAGTCGCGGTGCAGTTCGCAGGCCACCGAGAACCAGTTCATCATCTGTGCGCCGGCCTGGGTCATGCGCGCCCAGGCGGCCTGCTGTACGGTTTCGTTGAAGGTGCCCGAGGCATCGGTGACGACGAACACCTCGAAGCCCTCGGCCAGCGCCGACAGGGTCGGGAAGGCCACGCAGACGTCGGTGACCACGCCAGCGATGATCAATTGCTTACGGCCGGTGGCCTTGATCGCATTGACGAAGTCTTCGTTGTCCCAGGCGTTGATCTGGCCGGGACGGGCGATATACGGCGCATCCGGGAACATTTCCTTGAGTTCGGGCACCAGCGGACCGTTTGGGCCTTGTTCGAAGCTTGTGGTCAGAATGGTGGGCAGGCCAAAGAACTTGGCCAGGTCGCCCAGGGCCAGGATGTTGTTCTTGAACTCGTTGGGCGAGAAGTCCTGGACCATCGAGATCAGGCCGGTCTGGTGGTCGACCAGCAGAACGACGGCATCGTCCTTGTTCAGGCGCTTGTAGTCAGGGTTGCTCATGAGGGGCTCCAGGTATCAGAGGGGGCAACAGTGGAGAGGGGGCACACGTATCGAAGCCATGTGCTGGATCAAGCTTAGTGCGCAGTGCATGGATGGCCACCAAGGGCGTGAGATCGAGCGTCCCACAACCAAGTTAACCCGAGCCTCCAAACACCCCCGATTCAGGGGGAACCGTGGGGAATGCCCCCCAATTCCCTCAGGTTGTTTCTCCAATTTCCTGATTTAAAAGCCTATTTTTTATGGCATGCGCTTTGCTCCGGGCCTGGTAGTCACTGTGTCCGGGAGGCGCGCGATGATGACCCCGTTAAAGGGCTTCGCCCTGAGTTCCTTTGTGCTGGCCCTGTTCGGCTGGCATGCCACCAGTGAGGCGGCGGCCCAGTGCCAACGCACGCTGGTCGCCAATGTCGTGGCGCTGGACCAGCCACTGATGTTCAACCGCCTGGGCGCGCAAAACGCCAATGGCATGATGTTTGCGCTGCAACAGGATGTGGTGGATGAATATCAGGTTCCGCTGAGCAAGGGCGGCGCGGCAGTGCCGGGCAAGGTCACCTTGCGCCCGGACAAGCGGCCTCGGCCGATCGTGTTGCGGGTGGCGGCGGGTGAGTGCCTGACGGTCAACCTGACCAACCTGCTGGCTTACCAGGCCAACCCGAACAAGCATGGCATCGACCACGACGAGAACGAGAACGAGGTCGAGGGTGAGGAGGAGGAAGAGGGCGCCGAGACGCCGGACGCGAATGATGGCGGGGGTGAACACTTCGTCGCCGACGAACAGGTCAGCGACCGCCACGTCGGCTTCCAGGTCAATGGCATGCAGGCGGTCAACAGCATCGCCGACATCGCCACCAATGCCGGGCGCAACGGCAACTTCCTCATCGCGCCGGGCGCCACCCGCAGCTACACCCTCTACGCCGAACGCGAGGGGGCCTTTGCGGCCACCAGCCATGGCGCGACGTTCGGCGGCGAGGGCAATGCCGGCAACGTGGCCAACGGCCTGTTCGGCCAAGTGGTGGTGGTGCCCAAAGGTGGACGCACCTACCGCAACACCCTGACCGAAGAGGAAATGCGCCTGACCACCAGCAGCCGCGCGCCCACCGGCCAGCCGGTGATCGACTATGACGCTCGCTACCCTCAGGTCCAACCATGGATCGCCGAAGGCAAGGCCGGCCTGCCGATCATCGCCATGGTCAACGGCAACGAGATCATCAACAGCGAGTCCGACGCCATCGTCATGGGCCCCAACCCCGATGGTAGCTTCCCGCGCAACACCTATCCGTTGGAAAGCGTCAACAAGCGCAACCCAGCGCTGCCCAACCGCTTGGAAGCCTTCCGCGACTTCGCCTCGCAGTTCGCCGACGAGGTCGCCGCGACGCAGGCGTTCCCCGGCTATTGGGCTGATCCGGTGATGGGCCATGTGCTCGAGCCGACCCGCGATTCGTTCATGATCAACTATGGCTCCGGCGGCATGGGCGCCGAGGTGGTGGCCAACCGCTTGGGCGTGGGACCCATGCACGATTGCCTGTCCTGCGCCTACGAAGAGTTCTTCCTCAGTGCCCACACCGTAGGCGACGTAGCGATGCTGGTGGACGTCCCGGCCAACGTCGGCCTGGAAAACATCCGCCCCGGCGAAATCCCGCGTCCCGACCAGGTCGGCATCAAGGCCAACATGGCGCTGTACCCGGCCGAGCCGTCCAACGTTGCCCACAGCTACATTGGCGACTTCGTCAAGTTCCGCAACAGCCACAACGGCCACGAGCAGCACATCTTCCACCTGCACGGGCACCAGTGGCTGTTCAACCCCAACGACGACAACTCCGACTACATCGATGCCCAGGGCATCGGCCCAGGTACCGGCTACACCTATGAAATCGCCAACGGCGGCTCGGGCAACCGCAACCGCGTGGCGGGCGATGCCATCTATCACTGCCACTTCTACCCGCATTTTGCCCAAGGCATGTGGGCGATGTGGCGGATTCACGACGTGTTCGAGGAAGGCACCCGCCTGGAAGTCAGCGGGCAAAGCGAGCAGGGCTACCACAGCACGCCGTTCGCCTTGCGCAACGGCAAGCCGGCCGCCGGTGCCCGGGCCCTGCCCGATGGCGAGATCGTCGCCGGTACGCCGATTCCGGCGATCGTGCCATTGCCGGGCAAGGCCATGGCGCCGATGCCCGGCAAAGTTGCCGTGGTGCCCAAACTCGCCGAGCAGCTGGTCGCCGAACACGACCAAGACTCGGAACATGATGAAGAGCAGGGCGATGACCACCCACACGAGGGCCAAGCGCCTCGCGTACTCGGCTCCCTGGCCCTGGTCGACCGCAGCGAGAGCAACCGCAACGCCGACGGCAGCCTGAAGAACCCGGGCTTCCCGTTCTGGATCGGCGGCATGGAAAGCAGTGTCGGCCAGCGTCCGCCGACCCCACCGCTGGACATGCTCGACTCCGCCATGGCGCGCGACCTCAAGAACAGCGGCAAGGCCCTGTGGGCCAACCTCGACGCCAACCAGGTCGATGGCTGGGATGGCGGCCTGGGCCGTCATGCCTTGGACGGTGTTGCCGCGGGCGGCCACGCCGACGTCACCACCACGGCGCTGGACTTCTCCAAGGTGCTGACCAAGGCCAAGGCGATCTACCTGCCCGAAGAAGGCACCGAGGTCGAGCAGGCGGCCATGCAGTATCACGCCAAGGCCGATCATCCCAGCTACGCGCTGTTGCCCGGCAAGCAAGTGGTGCCGCGCAGCTTCCGCACCAACGGCGCCTTGCCGACCGCTGGCGCGCCGTTCTTCGAGCCGTGCATGGACGACCGCGGCAAGCGCCTGACCCAGTCCGGTGGCGCGGGTGAATATGCCAGCGGCGAAGGCCTGGACGGCATGAGCTTCCGTGGCACCTCGGCCTTTACCGCTGACAGTCCGCGTATCTACAAAGGCGCCAACATCCAGTTCGACGCGGTATACAACAAGGTCGGCTATCACTTCCCGCAGGCGCGCATCATCGCCCTCTGGGAGGATGCCTGGCCGGTGATCACCAAGCAGCGACCGCCAGAGCCGCTGGTGATGCGCATGAACACCTTCGACTGCACCATGTACCAACAGACCAACCTGATCCCGTCCTTCTATGAGATGGACGACTACCAGGTACGCACGCCAACCGACGTGATCGGCCAGCATATCCACCTGCCCAAGTGGGACCTGACCGCCGCCGACGGCTCGGCCAACGGTTGGAACTACGAGGATGGCATTCTCTCGCCCGGCAGCGTGGTCGAGCGTATCCATGCCATCCGCGAGTTCAACCAGTGCACCGAGGGTGATGCGCGCAATGGCAGCCCAGCCTGTCCGAAAGCCAAGCAGCACCCGTTCTTCGGTCGCTACGGGCGTGCCGACTGGCTGGGCGCGCGCACGGGCATGCAACGCTGGTTCGCCGACCCGTTGGTCAACGTGCACAACGTCGACCGTGGCCTGGGCACCATCTTCACCCACGACCACCTCGGCCCATCGACCCACCAGCAACTGGGGCTGTACGCCACCGTGCTGGCCGAGCCCGCCAACTCCACCTGGTACCACGCCGAGACCGGCGAGCAGCTGTACAACCCAGCCGTGCGCCAGGACGGCGGCCCGACCTCCTGGCAGGCGGTGATCAAGACCGGCGACCATGACGGTGATGGCCGCAACGACAGCTACCGCGAGTTCTTCCTGGAGTACAGCGACTTCCAGCATGCCTATGAAGCGGGCGTATACGTGGGCGCCGGGCCAGACGGCGTGCCCAACGCTCAGGCATTCCCGGCCACCCGCGACAGCTTCCGCTACGCCATCAACCCGCCGGTCCGGCAGAAGGCTTCCAACCTGCTGGAATCGGTGGTCGAGTCCCGTGGCGGCCTGGCCCCAGGTTGCCCAAACCGGCCTTGCCCGCAGGCGATTTCGGTGGATGACCCAGGGATGTTCGTCGTCAACTACCGCAACGAACCGCTGGCCCTGCGCGTCTTCGACCCCAACAAGGTCGCCCCGGACGGCAAGCGCGGCATGCAGGCCGACGGCCTGGCCGGCGACCTGGCCTATGCCATGCAAAGCCGTACCGACCGCGCCATCCCGGCGATGAACCTGGCGCCTTCGGCGATCACTTCGGCGGTCGGTCCGACCGGCGGCACCACGCTGTTCCCGCCGCACATCAACAAAGGCACCGAGCCTGGCGATCCGTTCACGCCCATGCTGCGCACCTATTCGGGCGACAACGTGCGCCTGCGCATGCACGCCGGTGGTCATGAAGAGGAGCACAACGTCACGCTGCACGGCGTCAAGTGGCTGCAGAACGGCTCCGGCTTCGGCAACAGCTCCAACTCGGGCTGGAAGGCCTCGCAGATGGTTGGCATCTCCGAGCAGATGGGCTTCATGGCGCCGGTGTCGATGATCTCCAGCGCCGCGGCGGTCAATGGCGATTACATGTACTCGCTGGATGCGGCCCTGGAGGGCTACTGGAACGGCATCTGGGGCGTAATGCGCAACTACACCGCGCAGCGCAACGACCTCTTCCCGTTGCCCAACAACCCGCAGCCGGTGGCCGCGCGTAACACCGTGGCCTTCGACGGCATCTGCCCGCGCTACACCGCCAATCCTAACGGCATCGGCACCCGGCCAACGGTCAAGCGCAGCTATGAGGTGGTCGCGGCGCTGGCCAACGACATCCTGGAGAACCGCCATGGGGTGAGCATCGCCGACCCTGCGGGCATCGGCCAGCACGTCGGCGGCCCGCTCAAGGCCGATGGCGGGACGCTGGTATTCAACAGCCGCCGCACCGCCATTGCGCAGACCACGGTGGTCGACGAGGAAGACGGCGAAACCTTCACCATCGGTGGCCACAGCGCGCCGCTGCACGACCCGACCGGCGTGCTCTACGTGCGCAAGGCCGACCTCGACCCGGTCAGCGGCAAGCTCAAGCCTGGCGTGCCGGTCGAACCGCTGGTGCTGCGCGCCAATGCCGGCGACTGCATCAGCGTGACCCTGGAGAACCGCCTGCCACTGGTCATGCCGGACCTGGCCAGCACCGCGGTGATGCAGAACGTGGTCAAGCGTGACCGTCATGGCAGCGAAGGCTCCACCGCCTTCAACAACAACCTGATGCGCCCGTCCAGCCACATCGGCCTGCACGCCCAGTTGCTCAGCTATGACATCACCAAGTCCGACGGCGTCAACGTCGGCCTCAACCCGACGCAGACCGTGCCGCCGCGCGCTGGCAGCAGCGGTGCCTACCCGAGCAAGGTGTACCAGTACTACGCCGGGCACCTGGAGCGTGAAGGCAAGCCGGTGGTCCAGCTGGGCCGCACCGTGGACAACATCAACACCACGGCCATCGAGTTCGGCGGCCTGAACCTGACCCCGGCCGATGTCATCAAGCAGCCGCAGAAAGGCCTGGTGGGTGCCATGAGCATCCTGCCGCAGACCGCCACCTGGACCGAAGACGCCGCCAGTCGCGCCTCCGCCACGGTGCAGGTCAGCGGGCAGGCGGCCTACCGCGACTTCGTCACCGTCTGGCAGCGTGCCTTGAACATGCGCTGGGCCGATGGTCGGCCAGTCGAAGGCATCGCCACCGAGGGCAACGGCGTGCCAGGTGATCCGAAAGACAACGGCAACATGGCCATCAACTACAAGACCGAGCCGCTGTGGCTGCGCTTCGGCCTGGCCCCGGATGCGCCGTTCGGGCGTGCCGGTGGCAACGGTTTCGGCGATGTGTCGAACGCCCACATGGCCTACAGCAACGCCCTGGTCGGCGGTGACCCGCAGACCCCGGTGCTCTGGGCCAAGCCGGGCCAGCCGGTGCGCAACCATGTAGTGATGCCCAGTGGTGGCAGCCGCGGGATCACCTACCAGCTCGACGGGCACCTGTGGCCGCTGCACGCCTACCAGGCCGAGAAGAACGACCTCGACGGCTACCCGATGGGCCTGCCGGGCATCGGCTCGGTGCGCTTCGGCTACAACCCCATGTCGATGTACATCGGTGCCCAGGAGAGCGTACTGCCGGCGGCGCACTTCAGCTTCATGCTGCCCAGCGCTGGGGGCGCGAACGCAGTGCCTGGTGACTACCTGTTCCGCGACTACGCCGCCTACGGCAACACCTCCGGGCTTTGGGGCCTGCTGCGGGTGACCAACGAAGCGCCGCCGGCCACGGCCCCGGCGCAATAAGAAAAGGGGAACACGGGCATGGACAAGAAAAAACGCCCTGCGTACCTGGGGGTAGTGTTGGGGGTAGCGCTGATCGGCCTGGGCGTGGCGTATGAAAAGCTCTGGTTCGATCCGCAGGAGCTGCTGCAGGCATCGCCTGATCCACAGGCCCTGCATCGGCTCAGCAGGGATGGAGTGACCGTGCAGTTCGAGGCACGGCCACTGGAGGGCGGCGAGCTGCGTGAAGACAGCTTCGCCAATATCCGCTTCAAGGTGACCGAGCAGAACAGCGGCCAGCCGCTGTCTGGCATGGCGCCTGGGGCCTGGCTGGACCCGGCGCAGAGCGCGCCGACCGGCGATCGCGACGCCAGCTGCAAGGCGCGGGTGGCGCTGTTTCTCAAGAGCAGCATCGGTGCGCGCCCGTTGCTCGACCTCAACAGCTACTTCCTGCTTGTGCTGAACAAGGACGCCAGCCTGACCGTGATCGACCCGACGGTCTCGGTGGGCGGGGTGACCAGCACCCTGGCACGCATCGCGCTGCCGGGGCGGCCAATGGATTGGGTGGCGGCCAGCGATGACCGCCAGGTGTTCGTCTCGATGCCCGAGCGTGGCCAGGTCGCGGTGATCGACACCGAGACCTTCCGTCGCGTGGCCACCCTGGACGCCGGCGAGCAGCCGCTACGCGTCGCCTTGCAGCCGGACCAGCGCCGGCTGTGGGTCGGCAACAACAGCCAGGACCCTGGCCACAGTGGGGTCACAGTGATCGACGTGCCCAGCCGCAGCACCCTGAAGTTCTTCAACACCGGCAGCGGCCACCACGAGATCGCCTTCAGCGCCGATTCACGCTATGCCTTCGTCAGCAACCGCGACAGCGGCACCCTGAGTGTCATCGACGCCGCCGAGATGCGCATCGTCAAGACCCTGGAGGTGGGGCCGCACCCGCTGTCGGTGGCCTACTCGGCGCTGTCCCAGGCGGTCTACGTCGCCGACGGCCGCGAGGGCAGCATCAGCGTCATCGATGCCCAGAGCCACCGGCCGCGGCACAAGGTCCAGGCCGAGCAGGGCCTGGGGCCGATGCGTTTCAGCGGCGATGGACGCTACGGCATCGTCCTCAATACCGTGGAAAGCCAGGCGCTGGTCATCGATGCCAGCAGTGACCGACTGATCCACCGTATTCCGGTGGCGGCCGAGCCCTATCAGCTGACCTTCACCAAGGGCTATGCCTACGTGCGCGGGCTGGCCTCGCCCAAGGTGAGCATGATCAATCTGGGTAGCCTGGGCGAGGGCCGCGAGCCGATCGTCCAGGGTTTCGAGGCCGGGCCCGCCGCGCCGCGCCAGGCCGGCGACCTGCCGCTGGCCCAAGGCTTGAGCGTGGCCCGCGACGACAACTCGGTGTTCGTGGTGAACCCGGTGGACAACACCACCTACTTCTATGCCGAAGGCATGAACGCGCCGATGTCCGGCTACAACAACCGGGGTCACCAGGCCCGTGCGGCGATCGTCATCGACCGTAGCCTGCGCGAGGTGTCGCCGGGGGTGTACGGCTCGACCGTCAAGCTGCCGGCATCGGGCACCTTCGACGTGGCCTTCCTGCTCAACCAGCCGCAGATTATCCACTGCTTCAGCACCGAAGTGGCCGCCGCGCCTGGCGCGGCGCAGCGCAAGAGTGCACGCGTGGAGTTTCTCGGTGAGGGCCAGCCGGTGCTGCAGCACAGTGTCTACACC
>JAEWGL010000178.1 GCA_023388335.1 Pseudomonadota bacterium | reverse complement strand
CACGCTGCGCTGCAAGGCGATGCCCACGGGCACGTCCGGGCCCACGCCCAGGTCGATCAAGCACCGGGCCAGGCGGTTGGCCTGGGCGTTGAGTGCCTGGTAGCTCAGCGGCTGGCCGGCGAAGACCAGCGCGGTGGCCTCTGGGGTGCGCTGCGCTTGTTGTTCGAACAAGGCGTGCACATGAGCGTCGACGCCATAGTGAATCGCCGGGATGGCGTTCCAGGCCTGCACCTGCGTCTGCCGCTCCGCCGCCGCCAGCAGCTCCAGATCCGCTACCCGCGCCTGGGCCGGGCTGTCGACGATCTGCAGCAACAGGTTAAGCAAGTGCCGGTTCAATTGGCCAATGGTTGCCTCATCGTAATGGGCACAGGCGTAGCTGTAGTGCAGCGACAAGGTCTGTCCCAGGTTGACCGCCACGGTCAGGGGGTAGTTGGTCCGCACCACGCTGGAAATGTCGCTGAACGCCAGACCCTGCGGCGCACCCTGCTCCAGGGCCTCGGAGATCGGGTAGTTCTCGAACACCAGGATGTTGTCGAACAGGGCTTCGCCGCCCTGCCCGGCCCAACGCTGGATGGCGTTGAGGGCGGTGTGCTCGTACTCGCGCGCGGCCAGGTTGGTGTCCTGCACCTGCCGCAGCCAAGCGTCCAGGGCCAATCCAGCCGGCGCAGTACCCAGCACCGGCAAGGTATTGATGAACAGGCCGATCATCTGTCCGGCACCGGCCAAGGCCGCCGGCCGCCCGGCCACGGTCGCGCCGAAGGCCACGCAGGCCTGGCCCGTGTAGCGTTGCAGCAGCAGCTGCCAGGCGCCCTGGACCAGGGTATTGACGGTCACCTTGTGCTGGCGCGCGCAGGCTTGCAGGCGCTGGGTCTGCGCCGCGTTCAAGCGGGCATGGAAATCGTCATGGCCAGTGCCGGCCTGCACCTGCCCCGCCACTGCGGCGGCCAGCAGGGTCGGCGCCTGCAGTGCAGCCAATTGGGTTTTCCAGAAGGCCTCGCACTGGGCCTGATCCTGGCGCTGTAGCCAGTCGATATAGTCACGGAAGCGGGCCGGCGCGCCAGCCGGTGCCTGGCCTGTGTAATGCTGCAGCACCTCGCCCATCAGCTGCGCGCTGCTCCAGCCATCCATGAGGATGTGATGGCTGGTGTAGATCAAGTGGTGGCGATCCTCCGCGGTGCGCGCCAGCACCAGGCGCATCAGCGGCGCGCGGCCGAGGTCGAAGCCTTCGTCATGTTCACGCCGCGCCAGTGCCTCCAGCGCTGCCTCCAGGTCGGCGGCATCGCGAAGATCTTCGATGCGCATCGGCATCGGCAACGATTTATGGACCAGTTGCAAAGGCTGATCGCCCAGGTTCCAGAGCAAGCGGGTGCGCAGGATTTCATGCTGCTCCAGCACTTGCTGCCAGGCCTGGCGGAAACGCTCTGGGTCCAGGCCGCTGACGTTCATGCGCATCTGGTTGATGTAGCCGTTCTCGCCCTGTTCGTAGAGGCTGTGGAACAGCATGCCCTGTTGCATTGGCGACAGCGGGTAGATGTCCTCGATCTGGCTTGCCGGGACCGACACACTGTCAAGCTGGCGCTGACTCAGGCCGGCCAAGGGGAAGTCCGCAGGCGTCACGCCGACATGGTCCGGCTCAGTGCAATGGGCGATCAGCGCATGAAGCTCTTGTGCGTACTGGTCGGCCAGATGCTGGACGGTGGCTTTGTCGTACTGCGCTTTGCTGAAGCTCCAACCCAAGCTCAGTTGACCGTCATAGACCTGACCGTTGAGGGTCAGCCAGTTGCCCAGCGGGGCGTGTTCGCTGTGCTCGGCCCCAGCAGACTCGGCGGCCGGCAACCACAGACCTTCCTCGGCGTCAGCGAAGCTGGCGTCGAACTGCCCCAGGTAGTTGAAGGTCAGGCGGGCGCTTGGCAACGCCGCCAGGGCGGCTCGGGCAGCGTCATCGCCGAGGAAACGCAGGACGCCAAAACCCAGGCCCTTGTCGGGGATGGCACGCAGTTGTTCCTTGACCTGCTTGATCGAGCCGGCCATGTCCGGCGCCGGGGTCAGCAACACCGGGAATACGCTGGTGAACCAACCCAGGGTACGGCTCAGGTCGACATCGTCGAACAACGCTTCACGACCATGGCCTTCCATCTGCAGCAGCAGCGAGGTTTCGCCGCTCCAGCGCACCATCACCCGCGCCAGGGCGGCCAGCAGCAGGTCGTTGACCTGGGTGCGGTAGCTGCCGTTGCAGGCCTGCAGCAGCTGGCGCGTGGCACTGGCGTCCAGGCGCGTGTGCACCCGGCAGGCACGGCTGCTGGCCAGGTCATCGCTGGCACGGTCACGTGGCAAGTCCTGTGGCGCATCGTGCAGGCAGTCTTGCCATTGCTGTACCTGGGCCTGGCGTTCAGCAGACAGCGCCCAGTCTTGCAGGCGCTCGGCCCAGGTCCTCAAGGCACTGGTCTTGGCCAGCAGTGCAATCGGCTGACCGGCGAGCAACCGTGCATAGGTGCCGCCCAGGTCCTCCAGGAGAATACGCCAGGACACACCGTCGACCGCCAGGTGATGGATCACCAGCAGCAGCCGCTGCTCGCCACTGGGCAACTGCGCGAGCATGGCCCGCAGCAAGGGGCCGTCGACCAGGTCGAGGCTACGCTGGGCGCGCTCGCAGGCCGCCTCCAACGCCTGCACATCGGCCACCTCGACCCGCCACAACAGCGCCTGGGCCTGGGCATCCTCGACACCGCGGTAGTGCGCCGACCATCGGCCGTCCTCGTCGATGAATGACAGGCGCAACGCATCGTGGTGACGCACCATCGCCTGCAGGGCGCGTTCCAGCAGCTCGCCATCCAGCGCTGCGGTGGCCTTGAGCAGCAGGGACTGGTTCCAGTGGTGACGCTCAGGGACGGCATCGCAAAGGAACAGCTGCTGCACCGGCAGCAAGGGCGTCGGTCCGAGCACTGGCGCCTGGTCGATCACCAGGGACGGCCCGCCCACCTGGGCAACCCGGACCAGCCCCATCACCGTCTGGTGCTGGAAGAGGTCCTTGGGGGTGAAGTGGATGCCTTCGGCGCGTGCCCGGCTGACCACCTGGATGGAGACGATCGAGTCGCCCCCCAGTTCGAAGAAGTTGTCCGCGATCCCGACCCGCTCCAGCTTGAGCACCTGTTGCCAGATGTCGGCAATCTGCCGTTGCAGCGGCGTCTGCGGTGCCTGGTAGGCCTGCTGCAAGGCGTTGAGGTCAGGTTGTGGTAAAGCCTTGCGGTCGACCTTGCCGTTGGGCGTCAGCGGCAGGCTGGCCAGCAGCACCAGATGTGCCGGCACCATGTAGTGCGGCAGGCACTGCTTGAGGTGGGTACGCAACGCCTCGCGCAATTGGCCTTCACGGGCGCTGTCGACCAGCAGCAGGTCGGCGGTGTCCGGCACCCCATAGCCAACCAGTTGCTGGCCGCTGGGGCCCTCGCAGGCCACGACCACTGCCTCGCGGATGCCGGGGAACTCGAGCAGGCGCGCCTCGACCTCGCCCAGTTCGACACGGAAGCCACGTATTTTCACCTGGCGGTCGATGCGCCCCAGGTAATCGATGATTCCGTCGCCACGCTGGGCCACCAGGTCGCCGCTGCGGTAGAGCCTGGCGCCGTCGCCGAACGGGTCCGGCACAAAGCGCTCGGCGGTCATTGCCGGACGTTTCAGGTAGCCGCGGGCCAGGCCCTGGCCGCCGAGGTAGAGCTCCCCCGGGATGCCCAGCGGCAGCACGCTCAGGTTGGCGTCCAGGACATAGGCGCGACGCTCACCGACACGGTCACCGATGGGCGCGTAGGCCGCGCCGCAGCAGTCGTGCTCGGCGGCCTTCCAGATCAACGGGGTAACCACCGTCTCGGTCGGGCCATAGCCGTTGATGATATAGGTCGGGCGCAGCACGCGCCGGGCCAGGGCGTAGCTGGCCTCGGCCACGGCATCGCCACCGAAGCAATAGACCCGCACCGCAGGCGGGTTGCCGTCGCGCTCGGCATGCTCGGCCAGCTGTTGCAGATACACCGGCGGGAACGCCGCCACGGTCACGCCGTAGGCGTGCATGGCGGCGTAGGTCTGCTCCGGGGTCCACAGCTGCGGGTCGCGGATCAGCAGCGAGGCGCCGTGGGTCAGCGCGGTCAGCCAGCGCTCATGGGCGCCGTCGAAGGCGAACGACATGAAATGCAGCTCGCAATCGCCGGCGCTCATTTCGTAACGGGCGCCGATCGCCCGGCAATGCATGGCGATCGGTCCATGGGCGACCGCCACGCCCTTGGGCAGGCCGGTGGAGCCGGAGGTATAGATGACATAGGCCAGGTGCTCGGCCGCCACCGCTACCTGCGGGTCATGGCCAGGTTGCTCGGCCAGTTCCAGGGTGTCGAGCGCCAGGCTCAGCAGGCCTTCTGGCACCGGCAGGCGCTGCAGCAGGTCACTGTCGCTGAGCAGCAGGGCCATGCCGCTGTCCTGCATCAGGTAGGCCAGGCGCTCGCCGGGGTATTGCGGGTCGAGCGGGGTGTAGGCGCCACCGGCCTTGAGCACCGCCAGCAGGCTGACCACCATCTGCAGGCCACGCTCCAGGGCGATGCCCACCAGCACTTCGGGCCCGACACCGGCGCCGATCAGGGCATGGGCCAGGCGATTGGCCTGCTGGTCCAGTTCGGCGAAACTCATGCGCTGCTCACCGAACAGCAGTGCCGTGGCGTCCGGCGTCTGGGTTGCCAGTTCGGCAATGCGCTGGTGCACCAACGGGCCTTGGACATGGCGCGGATCAGGTGCGTTGCGCTCGACCAGCAGGTGCTCGAGCTGGGCCTGATCGAGCAGCGGCAGTTCAGCGATGCAGTGCGTGGGGTCGGCGACGATGCCGCGCAGCAGGGTCAGCCAATGGCCACCCATCCGCTCGATGGTGGCAGCGTCGAACAGGTCGCTGGCGTAGGTCAACGAGGCCCACAGGCCATGCTCGCCTTCGACCGTGTCCAGGGTCAGGTCGAACGAGGCGTTGTGGCTTTCCCAGAACAGGCCTTCGATGCTCAGGCCCGGCAGCTGCCGGGCGCGATTGTTGCGGGCCTGACGGTCCTCGCGCTGGTGGTTGTACATCACCTGGAACAGCGGACTGTGGCTCAGGCTGCGGTCGGGTTGCAGGGCCTCGACCAGTTGCTCGAAAGGCAGGTCCTGGTGCGCCTGGGCGCCCAGGACCGCCTGCTTGACCTGTTGCAGCACCTCGCGGAAGGCCCGCGGCCCTTCGACCTCAGCGCGCAGCACCTGGGTATTGACGAAGAAGCCCAGCAAGCGGTCGGTTTCCACGCGGTTGCGGTTGGCCGTGGGCACGCCGACGCGGATGTCGGTCTGGCCGCTGTAGCGGTGCAGCAGGACCTGGAACGACGCCAGCAGCAGCATGAACAGCGTGACCTGCTCTTGCTGCGCCAGGGTCTGCAGGGCCTCGCTAAGCTGACGGTCGAGCGGCAGGTCGAGACGCGCACCACGGTGGCTGGGCTGCGCTGCGCGCGCGTGGTCGGTGGGCAGTTCCAGCACGGGCTGGCGCTCGCCCAGTTGCTCGCGCCAGTAAGCGAGCTGTTGCTCGCTGCCACCGGCCTCCATCCAGCGCCGCTGCCAGAGCGCGTAATCGGCGTACTGGATGGCCAGTTCAGGCAGTGTTACCGGGCGCTGTTCGTGGAACCCCAGGTACAGTTGCACCAGCTCGTCGACCATCACCTGCATCGACCAGCCATCGGAGACGATATGGTGCTGGACCATCACCAGCACGTGTTCATCCTCGGCCAGCTGCAGCAGGCCGACGCGCACCAGTGGGCCATGCTCCAGGTCGAAGGTCAGCGCGACCTGCTGCTCGATCAGGGCCTGGATGCGCGCCTCACACTCGGCAGGCTCGCCGAGCACTGGCAACACCAACCGGTCGATCGCCACCGGCAGCCGCGCATGGACCTGCTGGCATGGCCGCTCACCGTCCAGGACGAAGGTGGTGCGCAGGGTTTCATGGCGCTCGCCCAAGGCATCGAACGCCTGTTGCAAGGCGTCGACGTTCAGGCGTCCGCGCAGGCGCAATGCGGTGGGGATATGGTAGGCGGCGCTGTCCGGCTCCAGCTGCCAGAGGAACCACTGGCGCTCCTGGGCGTAGGACAGCGGCAGGCTGTCGAGCTCGTTGCGCATCTCGGGGATCGGCAGGTTGGCCGGCGAGACCTGCTGCTCGGCCATCTTCTCCAGGTACTGGCGACGCTTGTCCAGCGGCAGGGCAATGAAACGCTTGGCGATGCGCAACGCGGTAGAACGATCCATCACACCTCCTCCATTTCGTCGAGCAGGCTTTCCAGCTGGCTCAAGGTCGAGTCATCCATGCCTTCGCCGCCTAGCTCCAGCTGATGGGCGAGTTCGCCAAGGGTCGGATAGTGGAAAATCAATTGCGCGGTTGCCTTCATACCAAGCTCGAGTTGAATGCGTGAAACCAGGCTCACGACGAGAAGAGAGTGGCCGCCCAGCTCGAAGAAGTGATCGTTCAGGCCGACCTTCTCGAGCTTGAGCACGTCCTGCCAGATCGCTGCCAGTTGGCATTCGAGCGGGCTTTGCGGCGCCATGTAGAGGTGTTGCGATTGAGCCGCTTGCGGTACCGGCAGGGCCTTGCGGTCCAGTTTGCCGTTGGGGCTGAGCGGCCATTGCTCGAGCAGCACCCACTGGGTGGGCACCATGTACTCGGGCAGGTTGGCTTTGAGGTGCGCCTTGAACCGCTCACGCAGTGCTACCTGTTGGTCGGCCTGCGGGTCAGCCGCGGCGGCCAGGACATAGCCCACCAACTGCTGGCCGGCGGCGCCGGGTTGAGCCAGGACCACGGCTTCGCGCACTTGCGGCAACTCCAGCAGGCGCGTTTCGATCTCGCCCAGCTCGATGCGCTGGCCGCGGATCTTCACCTGGTGGTCCAGGCGGCCGAGGTAGTCGATAGCGCCGTCCTCGCGGTAGCGCACCAGGTCGCCGGTGCGGTACAGCCGTTCGCCAT
>JAEWGL010000071.1 GCA_023388335.1 Pseudomonadota bacterium | reverse complement strand
GCCTGTACCTGTTCAACCACTTGCTGGGCGATATCCCGGGAGGCCGTGCCTTCAAATGGAACGCCCTGGGCGGCGCCGCCGAATGGGATCAGGTCGGCAACAACTGGATTGCCGACAGCAACGGCGACGTGCGCTGGTACCTGGACATCGAGCAGATCCACGACTCCAACCGCCGCGACAGCCTGGGCGGCACCATGGGCTTCCAGCAGACCCGCGACGGCAAGCTGATCTGGGGCCAGGGCCAGACCTACTCCAAGTTCGACCTGCTCGGCCGACGCATCTGGCAGCGCAACCTGCCGGACAAGTTCGCCGACTTCTCCCACGAGATCCGCGAGACCGGCAACGGCAGCTACCTGCTAAGGGTGGGCACCAGCGACTACCGGCGCCCGGACGGCAAGCGCGTGCGTTCGATCCGCGACCACATCATCGAGGTCGATGAAGCCGGCGACGTGCTGGACTTCTGGGACCTGAACCAGATCCTCGACCCGTACCGTGGCGAGCTGCTGGAAACCCTTGGCAAGGCCGCCATCCAGCTGCCTGAGGGGGTGCAGAAGCAGGACAGCGTGCTCGCCAACGAGCTGCTCGAAGGCGACCTGCCCTTTGGCGATACCCCGGGGGTCGGGACCGGGCGCAACTGGGCGCATGTCAACTCGATCGACTACGACGCCAGCGACGACAGCATCATCATTTCCGCCCGGCACCAGGGCGTGGTGAAGATTGGCCGTGATAAAGACGTGAAGTGGATCCTCGCCTCGCCTCAAGGATGGCCCGCGCACCTGCAGGACAAGGTGCTGACGCCGCTCGGCGAAGGCTTCGAATGGTCCTGGACCCAGCACACCGCCTGGCTGACTGGGCACGATACCTTGACCGTGTTCGACAATGGCTGGGGCCGTGATTTCGAAACGACCAAGCTCACCGGCAACTACAGCCGCGCCGTCGAGTACCGCATTGATGAGGCCCGGGGCACGGTCGAGCAGGTGTGGCAGTACGGCAAGGAACGCGGGGATGAGTGGTACAGCCCGATCACCTCGGTGGTCGCCTACCGCGCCGACACCGACACCCAGTTCATCTATTCGGCCTCGGTGAATTACCTGACGCCTGAGAAACTCACCACCACCGTGCTCAACGAGGTCAAGCGCGGTACCCAGCAGGTGCAGGTAGAGCTCAAGGTCCACAGCCGCCAGCCGGGTAGCGTCGGCTATCGCGCCTTGGTCATCGACCTCGACCGCGCGTTCTGAACGTACCCCCGCTGCCATATAACCTGTAGGCGCTGGACAAGCCAGCGCCTACAGGGGAAGGCGGCTATAGAACCGTTCGTTCTTTTTTTCGAACAGACTATTGTCCTTTACCCCAGCAGACCCTAGGATTCGTTTGAGATTTCAAACGGGTGCTGAACACTTCAGCCCGGTGTGTGACTTTCAACAATCTATAATTCGCTCCGTGCCGGCACGGGGCTGTTAAGGGAAGCCGACATGCAGCTTAAAGACGCTCAGTTGTTCCGCCAGCAAGCCTTCGTCAACGGTGAATGGCTGGATGCGGACAACGGTCAGACCATCAAGGTGACGAACCCGGCTACCGGTGAAGTCATCGGCACCGTGCCGAAGATGGGCGCCGCCGAAACCCGCCGGGCCATCGAAGCGGCCGACAAGGCCCTGCCGGCCTGGCGCGCGCTGACCGCCAAGGAGCGTTCGAACAAGCTGCGCCGCTGGTTCGAGCTGATGATCGAGAACCAGGACGACCTGGCTCGCCTGATGACCACCGAGCAAGGCAAGCCGCTGGCCGAAGCCAAGGGCGAAATCGCCTACGCCGCCTCGTTCATCGAGTGGTTCGCCGAAGAGGCCAAGCGCGTCTACGGTGACACCATCCCAGGCCACCAGCCAGACAAGCGCCTGATCGTCATCAAGCAGCCGATCGGCGTGACCGCGGCCATCACCCCGTGGAACTTCCCGGCTGCGATGATCACCCGTAAAGCCGGCCCGGCCCTGGCCGCTGGCTGCACCATGGTCCTCAAGCCCGCTTCGCAGACCCCATACTCTGCCTTGGCCCTGGCCGAGCTGGCCACCCGTGCCGGCATCCCGGCTGGCGTGTTCAGCGTGGTCACCGGCAGCGCCGGCGACATCGGCAGCGAGCTGACCGGCAACTCCATCGTGCGCAAGCTGTCCTTCACTGGCTCCACCGAAATCGGTCGCCAGCTGATGGAAGAATGCGCCAAGGACATCAAGAAGGTGTCCCTGGAATTGGGCGGCAACGCCCCGTTCATCGTGTTCGACGATGCTGACCTGGACAAGGCGGTCGAGGGCGCGATCATCTCCAAGTACCGCAACAACGGCCAGACCTGCGTCTGCGCCAACCGCATCTACGTACAGGACGGCGTCTATGACGCGTTCGCCGAGAAGCTCAAGGCCGCGGTGGCCAAGCTGAAGATCGGCAACGGCCTGGAAGACGGCACCACCACCGGTCCGCTGATCGACGGCAAGGCCGTCGCCAAGGTCCAGGAGCACATCCAGGACGCCGTCAGCAAAGGCGCCAAGGTGCTGTCCGGCGGTAACCTGATCGAGGGCAACTTCTTCGAGCCGACCATTCTGGTCGATGTACCCAAGAGCGCCGCCGTCGCCAAGGAAGAGACCTTCGGCCCGCTGGCGCCGCTGTTCCGCTTCAAGGACGAGGCCGAAGTCATCGCCATGTCCAACGACACCGAGTTCGGCCTGGCCTCGTACTTCTATGCCCGTGACATGAGCCGCGTGTTCCGCGTTGCCGAGGCCCTGGAATACGGCATGGTCGGCATCAACACCGGCCTGATCTCCAACGAAGTCGCGCCGTTCGGCGGCATCAAGGCCTCGGGCCTGGGCCGCGAAGGTTCCAAGTACGGCATCGAGGATTACCTCGAGATCAAGTACCTGTGCATCAGCGTCTGATCACAGCCTAAGGTTTTACCTCTGCCAGCGGGGCGCGAGAGCGACGCCTCGCTGGCCTTTTTTACATAGCGACACCTGGTGGCCAGGGCCATTGCGCCGGTCGATCAACGCATGCTGCGCGCAATCGAATCCCAGCCACCCCCGAATAAAAGCGTCACTGTGTCGTGGCGCAATGAGGGCTATATGAGCAAGACCAACGAATCCCTGATGCAACGCCGCGTCAACGCCGTCCCACGTGGCGTTGGCCAGATCCACCCGATCTTCGTCGAAACCGCGAACAACGCCACCGTCATCGACGTTGAAGGCCGTGAGTTCATCGATTTCGCCGGCGGTATTGCGGTGCTGAATACCGGCCACTTGCACCCGAAAGTCGTTGCCGCCGTACAGCAGCAACTGACCAAGGTCAGCCACACCTGCTTCCAGGTACTGGCCTACGAACCGTACGTCGAGCTGTGCGAAAAGATCAACGCCAAGGTTCCAGGTAACTTCGATAAAAAGACCCTGCTGGTTACCAGCGGCTCCGAAGCCGTTGAAAACGCCGTGAAGATCGCCCGTGCCGCCACTGGCCGCGCCGGCGTGATCGCCTTCACCGGCGGCTACCACGGCCGTACCATGATGACCCTGGGCCTGACCGGCAAGGTCGTTCCGTACTCCGCGGGCATGGGCCTGATGCCAGGCGGTGTGTTCCGCGCCATCTTCCCGAACGAACTGCACGGCGTGAGCATCGACGACTCGATCGCTTCCATCGAGCGGATCTTCAAGAACGATGCCGAGCCACGCGATATCGCGGCAATCATCGTCGAGCCCGTGCAGGGTGAAGGTGGTTTCATCACCGCGCCCAAGGCGTTCATGGAGCGCCTGCGTGCCCTGTGCGACCAGCACGGCATCCTGCTGATCGCTGACGAAGTCCAGACCGGCGCTGGCCGTACGGGTACCTTCTTCGCCATGGAACAGATGGGCGTCGCGCCTGACCTGACCACCTTCGCCAAGTCCATCGCTGGCGGTTTCCCGCTGGCCGGTGTCTGCGGCAAGACCGAGTACATGGACGCTATCGCGCCAGGCGGCCTGGGCGGCACCTACGCTGGTAGCCCGATCGCTTGCGCCGCGGCCCTGGCCGTGATCGAAGTGTTCGAGGAAGAGAACCTGCTCGATCGCAGCAAGGCTGTTGGCGAGCGCCTGATCGCTGGCCTGAAGAAGATCCAGGACAAGCACCCGATCATCGGTGATGTGCGTGGTCTGGGCTCGATGATCGCGGTCGAAGTCTTCGATGCCAAAGGCTCGTTGACCCCGAACGCCGCTGCCGTGTCGCAAGTGGTCGCCAAGGCGCGGGACAAGGGCCTGATCCTGCTGTCCTGCGGTACCTACGGCAACGTCCTGCGTATTCTGGTGCCGCTGACCGCACCGGATGAGCAACTGGACAAAGGCCTGGCAATCATCGAAGCGTGCTTCGCTGAGCTGGCCTAAGGTGTAATGCGTCAGAAAAACCCGCTTCGGCGGGTTTTTTAGACCTGTTGAAAGCCAAGGAGCGCGGGTGACAGGACCGGCCTCTTCGCGGGCAAGCCCGCTCACACAGTGGGCTGCGGTGGTCTTTAGGCATTTCATAGGTATGAGCGCCATCTTTAAGTCTGCACTGAACCTGTGGGGCGGCGGTTCGGCGCTCCGACGTGCTCGCGATTGCGATGGTTCAGGTGTTGCACGCTCATGCTCCGTCCGTGGCCTCACAGCCACACAGCATCCCAATGCGGATAATCCCCTACGCTGGTAACCAGCCCTGCGCGCAGTGGATTGGCAATGATGTACCTCGCGACACGACGCACATCCTCTTCCCGCCGAAGCGCCCGGTCCTGATACCCAGGCTGCCATATCCGCCCGCCTTGAACCCCAGCCTTGCGCAAGGCGTGGCTTGAACGCGATTTGAACCGCCGCATGAGGGTGCCAAGGGTCACGGCTTTCAGTTCGATCAGCCAATGGAGGTGGTCGGGCATGACGACCCAGGCCAGTGATCGGCAGGCCTGTTCCTGATCGGATTGACGCAGGTGCCGCACCACCAGCCGGGCGTTATGGAAATTACGGAAGAATGCGCTGCGCTCGTGCGTGACGGTGAGCTGTTGCTGCCACTAGATGGTTTCGGGATATGGCTGGCCTCGGTGAAGCGGGTTGATGTTGATGTTGTCGGTGCGGGCCTGTTCGCGGGCAAGCCCGCTCCCACAGGGGGCTGAGGTGGCTTTTGGAAGGTGCTTTAGGCGAATTTCCATGGGGCAGCGATAGCTTTAGAACTGCTCCGATGAAGCTATGGGGGATGGTTTCGGGATATGGCTGGCTTCGGTGAAGCGGGCTGATGTTGATGTTGTCGGTTCGGGCCTGTTCGCGGGCAAGCCCGCTCCCACAAGGACCGAGTCGATCACACTATCTGGGGTATGCAGGATCCTGTGGGAGCGGGCTTGCCCGCGAATGCGGTTTGTGGCCGTAAGATAAATCTGAAGATAACCCCCAATACTTCAGGGCCAGTACTTTGGGAAGTATCCTACGTGTGCTTCGGAAGCTTCTGTGTTGTCGGGGAAATGCCTCAGGGTTAACGTCATCGAGTCGTCATTGTGACGATCGGGTGTGAGAAGCCCGGTCCCAACCAAGAGAGGCTTCCAGCTATGGCAGCCGTGCGCGAGCAGACTTCGGTCTGGCCGTGGATACTCTTGGCACGGTCTTCTCACCTCGCGTTCGGCTGCCACCCTTAACTGTGAGAAGTAAGGGTGGGTTGCTTCCATAGTCGGTCCAAGAGGTCACCATGAAAAAAGTCGTCCCCGATCCACCCTCCAAACTCATCACCACGCCTTACTTCTCCATCCACTCCGACATGATCCCTCCCGATGCCCTGGCCCATGCCAGCGAGCTGCTGCGCGGCGTCGAAGACTCCCTTGATGAATACCTTCGCCGCCATGCGGGTGAGCCCGGCCTGAACACGCTGGCCAACGCCCTGCATTCGACCGAGATGGCGCGGGTGCTGGTTGAGCATGCGCTGGCCAAGATCTGAATCAAGGAGTGATCGGATGAGCAGTGATCCTGAGGCCTGCATGACGGTGGGCGAAGAAACCTTTCTGGAGCTGTTTCGCATTCAACCCGGTGTTCCGTTTGATCGAGCTTTCGACGAGTTGTCGGTGCTGCTGGGCTGTATCCGGCATCTGACGTCGGAAGGCGAGATGGAAAAGGATCTCCAGGCGATCAGTGCGGCGCGCTACCTGAGTGCCTTGGCCAAGGCACTCATCAATGACATGGAGAGCGCGCGGCAGAGGATGCACTGAGAACCAGTATCTCTGTGTGGGCCCATCGGCCCTCTTCGCGGGCAAGTCGGAGCCATACACCGCGGTGCTCGCGAATGCGGCTTCTGGCTTTAGGATAACGCTGACGAGGCACCCAGATAGTTCAGGCTCACCCCCGCACGATCTGGTTCTTGCCTTGCCGCTTGGCCTGATACATCGCCGCGTCGGCGCGGGCGAAGAGGGTGTCGAGGCTGTGGTCCTCGTCGGTCAGTCCGGTGAGGCCTTGGCTGACGGTAACGCCGTAGACCTGCTGGTCGTGACTGAAGCTCAGCCGCTGGATTTCGCCCTGCAGGCGTTTGGCTACTTGCTCGGCGACGGGGGCGGTGCAGCCTGGGAACACGGCTGCGAACTCCTCGCCGCCGATTCGTCCAAACACATCGCCGCGGCGCAGTACGGCCTTGCCGGTATCGGCGATGCGCTGCAGCACTTGGTCACCTTCCTGGTGGCCGTAGCTGTCGTTGATGCGCTTGAAGTCGTCGATGTCCAGCAAAAGGAAGGACAGCGGCTGACCCTCCCGGCGGGCGGCATCGAAGGCCTGCTGGGCACAGTCGAAAAAGTGACGGCGGTTGCTACTCTGGGTCAGCACGTCGGTGGTGGCCAGGCGTTGCAGCTCGCCTTCGAGCTGTTTTTTCTCGGTGATGTCCTCGGCGATACCGACGATGATCACCCGCTGGCTGCGTTCACTCTGCTGGTTGATGAAACACTTGTCGCTGAGCCAGCGAATTTGTCCGTCGGCGTTGATGATGCGGTATTCGCGGTCTTCCACCGCGCCGTCGTCCAGCACCCGGGCCAGGCTTTGCTCGGCGTGCTCCAGGTCGTCGGGGTAAATGCTGCCGCGCCATTCGTTGTAGTCGGCCATTACCAGGCTTGCCGGGCGGCCAAAGATGCGTTCATAGGCCGGGCTGACATACAGCACCTGACGGGCCTCCCAGTCGAAGGCCCAGAGCACGGCGTTGACGCTGTCGAGCAGCGAGCTGTATAGCCGGTCGCGCTCGCTCAGGCGGGCCACCTCACCTTGGGCGTGGAGCAGGGCGAGCAAGAGCTGGGTGATTCCAGGCGGCGGGTCGCCGGCCGGGGAGGATGAATCATTCTTGGCCATGAGCACGGAAATTCTCGGGGCAGGAGTGCGTGCGGTCACGACACGGACCCGCCACGCGGGCGATATCCGTTGGAGTGGAAGGACGTGGTGAAGTTCAGATGGCACGCCCCCTTGCAGGGCGTGCCGGTGAATGCCGCTCAGGCGTTGGCGGGACGCAGAGAGTAGGTCTTGAGCTGTGCGGCGAAGTCGCGCAACGATTGGATGCCGCTTGCCTCGGCCTCGTTTACCCACTCCTTCATGGCCGCGAGCATGTCGTGGCCGTTGGCGCTGGTGCGGGCCCAGATCTGCTGCAGCGCCAGGCGCTTCTCGTAGATGATCTTGAGCGATTGGCTGTGGGCAAGCATGGACTCGATATGCACATGGTGGCGGTCTTCGAGCAGGCTGGGCTCGCGCGACAGCAGCCGCTTGGCGCGGCGGAACTGGTGGCGCATCGAATCGTCGACCCGGGCAAGCTCCTGCTTGACCAGCGGCGCGATCACCAGCTTGCGGTACTGGGCCATGATCTGGAAGCGGTTGTTCAGGATGGCCATGGCGGTGTCCATGTCCAGGCTGCCCTTGCCTTCGACCCGATGGACGATTGGCGCGACCCGTTGCACCTTGGCCAGGCGCAGCAGGCAGAACAGGCGGATCCAGGCCCAGCCCATGTCGAACTCCCAGCCCTTGACCGACAGCTTGGCTGAGTTGGGGTAGGTGTGATGATTATTGTGCAGCTCTTCACCGCCAATGATGATGCCCCAGGGCACCAGGTTGGTGGCGGCGTCGCGGCATTCGAAGTTTCGATAGCCAACCGCATGGCCCAGGCCATTGACCACGCCGGCGGCCCAGAAGGGTATCCACATCATCTGCACGGCCCAGATGGTGATGCCGATGGTGCCGAACAGCAGCAGGTCGATTACCGCCATGAGCACGATGCCGCCCAGCTTGTAGCGCGAGTAGAGGTTGCGCTCCAGCCAGTCATCCGGGCAGTTCTTGCCGTAGATGCGCAGGGTATCGGGGTTACTTGCCTCTTCGCGGTAGAGTTCGGCGCCTTTGCGCAGGACGGTGGAAAGGCCCTTGATCACAGGGCTGTGGGGGTCGTCGACCGTCTCGCACTTGGCGTGGTGCTTGCGGTGCACGGCGGTCCACTCCTGGGTGTTCTGCGCCGTGGTCAGCCACAGCCAGAAACGGAAGAAGTGCTTGAGCCCGGCGTTCAGCTCCAGCGAGCGATGGGCGGAATAGCGGTGCAGGTAGACGGTGACACTGACGATGGTCACATGGGTCATGATCAGTGTGACGGCCAGCAACTGCCAGGCCGACAGGTCGAGTAAACCGTTGTACCACATAGGCGATAGGGCCCTCGGAAACAGATGAGTGAACAGCCTGAGCATTATCCCCCCACCGGGAAATAAAACCAGCGGGCCTTTTTGTTCTGAGGTCACGGGATGTTTCAGTCTTTATAAGACCCCCGGCACTGGTCAGCGCGCTGCTGCTCCTCGTACGGGTCTGGCAGGCCGGTGCCGGAATTACCCGGCCTACCGAGACCTGTCTTCATCGGTAGGAAAGAGGCGGCGTGCCGGTCGAAAAATTTTGGTTATATAAAAATTCTTAAACAGTATTTTTAAGAATATCCGCATCTCTCTAAGATTGCCCTCACGCCAGGCGCAATCACTTTCCTCTGCCCGGCACCCTTACTCACAGGAGAACGAGCATGAGTGCATCTCTGCGTAGCGTCGACGGACAGGACGAAGCCACCATCCTGCGCGAAATCCAGAGCGCGCTGCGTGACCTGCGTTTCGGTGCGGTGGAGATCACCGTGCACAACGCTCAGGTCGTGCAGATCGAACGCAAGGAGAAGTTCCGCCTGCAACAGCCTGGCAACAAGTCTGGCTGAGACCGCGTCACTTCCAACTAGAAAAAATGCCAATCGGGAGCTTCACCATGTCCATCCGCCGCTATGCGCTCGCCGCCTTGGCCAGTGCCGTTTTTGCCGGTTCCGCGATCGCCAAGGACTACGAATTGCTGAACGTGTCCTACGACCCCACCCGTGAGCTGTACCAGCAGTACAACGCCGAGTTCATCAAGCACTGGCAGGCCAGCCATCCGGACGACAAGGTGAAGATCCAGCAATCCCATGGCGGCTCGGGCAAGCAAGGACGCGCGGTGATCGATGGCCTGCGCGCCGACGTGGTGACCCTGGCCCTGGCCGGCGACATCGACGAGATCGCCAAGTTGGGCAAGACCCTGCCAGACAACTGGCAGTCCCGCCTGCCGGATGCCAGCACCCCTTACACCTCGACCATCGTGTTCCTGGTGCGCAAGGGCAATCCCAAAGGCATCAAGGACTGGGGCGACCTGGTCAAGAACGACGTCTCGGTGATCACCCCGAATCCGAAGACCTCCGGCGGTGCGCGCTGGAACTTCCTGGCCGCCTGGGCCTACGGCCTGAAGGCCGGCGGTAGCGAGGAAAAGGCCAAGGAATACGTCCAGGAACTGTTCAAGCGCGTCCCCGTGCTGGACACCGGTGCCCGCGGCTCGACCATCACCTTCGTCAACAACGGCCAGGGCGACGTCTTGCTGGCCTGGGAGAACGAAGCCTTCCTGGCCCTCAAGGAAGACGGTGGCAGCGACAAGTTCGAAATCGTCGTGCCGTCGCTGTCGATCCTCGCCGAGCCACCCGTGGCGGTCGTCGACAAGAACGCCGAGAAGAAAGGCAACACCCAGATCGCCACCGAATACCTCAAACACCTGTACAGTCCGGCCGGTCAGAAGATCGCCGCGCAGAACTTCTACCGTCCGCGCGACGAGAAGGTCGCCAGTGAATTCGGCACGCAATTCCCGAAACTGGACCTGGTGACTATCGACAAGGACTTCGGCGGCTGGAAGACTGCTCAACCCAAGTTCTTCAATGATGGCGGGGTTTTCGACCAGATCTACACGGCACAGTGAGCTGTGCCTAGCGGGAGCAACACCCTTCAGTAGCCAGCATGGGCCCGGGACTTGTCCCGGGCTTCGTGCGTTCAACCAGGGACCTCTATGTCACGTCGTATCTCCCCTGTCATACCCGGCTTCGGGCTGACACTGGGCTACACCTTGGTGTACCTCAGCCTGATTGTGCTTATCCCACTGGCCGCCATGTTCGTGCATGCCGCCCAGCTCACGTGGGAGCAGTTCTGGAACATCATCAGTGCGCCGCGGGTCATCGCCGCCCTCAAGCTGAGCTTTGGCACCGCCCTGTTCGCGGCTGTCATCAACGGCCTGATCGGCACCCTGCTGGCCTGGGTGCTGGTGCGCTACACCTTCCCGGGCCGCAAGATCATCGATGCCATGATCGATCTGCCGTTCGCCCTGCCGACCGCCGTGGCCGGTATCGCGCTGACCGCACTGTACGCGCCCTCAGGCTGGGTCGGTCAGTTCGCCACCGACCTGGGCTTCAAGATCGCCTACACGCCGCTGGGCATCACCCTGGCGCTGACCTTCGTCACCCTGCCGTTCGTGGTGCGCACGGTACAGCCGGTGCTGGCCGACATCCCGCGCGAAGTGGAGGAGGCGGCTGCCTGCCTCGGCGCAAGGCCCCTGCAGGTGTTCCGCCATGTACTGGCGCCGGCGCTGCTGCCGGCCTGGCTGACCGGCTTTGCCCTGGCCTTCGCCCGAGGCGTGGGCGAGTACGGCTCGGTGATCTTCATCGCCGGCAACATGCCGATGAAGACCGAAATCCTGCCGCTGCTGATCATGGTCAAGCTCGACCAGTACGACTACACCGGCGCCACCGCCATCGGCGTGCTGATGCTGGTGGTTTCCTTCATCCTGCTGCTGCTGATCAACCTGCTGCAGCGGCGCATCGAAACCCCTTGAAGGAGGCCTAGGCAATGTCTACGTCAACCCTGGGCGCGGCCGCTTCGGCCAATGCTGCCCGCCGTGGCAGCGCGACCTCGCGCCGTGTACTGATAGTCCTGGCCTGGCTGGTGTTCGCGCTGTTCCTGTTGTTGCCCCTGGTGATCGTGGTGTCCCAGGCCCTGAAGATGGGCGTGGGGACCTTCTTCGAAGCGATCTTCGAAGCCGATGCCCTGTCGGCCCTGAAGCTGACCCTGCTCGCCGTGGCCATTTCGGTGCCGCTGAACCTGGTGTTCGGCGTCAGCGCGGCGTGGTGCGTGAGCAAGTACGATTTTCGCGGCAAGAGCATCCTGGTGACCCTGATCGACCTGCCGTTCTCGGTGTCGCCGGTGATCGCCGGTCTGGTGTATGTGCTGATGTTCGGCGCCCAGGGCTTTTTCGGGCCGTGGCTGCAGGACCATGACATCCAGATCGTCTTCGCCCTGCCGGGCATCGTTCTGGCGACCATCTTCGTCACCGTGCCGTTCGTCGCTCGCGAGCTGATCCCGCTGATGCAGGAGCAGGGCACCCAGGAAGAGGAGGCCGCGCGCCTGCTCGGTGCCAACGGCTGGCAGATGTTCTGGCACGTCACCCTGCCGAACATCAAATGGGGCCTGATCTACGGCGTGGTGCTGTGTACCGCGCGGGCGATGGGCGAGTTCGGCGCGGTGTCGGTGGTTTCCGGGCATATCCGCGGCGTTACCAACACCTTGCCCTTGCACGTCGAGATCCTCTACAACGAATACAACCATGTCGCGGCCTTCAGCGTGGCCAGCTTGCTGCTGATCCTGGCGCTGTTCATCCTGCTGCTCAAGCAGTGGAGCGAATCCCGCATTAACCGCCTGCGCCACAACGCAGCGGAGGAATAATCATGTCGATCGAAGTTCGTAACGTCAGCAAGCGTTTCAACACGTTCCAGGCCCTGGACAGCATCAGCCTGGATATCCACAGCGGCGAGCTGGTAGCGTTGCTCGGCCCCTCGGGCTGCGGCAAGACCACCTTGCTGCGCATCATCGCCGGGCTGGAAACCCCCGACCAGGGCAGCATCGTGTTCCATGGCGAGGATGTCTCGGGCCATGACGTGCGCGATCGCAACGTCGGGTTCGTGTTCCAGCACTACGCGCTGTTCCGCCACATGAGCGTGTTCGACAACGTCGCCTTCGGCCTGCGCATGAAGCCCAAGGGCGAACGTCCGAGCGAGAGCAAGATCGCCGAGAAGGTCCATGAGCTGCTGAACATGGTCCAGCTCGACTGGCTGTCCGATCGCTATCCCGAGCAATTGTCCGGCGGCCAGCGCCAGCGTATCGCCCTGGCCCGTGCGCTGGCGGTGGAGCCCAAGGTGCTGCTGCTCGACGAACCGTTCGGCGCCCTCGATGCCAAGGTGCGCAAGGAGCTGCGCCGCTGGCTGGCGCGTCTGCACGAGGACATCAACCTGACCTCGGTGTTCGTCACCCATGACCAGGAAGAGGCGATGGAGGTCGCCGACCGCATCGTGGTGATGAACAAGGGCGTGATCGAACAGATCGGCTCGCCGGGCGAGGTCTACGAGCAGCCGGCCAACGACTTCGTCTACCACTTCCTCGGCGATTCCAACCGCCTGCACCTGAGCGAAGGGCAGCATGTACTGTTCCGCCCGCATGAGGTGTCGTTGTCGCGTCACGAGGTCGAAGGTCATCATGCGGCGCAGGTCCGTGATATCCGCCCGCTGGGTGCGACCACACGGGTGACCCTCAAGGTCGAGGGGCAGAGCGAGCTGATCGAGGCCGAGGTGGTCAAGGACCATGACAGCCTCAGCGGGTTGGCGCGCGGGGAGACGTTGTTCTTCAGGCCGAAGGTGTGGCAGAAGGTGAACGATCTCTAAAACCAAAATCCCGGGCCAGCCCGCGATGCTGTTCACTTAAGATCCGGGGCCGCTTTGCGGCCCTTCGCGGGTAAACCCGCTCCTATAGAATAAACGCTAACCCATTGATTTAGCTGAATCTTGTAGGGGCGGCCTTGTGCCGCGATCAACCGCGCAGCGGTCGCAACCCCTGTAACCGCGCTGCCCCAGACAGATCGAGATGGCTGGCTTTACGGCCGCTTCGCGGCCGATCGCCGGACAAGCCAGCTTCTACAGGGTGGCCGCCGCGCTTGCAGACCTTGTTCTCTGCGCGACAGCGCAGCCCAGCGGGCTGAGTGGACGCCTGCAGGTGCCCTGTTAACCCATGCCTTGCGTGAATATTTTGAATGCCCGTTAAGCATCAGTTTTTGCGCCCCCCGCTACAGCCCTTGAACCATAAGGGTTAGACAAGACTCGCAAAATCAAATATTCCTAAAAGATCTATTTACAAAAATAAACATTACTTTAAGAGATAAGCGTCTGGCACCGATGATTCAGCCATGCGAAGGGCTTTAACCCGCCCACCATGACCTGCATCACGACCCCCCAGGAGTTGATCAATGGGTAATGTCCAGACGGCCGTCAAGGCCTACGACCAGCCATGGCGCCAGGCGCCGGGTGGCGATCTGGTCGACCTTGGCCGCACGTTACGTCTGCCGTTGGCGCAGTTGCGCCTGCAGCGCACTCCACTGAGCGGCCTGCGCCGGCGCGACAAGGTCGTGCTCGGGCTGGTTGTGCTGGCCTTGCACGGCGCCGTGGCCTACTGGGTGAGCCAGACGCCCACCCCGGCCTTGCCGGTGGTGCCGCCAGAAATTCCACCGATGACCATCGAGTTCGCGCAACCGGCACCACCGGTGCAGCCACCCCCTCCGGCCCCCGCGCCGCCTGTGGTCGAGCCGCCGCCGCCGCCGCCGGTGGTCGACGAGCTGGCCGCCAAGCCTGCACCCAAGCCGATACCCAAACCCAAGCCTAAACCGGTGCCCAAGCCTGTCGCCAAGCCTGTGCCCAAACCGGTCGAGGCACCCCCGCCGCCCCCCGTGGCCGCGCCCGCACCGCCGGCGCCACCTGCCCCGGCACCGGTCACCCCGGCCTCGGCCAACGCGGCCTACCTCAAGAACCCGGCGCCCGACTACCCGCAGATGGCCCAGCGGCGCGGCTGGGAAGGCACCGTGCAACTGCGCGTCGAGGTACTCCCCAGCGGCAAGCCGGGGCAAATCCAAATCCAGAAGAGCAGTGGTCGCCCGGCGCTGGATGACGCCGCCCTGGCCGCCGTCAAGCGCTGGAGTTTCGTACCGGCCAAGCAGGGCGACGTGGCCCAGTTGGGCTGGGTCAGCGTGCCTATCGACTTCAAGCTTCGTTAACTCGCCCCCTTTGAGCGAACATAGAGAGCATTCATCATGAGCTTACTGGCATCCCCACTCGAATCCGTCGAAAGCGCAGTCATCTGGCTGCTGATCGGTTTTTCCGTCGCCACCTGGGCCCTGGCCCTGGTCAAGGTCGTGCAGTTCGTACGACTGAAGCACCAGGACAAGCGCTTCCACCAGCAGTTCTGGGCCGCCTCCAGCCTGGACTCGGCCGCCGAGGTCAGCCATGAGCAGCCGGGTCCGGCGGCGCGCGTTGCCCAGGCTGGCTATGCCGCCATTGCCGTCGGCGAGCCGAGTCAGGCCAGCGACCTGAGCCATGCGATCAATCACCAGGACCGCCTGGAGCGTGCCCTGCGCCAGCAGATCGTCCGCGAGCGGCGCTCACTGGAGACCGGCCTGGCCGTGGTCGCCAGTATCGGCAGCACGTCGCCCTTCATCGGCCTGTTCGGCACGGTGTGGGGCATCATGGAAGCGCTCAAGGGCATCAGCGCGGCAGGCTCGGCCAGCCTGGAGACCGTGGCCGGCCCGATCGGCGCGGCGCTGGTGGCCACGGGCGTGGGTATCGCCGTCGCGGTCCCGGCGGTGCTGGTCTACAACTATTTCCTGCGGCGCCTGAAGCTGACCGCCGCCGACCTTGACGACTTTGCCCACGATTTCTACAGCCTGGCGCAGAAGAGTGCCTTCCGCGTCCTGGTACACCCTACCGCGCATAGAGCCCAGACCGGTTTCACCCAGCCCGTGAAGGAGGCGTCCTGACATGGCCTTCTCGACCCAGGATAGCGACGAAGTCCTCAGTGAAATCAACGTCACGCCATTGGTGGACGTCATGCTGGTGCTGCTGGTGGTGTTCATCGTCACCGCGCCCCTGCTGACCAACGCCATCCCGATCAACCTGCCCAAGACCGAAGCCGTGGCGCCGGTCGAGCAAAAGGACCCGCTGGTGGTGAGCATCGACGGCGAGGGCAAGCTGTTCATCAACAAGGACGAAATCCAGCCTGACCTGCTCGAGACCAACCTGCAGGCGGCCAAGGCCAATGATGCCGAGCTGCGCGTGCAGCTGCAGGCCGACGACGGCGTCAATTACGGCGAAGTGGCGCGGGCCATGGCGGCCATCGAACGCGCCGGCATTACCAAGCTGGCGGTGATCACCGCGCGTTGAGCAGCATCACTCAGGCTAGTGCTTATGGGCCATTTCTCTTGGCAGGGGGTGGTCCTTTTTTATGTTCATGCCGGATTGGCGGGGGAAACCGCCGGGGGCGGGGTCGCATGATAATCATCTCGACTCAACTTCTGTGGGACACCGGCAGCAACATCAGGTGATATATGGGTTGGCTTCTTCGCGGGCAAGTCGGAGCGCCGAACCGCCGCTCCCCCATTCCTGCATACCGCATTTAGTGCAATCGACTCGATCCCTGTAGGAGCCCACTCAGCCCGTTGGGCTGCGCTGTCGCGCAGAGAACAAAGCCTGCAAGCGCGGCGCAATACTCTGCTCTGACGTGCCGGGCCGCGCGGGTGGCGCTCGATCTGAAGAGCACATCAGCACGCAAGGCATAAGTCTGACATCACTATAAGTTATTAATAAATATCTTCTTATTCCTTTACTGATATAGCTCTCGGCCTATACTGGACCTCAAGCACGCAAACCCCAAAGGAGGCGTCCCCATGCGCAATGAGTCGATTCGTTACCTGATTGTGCCGGGTTGGCAAGGATCGCCAGACAATCATTGGCAGAGTCACTGGCAGCGCAGCCTGCCCAACAGCGCGCGCGTGGAGCAGCAGGATTGGCTGACGCCGCAGCGCCGCGACTGGGTGCAGGCGCTCGAGCAGGCAATCGCCGCCGAGCCGTCGCCAGTGATCCTGATTGCCCACAGCCTGGGCTGCATCACCGTTGCCCACTGGGCGGCGCAGGCAAGTGCGGGGTTGCTGCGCCGCGTACGCGGCGCGCTGCTGGTGGCGCCGGCCGATGTCGAGCGGCCTGCCTGCGCGCAGGCGCTGCGCAACTTCGCGCCGATCCCGCTGCAGGCGCTGCCGTTCCCCAGCCAGGTGGTCAGCTCCGACAACGATCCGGCCGTCAGCGTGCCACGGGCCATGTACCTGGCCCGGGCCTGGGGCGCCGAGGCCGGCTTGCTGGCCGGTGCCGGGCACATCAACGTGAAGTCCGGGCATGAGCGCTGGGAGCAAGGGTTTGCCTATCTGTTCCGTCTGCAGGGTCGCATCGAGCAGCGATCACTGCGCAGCGCCTGACCGCTCGCCCATTCGTTAGCCGTTACAACGCCCGGCCGAGCACGCCTGGGGCGGGAGTTCGTCATGACTTTTCACCGCACCTTTGGCCAGCCCTTGCTGACCTTCCCTGAACTGGACAAGAGCCCGCTGAGCATCCGTGCCAAAGCCCTGGTGTTCGTCGACCCACGCTCGCAACAGCTGCGCCAGGCCCTGGAACGGCTGGCGCCACAACCGTTGCCGGTGCTGATCCGCGGCGAGACCGGGACCGGCAAGGAGCTGCTGGCCCGGCAGATCCACCGCGCCAGCGATCGGGGTGGGCTGTTCGTGTCGGTCAACTGCGCGGGGATCAGCCCGACATATGCCGATGCCGAGCTGTTCGGCTACAGCGCCGGCGTCCACAGCGGCACGGCCAGCAGCCGTGCCGGCTGGTTTGGCTCGGCCAATGGCGGGACGCTCTACCTGGACGAGATCGCTGACCTGCCCCTGGCGATCCAGGTCAAGCTGCTGGCGGCGCTGGAGAACCGCGAAGTCACCCGCGTCGGCGCCCACCAACCGCAAGCGGTGGATGTGCGCCTGGTCGCGGCTTCGAGCATTGACCTGGCCCAGGCCGTGCGCGCCGGTCGTTTCAATGAGCGCCTTCACCTCTATTTACGTGAGGGCCAACTTGAGCTGCCGGCCTTGCGCGATCGGGTCGGCGATATCCTGCCGCTGGCCGAATACTTCGTCGGCATTTACAGCCCACGCCTGGACCGCTGCGTGCCGCTGATCAGCGAGGCGGCGCAGCGGGTGCTGGAGGCGCATGCGTGGCCGGGCAATACCCGCGAGCTGGAGAACGTGATCCATTTCGCCCTGTTGGTGGCGCAGGGCGAGGAGATCCTCCCTGAACACCTCAACCTGCCGGATGCCGATCCGCTAACGCGCCTTGCCGGACAGCTGCAGCAACTGAGCCGCAGCCGCCAACCCGAGACGCGATCGGCATTGCGCCAGGTGTTGGAAAACGCGTTGGCTCAGTTGGACCAATCCGCGCGCTAGAGCCTGGCAAAGTGCCTCATAAGCAAAGGCAACGGCCGTTGTTGCTTTTTGGAATAAGCAGCTAAGCAAAAGATATTATTGCGGAATAAAAATTCCCGGTATCGTCCGCCTCACGCCCGCCGCGACGCCGGTTGGCAACCGACTTCGCCATCTTTCGATGGCCCCAGCTTGCGAGTAAGGAACACGATGAAAAAGGCTCTGTTGATGACTGCCCTGGCCGCCGCCCTGTCGGTAGCCGGTTTTGCACAGGCCGGCGAGAAGCTGGTAGTGGCCGCCACCCCGATACCGCACGCCGAGATCCTCGAGCTGATCAAGCCGACCCTGGCCAAGGAAGGTGTGGACTTGCAGATCAAGGTCTTCACCGACTACGTCCAGCCTAACGTGCAGGTCGACCAGAAGCGTCTGGACGCCAACTATTTCCAGACCCTGCCGTACCTGAACAGCTTCAACGAAGGTAAAGGCACCCACCTGGAAACCGTGATCGGCGTGCACGTCGAGCCCTTCGGCGGTTACTCGAAGAAGATCAAAAGCCTGGACGAGCTGAAGGAAGGCGCCACCGTGGCCATCCCGAACGAGGGCAGCAACAGCGGCCGCGCCCTGATCCTGCTGCAGAAGGCAGGGTTGATCACCCTGAAGGATCCGAAAAACGCCCTGGCGACCCCGAAAGACATCGCCGAGAACCCGAAGAAGCTCAAGTT
Organism: Pseudomonadota bacterium; assembly: GCA_023388335.1. GTDB lineage: Bacteria > Pseudomonadota > Gammaproteobacteria > Pseudomonadales > Pseudomonadaceae > Aquipseudomonas. Next base: position 2,887 of record JAEWGL010000071.1, on the reverse strand, counting down.
CCGTGAGCTGGAATCGGCCATGCTGCCGCGCGTGCTGGACCAGGTCGACCTGGATATGATCAACACCAACTATGCGCTGGAAGCCGGTTTGAACCCGGCCAAGGACGCCTTGGTCATCGAAGGCAGCGACTCGCCCTACGTGAACTTCCTGGTCGCGCGTCCAGACAACAAGGACAGCGAAGCCATCCAGAAGCTGGCCAAGGCCCTGACCAGCCCGGAAGTCAAAGCGTTCATCGAGCAGAAGTACAGCGGCGCGGTACTGCCGGCGTTCTGATACGCCAGGGTTGTCTTGCATGAAAACGCCGGCGCCTATGCGCTGGCGTTTTTATTTTGGGCGCGCCTGGGCGAACGCCTACAGAGGACCGTCACCCGGCACCAGCCGCAGGGTGCTCTGCGCCGGTATCATCCCCATCTGCACCTTGTGGTAGCGCCCCTGGATATAGTCTTCGGCCTGGTCCCGGTAATGCCGGTCGAACAGCACGCCGCTCTGCCCGACCGGGTTGATGGTCAAGGCCTGGCCGGCATCCGCGAAATCGATCAGACGGCGTGTGGAGGGGCCATAGGTGACAGGCCAGGGCGCGGGGCCGATCTTGGCCGAGAGGTTGTTCGGCACCTCGTGGCTGCCGGGCGCGGCAAAGGTGCCGACGTTGAACAGCAGGTTCATGGGTTTCTGCATCCCCAGCGGGTGATTGTGGGTGAGGGTATGGGCCTTGCCCCATTGCCAGCTGGCCGGGTCATTGCCGAAGGTCGCGCGCAGGTGCGCCAGGCTGCGTTTCCAGGCCTGGCGCACCACGGTGCCGCGGTCGCTGCGCTCGCTGCTGCCGTGCAGGTTCCACCAGGGCGATCCGGCATCGGCCGCCAGACGCGGCAAGGCGGCATCGATGGCACGGGTGCTGATCAGCACCGGGAACCAGGTGTCCCCCAGCTCATCGTGCAGGGCGCTGTAGGCCAGGTCGAAGAGGAACTGGTTGAACAGCGTGGCGCTGGTCGAGTCCAGCGGGTAGTCGCCACGCCAGGCGGCCAGCTGCTCCACCAGTTCCTGTTCCTGCTCGCCCTCGGCGATCCTGCGCAGGGTAGCGAGCAGCGGCGCAAGGGTGCGCGGGCCGTAGTCAGTGGTCGTGTCCAGTTGCAGGGCCTGGCTGTTCTCCAGGTCCCAGCGGATAGCCGGATCGGCCAGATGCCGGTCAAGCTGGCGGCCACGGTCGGGCAGGTTGTAGTAACCCGGCACGGGGATGGCGGCCTGGGGCTGGAAATTGGCCGAGACGATGTAACCACTGGCTGGATTTTCCTGCTGGGGATTGGCGCTGAAAGGATGGAAGCCGCCCTTGCGTGCCTGCTCGGTAGCGCCGTCGAGAATGAACGAGGGGTTGACCCCCTCGGGACGGATCGGCAGTTGCGCCGCGGCCCACCAACCGATGTCGCCACGGGCATTGGCCCACACCAGGTTCAGCCCTGGCGCCTGGATTTTCGCCGCGGCGCTGCGCATCTTGGCCAGGGTGTTGGCGCGGTTGATCTGGTAGAAGCCGTCGAGGATCGGATTTTCGGTTTCCAGAAAGGCCCACCACAGGGCGATGGGCGTGGGGCCAGCGGTCTCGCCGATCACCGTATTGACGATCGGGCCATGGGGCGAGCGGCGCAAGGTGATGGTCACCGGCGATTGGCCCTTGACCGCGATCTGCTCCTCGACCCGCTCCAGTGGGCGCCACTGACCGTCGACCAGCACCTGCTCGGGGTTGTCGGGATTGACCCGCTCGGCGATCAGATCGACGTCGTCGTTCTGGAACATGGTCAGGCTCCAGCCGAAGTCGCGGTTGTGCCCAAGCGCGGCGAAGGGGTTGAGCGCCTGATGGTAGCCGTAAAGATTGAAGCCGGGCGCCGACAGCTCGGCCTCGTACCACACCGCCGGCGCGGCAAAGCTGATGTGCGGGTCGCCGGCCAGCAGTGGCTTGCCGCTCTTGGTGCGGGTGCCGGCCACGGCCCAGGCATTGCTGCCTTCGAACTGCGCGATGGCGGCATCGCCCAGGGCCTCATGGCTCAGGCGCGCCAGTTGGCCAAGGCTGAGCCAGTCGGCGGCGGCCAGGGCCGTGGGGGTATGCAGCGCGCCGTCGGGTTGCCAGTCGAGCTCGAAGATGCGCAGGTACTCCACACCGAGCTGGTCGCGGATGAAGGTCAGCGCAGGTTCGGTACGAAAAGCCGCGGCAAAGCTGTAGGCCATGTAGCCGGCGATGCTCAACGTGTCCTGGGGCGTGAAGGGCCGCGGGGTGATGCCCAGGGCATCGAACTCCAGTGGCTTGGGATGGCTCGCCTGCCAGGCGTTGACGCCGTCCAGGTAGGCCTGCAGGGCCAGCCAGGCGGGTGACTGGTGGTCTTGGCGCTGGGCCATGCGCGCGGCCTGCTCGCGGATGCGCAGGCTGCGGAACAGGGTATCGGTAGGCACCAGCTTGCTGCCCAGCACCTCGGCCAATTCCCCCTGGGCTAGGCGGCGGATGATCTCCATCTGGAACAATCGGTCCTGGGCATGCACGTAACCCAGGGCGCGGTACAGGTCGCGCTCGTTCTGCGCCTGTATATGCGGCACGCCCCGGTTGTCGTAGCGCACGCTCACCGGCGCCCGCAACCCGGCAACGGCCACCTCGCCCTCACGCCGCGGCTGCTTGCCGTGGACGTACCAGTAACCCGCGGCGCCGGCCACGACGATGAGCAGGGTAAGGAGGGTCAGGCTGCGCTTCATCGGGACTCCTTGTGCAGTCGAGCGGAAACTGTGGTCCGATCTTCATCGTGATCGCGCCCAGAGAATAGCCTCAACAGGAGTCAGCATGACGCTTACCGAAAAACAGAAGATGCTCAGTGGCCAGCTTTATCACGCAGGCTGTCCGCAACTGCAGGC
>JAEWGL010000058.1 GCA_023388335.1 Pseudomonadota bacterium | reverse complement strand
TTGCCCGCGAACACCGGCGAAGCCGGTGCCATACACCGCGGTGCCTGCTTCGCGGGCAAGTCGGAGCGCCGAACCGCCACTCCCACAGAGTATTGCGCCGCGCTTGCAGGCTTTGTTCTCTGCGCGACAGCGCAGCCCAGCGGGCTGAGTGGGCTCCTACAGGGTGCCGCCGCGCTTGCAGGCTTGTTCTCTGCGCGACAGCGCAGCCCTGCGGGCTGGGCGATCTCCCACAAGGCATGCATGCACAATGAATCTCGGGGTATAGGAAAATCCTGGGGAGCGCGCCTTGTGCCGCGATGGGGCGCGCAGCGTCCCTAAAACCAGACAGCGAAATCTTGGCTGGATGGCTACGGTGCTACAGGCGGCCTGTCTCAGCCCATTTGCAGATATTCGGCGCCCAGCCGCCAGCGTGCAGCTTCCGTAATGTCCGATATCCGCCCGCTAACCCGACCGACGACTGGGAAAATATTCATATTGTCATTCGCACTGCTGTATCCTGCCCGAGCTTTTTTGAAGCCCCCACGCGCTTAGCGCAGCCTTTTCACATACTTGTGAGGAACGACGAGATGCATGAGATCCCGAATCTTCCCTTCCCAAGCCTGAAACCTGAAGAGCAAACCGTTGCCGCTCACCACGCCGAGCCTGCACCGGCCGTCGAGCAGGCTGGCGACGACCAATCCAGCGCTGACCAGGAATAACCGCGCACACCCTCCGATTGTGTGAAAACGGCTGACCTGCGGGCTCCCCCGTCATCACGTTTTCACACCGTCAAGCATTCCTCGCACCGAAGGCCTCCATGCCCGATACACCCCGTCCCTTTGCGGTCACCCTGCAAGTCGTCTCCATCGTCCTGTTCACCTTTATCGGCTACCTCAACGTCGGCATCCCTTTGGCCGTGCTGCCGGGCTACGTACACAACGAGCTGGGCCTAAGTGCCGTGATCGCCGGACTGGTGATCAGCGTGCAGTACCTGGCTACCCTGCTCAGCCGCCCCTATGCCAGCCGCATCATCGACAACCTGGGCAGCAAGAAGGCCGTCCTCTATGGCCTGGCCGGCTGCGGCCTGAGCGGCGTCTTCATGCTGCTGAGCACTGGCCTGGGTCATTTGCCCTGGCTGAGCCTGGCCTGCCTGCTGGCCGGCCGCCTGGTGCTGGGCAGCGCCGAAAGCCTGCTAGGCTCGGGTTCGATCGGCTGGGGCATCGGCCGGGTCGGCGCCGAACACACGGCCAAGGTCATTTCCTGGAACGGCATCGCCAGTTATGGCGCACTGGCCATCGGCGCGCCGCTGGGCGTGGTGATGGTCAATTCCCTGGGGCTATGGAGCATGGGCGCCAGCATCATCCTGCTGTCTGGCACCGGCCTGATGCTGGCTTGGCCAAAGCGGGCCGCACCGATCGTTCCCGGCGTCCGCCTGTCCTTCCTGCGGGTGCTGGGCCGGGTGTTCCCGCACGGTGCGAGCCTGGCATTGGGCTCGATCGGCTTCGGCACCATCGCCACCTTCATCACTCTCTACTACGCCAGCCACGACTGGAACAACGCGGCGCTGTGCCTGAGCCTGTTCGGCGCCAGCTTCATCAGCGCGCGCCTGCTGTTCGGCAACCTGATCAATCGCCTTGGCGGCTTTCGGGTGGCCATCGTCTGCCTGACGGTGGAAACCTTCGGGCTGTTGCTGCTGTGGCTGGCCCCAACGGCCGAGCTCGCCCTGGCCGGGGCCGCGTTGAGCGGCTTCGGCTTCTCCCTGGTGTTTCCGGCCCTGGGCGTGGAAGCGGTGAACCTGGTGCCGGCAGCCAACCGCGGCGCCGCGGTGGGCGCCTACTCGCTGTTCATCGATCTCTCGCTGGGGATCACCGGCCCACTGGTGGGCGCCGTAGCGACAGGCTTCGGCTTTGCGTCGATCTTCCTGTTTGCCGCGTGCGCCGCCTTCTGCGGCCTGCTGCTGAGCCTGTACCTGTATCGTCAGGCCCGTCACATGCGCGCGGCACCGGGCCAGGCCTGAACATCGGCCGCTAGACGACAGGGCTGCACCACAGCCCCTCACTTCAGTCAGCGCGAAGCGTGCTGCAAGATGACCTCCAATGGATGTCGCAGCTGGCGGCCGGCCAGGCGTTTGACCTGGCTGCGGCAGGAGTAGCCGGTGGCCAGCGCCTCGCCCTCCTTGTCCAGCTTGGTCGCCCAGGACTGCTCGAAAATCGTCCGCGAGGTGCCTTGGTTGCGCGCCTCGTGGCCATAGGTGCCGGACATGCCGCAGCAGCCAGTGGCCTCGGTGACCAGCTTGAGCCCCATGCGGGCGAACACCTGTTCCCACTGCCGGGTGCTGGCCGGGACGTTGGTCTTCTCGGTGCAGTGGGCCATCAGGCGGAAGCTCGCGGCCTTGGCCACCGCCTGCTCGGGCAGCACGTCGATCAACCATTCCTGTGGCAACAGCACCTTCGGGCACTCCTCCAGCCCCGGGACTTTCTGGTACTCCTGTCGATAGACCAGGGTCATCGCCGGGTCCAGTCCCACCAGCGGCACGCCGCACTCAGCCAAGGCCTTGAGCTGGCTGGCATTGCGAATGGCCGCCTTGGCGAAGGCACCGAGGAACCCCTGTACGTGCAGCGGCTTGCCGTTGGCGCTATAGGGGGCGAGGAATACCCGATGGCCGAGACGGTGCGCCAGCTCGATAAAGGCGGCCAGCAGCGGCGTCTCGAAATAGCGGGTAAAGGCGTCCTGGACCAGCACGATGCTGCGCTCGCGCTGCGCCGGGGTAAGCTCACGCAGGGCCGGTACGCTGGCCGCGCCAACCCGGCAGCGAGTCAGGGTCGACTGCAGGTTGAAACGGCTGAGCAGCGGACTGTCGACCATGCCGACCTGGTCCGCCAGCAGCTTGCTCACCCACTTCGACCCCATCACAGCGTTGTACAGGCCGGGGGCATAGGCCATGTACGGAAGGGTGAACTCCAGCGAGCCGATCAGGTAGTCACGCATCGGCCGTTGGTAACGGCCATGGTAGAGCTCGAGGAAGCGCGAGCGGAACTCCGGGACGTTGACCTTGATCGGGCATTGCCCCGCGCACGACTTGCACGCCAGGCAGCCGGCCATTGCATCGTAGACCTCATGGGAAAAGTCGTCCTGGCCCTGCTGGCGCGCACGGTTGTTGCGCAGTCGCGCCGGCAGGCCCTTGAGCCAGGTGGTGCGCTTGCCCGCGGCGGCGAGCACGTCGATATTGGCCGCGCCCTGCAGGCGCAACCACTCGCGGATCAGCGAGGCGCGGCCCTTGGGTGAATGCTGGCGCTCACGGGTGGCTTTCCACGACGGGCACATGGCGTCGTTGGGGTCGTAGTTGTAGCAGGCGCCATTGCCGTTGCAATGCACGGCGCTGCCAAAGCTCTGCCAGACGCGCTCGTCGATGGTGCGGTCAAGGTCGCCGCGCAGCGTCGCTTCGTTGACCTTGATCAGGCCTTCGGCGCTGTCTGGCGGGGTGCAGATCTTCCCAGGGTTGAGCTGGTTATGTGGGTCGAAGGCCCCCTTGAGGCGCTGCAGCGCCGGGTACAGCTCACCAAAGTACTCGGGCACGTATTCCGAGCGCAGGCCCTTGCCGTGCTCGCCCCAGAGCAGGCCGCCGTAGCGCTGGGTCAGTGCCGCGACTGCATCGGAGATCGGCTTGACCAGCGCGGCCTGGGCCGGGTCCTTCATGTCCAGCGCTGGGCGCACATGCAGCACGCCAGCGTCGACATGGCCGAACATGCCATAGGCCAGGCCGTAGCCATCCAGCAGCGCACGGAATTCGGCAATGTAATCGGCCAACTGGTCGGGCGGTACCGCCGTGTCTTCGACGAAGGGCTGCGGACGCACTTCGCCCTCGACGTTGCCGAGCAGGCCCACCGAGCGCTTGCGCATGGTGTAGACCCGCGTGACCGCCTCGGCGCCTTCGGCCAGGGTGTGGCCCAGGCGCTCGACGCTGGTATCGGCCTGCAGGTGCGCGACGAAGGCACGCACGCGCGCATTCACCTCGTCTGGCTCGTCACCGCAGAACTCCACCAGGTTGATCCCCAGGGTCGGCCGTGCGGCATCGGAGGGGAAATACTCGGCGACGCTGTGCCAGACGATGTCCTTCATCGCCAGCATCAGCACCTTGGAGTCGACTGTCTCGATCGACAGCGGCTTGTGCGCCATCAGCGCGTTGGCGTCGCGCAGGGCGTCCATGAAGCTGGCATAGCGCACGTTGACCAGCACCGCGCACTTGGGGATCGGCAGGACATTGAGCTTGGCCTCGACCACATAGCCCAGCGACCCCTCGGCGCCGCACAGCACGCTGTTGAGGTTGAAGCGTCCCTGCTCGTCGCGCAGGTGCGCCAGGTCGTAGCCGGTCAGGCAGCGGTTGAGCTTGGGGAAGGTGCTGGCAATGAGTTCGGCCTGGGTTTGCTGGATCTGCCGGGCCATACGGTACACCTCGCCGACCCGGCCAGGCGCGGCGCAGGCCTGCTCCAGCGCCGGTTCGTCGATCGGCAGGCTGTGCAGGCGCTCGCCGCCGAGCAGCACAGTGTGCAGCTCGAGCACGTGGTCGCGGGTCTTGCCATAGGTACAACTGCCCTGGCCACTGGCATCGGTGTTGATCATGCCGCCGACGGTGGCGCGATTGGAGGTGGACAGTTCAGGGGCGAAGAACAGCCCGTGGGGCTTGAGGGCAGCGTTGAGCTGGTCCTTGACCACGCCGGCCTGGACCCGCACCCAACGCTGCTCGACATTGATCTGGAGGATCTTGTTCATGTGCCGCGACAGGTCGACGACGATGCCGTCGGTCAGCGACTGGCCGTTGGTGCCTGTACCGCCACCGCGCGGGGTCAGTTTGATCTGACGAAAGCGTGGCTCGGCCATGAGCGTGGCGATGCGCGCCACGTCGTCGGCGTCCAGCGGGAACACTGCCGCCTGGGGCATGCGCTGGTAGATGGAGTTGTCGGTGGCCAACACGGTACGGGTCCCGTAGTCGGCACTGAGCTGGCCACGAAAGCCGCTGGCGCGCAGGGCATCGAGAAAGGCTGGATAGTGGTCGGCAGGGGCCTGGGTCGGCAGCTGGGCGATCATCGGAGGATGGCCTCTTTTTCGGCTAATTCACGGAAAACCTGTCATCGCGGCATGGGTCTGCCCTGCTCCGGATGACGAATAGGCCAATGTTCCTGTACTTTCCCAGGCAGGGCAAACGGATAATCCTGCCGCTATCGATGACTTTTATGAATGAATTACCGCCACCTGACGCCCTCCATGTCGCTGTTGCTGGCCTTCGAGGCTGCCGCCCGACATGAAAGCTACACCCGCGCCGCCGCTGAACTGTCGCTGACCCAGAGCGCCGTCAGCCGCCAGGTGCAGGCGCTGGAGCAACAATTGGGCCTGACCCTGTTCCGCCGCGAAGGCCGTCAAGTCCAGCTGACCGACGTCGGCCGCCTGTACCAGCGCGAGCTGAGCGAAGCCTTGGGGCGCATTCGCAGCGCTACCTTGCAGGCCTTGGCGTATCAATCGGGCGTCGGCACCCTGCGCCTGGCCACCCTGCCCACGTTTGGCTCGAAATGGTTGCTGCCGCGCCTGCATGCCTTCTACGCGGCACACCCGGGCATGCTGGTACACATCCATTCACGTATCGAAGCCATCAACTTTGCCACCAGCGAGATCGATGCGGCCATCGGTGTTGCCAACGGCGACCTGCCGGGGTTGGTGTGCCATCGCCTGCATGCCGAGGAACTGGTGGTCATCCTGCCACCCGATGCTGCCCACGCGCCTCAGGCGTGGAGCCCTGCGCGCATCAGCGAGCAAGTACTGCTCAACGTGGCCAACAATCCCCACGCCTGGGGCGAATGGTTCTCCCACCACAACCTGCCCCACCGTGCCATGCGCCTGGGGCCGAGCTTCGAGCTGACCTCGCACCTGATCCAGGCCGTGCGCGCCGGCATCGGCATTGGCCTGGTGCCACGCATTCTGGTGGAGGAGGAGCTGGCCAGCGGCGAACTGTTCAGCCCCGGCCTACCCTTCGCCAGCCAGCGCAGCTATTACCTGATCTACCCACCGCGCAACGAGGCGCTGCCGTCGCTGCGAGCCTTCCGCAGTTGGCTGCTGGCGCAGATCTGAAAAACGCAAAACCCGGCACGAGGCCGGGTTTTGCGTTATCGCGGTTGGCGCAGGTGCTTATTTGGCGATCGAGCCTGCAGCGCCGGTAACCTGGGCCTGGGTCTGGGCCTTGCGGCGACTCTTGAGCAGGTAGAAGCCGAACATCACCAGCAACCACACCGGAATCGCGTAGACCGAGACCTGGATCCCTGGGATCAGCAGCATGATGCCCAGGATCAGCACCACGAACGCCAGGCACAGGTAGTTGCCATAGGGGTACCACAGCGCCTTGAACAACGGCTTCTGGCCAGTACGGTCCAGGTGCTGACGGAACTTGAGGTGCGAGTAGCTGATCATCGCCCAGTTGATGACCAGGGCCGCGACCACCAGCGACATCAGCAGCTCGAGCGCATGTTGTGGCATGAAGTAGTTCAGCAGCACCGCCACCAGGGTTACCACGGCCGAAACCAGGATCGACCGCACCGGCACGCCGCGCTTGTCGATCTTCGCCAGGCTAGCCGGCGCATCGCCCTGCTCGGCCATGCCGTACAACATGCGGGCGTTGCAGTAGGTACCGCTGTTGTACACCGACAGCGCCGCGGTCAGGACCACGAAGTTCAACAGGTGGGCGGCCACGTCACTGCCCAGCAGCGAGAACACCTGGACGAACGGGCTGCTGCCGTAGCTGCCGCCGGAGGCGTCGATGCTGGCTACCAGGCTGTCCCATGGTGTCAGCGACAGCAGCACCACCAAGGCACCGACGTAGAAAATCAGGATGCGGTAGATGACCTGGTTGATCGCCTTGGGAATGATGGTCCGCGGCTGATCGGCCTCGGCCGCGGTGAAACCGAGCATTTCCAGGCCGCCGAACGAGAACATGATGATCGCCAGCGCCATCACCAGGCCGCTGACCCCATTAGGGAAGAAGCCGCCGTGCTCCCACAGGTTGCTCACCGTCGCCTCGGGGCCGCCGCTGCCGCTGACCAGCAGGTAGCTGCCCAGGCCGATCATGCCGACAATGGCCACGACCTTGATGATCGCGAACCAGAACTCGGTCTCGCCGAACACCTTCACGTTCATCAGGTTGACGGCATTGATCAGCAGGAAGAATGCCGCTGCCGTGACCCACGCCGGGATCTCGGGCCACCAGTAGTGCACGTACTTGCCCACGGCCGACAGTTCGGACATGCCCACCAGGATATACAGCACCCAGCAGTTCCAACCCGACAGGAAGCCGGCGAAGCCACCCCAGTACTTGTGCGCGAAATGGCTGAAGGAGCCGGCCACCGGCTCTTCGACGATCATCTCACCGAGTTGGCGCATGATCATGAAGGCAATGAAGCCGCAGATAGCATACCCCGGGATCATCGACGGGCCGGCGGATTTCATTACCCCGGCCGAGCCCAGGAACAACCCGGTACCGATCGCCCCACCCAGGGCAATCAATTGGATATGACGATTTTTCAGGCCGCGCTTGAGTTCGCCTGACTGCGTGTTGTGTCCACTCATGAACGGAGTCACCTGCTTGTTTTTATCTGTGACGGAATCGGACCCACCGCGCTCGTGGCGCAGCGGAATGGGCAAGGTGTGGTTACCTTGGAATCTCGGACATGTGGCGTCTCAGCCGGGCCTGGGCCCTGGGCGAATCAACCGGGTGTCGACGAGAGTGCGCGGTACGCATTGGAGTCACAGATAAAACGCGGCGCATTGTATACCCCTGCAGACGCGCAGGAGTCAACGCGTTGCGTAGGTGTCTTGCGACGAAACGCACCGGTCCTGAGGAAAAGGCCAAGCCTTTGGGAGTGAACGGCGTACATGGCGCCTCCATTTGTTGTTATTGAAGCCAGGCTCTGCGGCCCGGCTGTTGCGCACGGCAATGGCGCACATATCACCCTGGGGCGCGTGTTTGAGCAAGGGGGTGCGGGGGTTGGGCAGGCGCGGCCTACTCGTGGTTGCGGCAAGAAGAGTTTACAAGGGTCCGAAACAGGGCCTGCCAAGGAAGAATCGGCTCAAATTCGTAACAAAAATTTTACAAGCCGGTTTGAAAAGTTTCCATCAACCCCAGAAGTCATTGAATGGAAAAGAAAATGCATGCACGTGGTAGCCATGACTCGATCTAAGCATCCTCAAACACCCCAATAAAAAAACCAGCCCGAAGGCTGGTCTCTTGTCAACGACACCCCATCAAGGGCGCGGCTTGCTGCGGCTTGCGCCTGGCTTGCCGCCGCCGGTCGGTTTGCCGGGGCGCTTTTTCATGTCGCTGGGGCGCTCGGCCACGGCGCTGCCACGATTGCCCTTGCGCGGGGCCTCTTCACGCGGCTGGCGTGCCGGACGCTCGCTACCAGCCTCGGCAGCCGGACGCAGGTTGCGCACGCGCTCGCCACGGCCCATTGGGCGGGTCGACTTGCGCTGCAGACGGTCGAGCTTTTCCTTGGCCTTGAGGTTCAGCGACGGCAATGCCACCGGCTGCAAGCCGACTTCAGCGGCGAGAATGTCGATCTCGCCTTGGGTCATTTCGCGCCAACGGCCCATCGGCAAGTCGGAATTGAGGAACACCGGACCGAAACGCACGCGCTTCAGGCGGCTGACCACCAACCCCTGGGATTCCCACAGGCGACGGACTTCGCGGTTGCGACCTTCCATTACCACGCAGTGGTACCAGTGGTTGAAACCTTCACCACCTGGAGCCTGCTGGATGTCGGTGAAACGCGCCGGACCATCCTCGAGCATCACGCCGTTCTTCAGCCGGGTGATCATGTCGTCGTCGACTTCACCGCGCACGCGCACGGCATACTCGCGGTCCATCTCGTAGGACGGGTGCATCAGGCGGTTGGCCAGCTCACCATCGGTGGTGAACATCAGCAGACCGGTGGTATTGATGTCCAGGCGGCCGATGTTGATCCAGCGGCCTTCCTTCGGACGCGGCAGGCGGTCGAATACGGTCGGGCGGCCTTCCGGGTCGTCGCGGGTGCAGATCTCGCCGTCTGGCTTGTTGTACATGATCACGCGACGCACGGTTTCGGCGGCTTCTTCACGCTTGATCAGCTTGCCGTCAACGGCGATGGCGTCATGCAGGTCGACGCGCTGGCCAAGGGTGGCCTCGACGCCATTGACCTTGATCCGGCCCTGGCTGATCCAGGCCTCGACGTCACGGCGCGAGCCCACGCCAATGCGCGCCAGCACTTTCTGCAGCTTTTCGCCCGCTGGCGGTAGGGGTTGGGTTTCTTGCAGGTCTTTGTCACTCATCTGGGCACCTCCCGGTGTAGGAATCGAATCTGGTTCTGGCGACGGACGCGCCAAAAGGTCGCGCATCATACGCCGATCATTGGCCGAGCGCATCTGAGACTAGCGGGTTTTCGCCATGGGCCTAAGGGTTTCCGACACCTGGAATGCCCTCGTCTACCTCGGGGACCTCGTCGCGCAAGTCCTCGAAGTCGGTCTTGAGGCCCTCCTCCATTGCATCGAGCTCGACCAGCAGGCTACGGAAGCTGGTTTCCTCCCCCGCAGGCGGCGGCTCACCGTCGGCCTCCAGACTGGCATCGGCCAGGGCCTGCAGGTGGGCAGGCACGGGAGCGTCGTCCAGCTCCAGCAGCGGCGCTGGCTCCATCTCGCGCAGTTCGGCCAGGGCCGGCAGTTCGTCGAGGCTCTTGAGGTTGAAGTGGTCGAGAAAGGCTTTGGTGGTAGCGAACATTGCCGGCCGTCCAGGCACTTCGCGATAACCGACGATGCGGATCCACTCGCGCTCGATCAGGGTCTTGATGATGTTGCTGTTGACCGCCACGCCACGCACGTCTTCGATCTCGCCGCGGGTGATGGGCTGGCGGTAGGCGATCAGCGCCATGGTCTCGAGCATGGCGCGAGAATAGCGTTGCGGGCGTTCCTCCCACAGCCGGCCAACCCAGGGCGCATAGGTCTCGCGGATCTGCAGGCGGTAGCCGGTGGCCACTTCCTTGAGCTCGAACGCACGGCCATTGCACGACTTGCCCAGCACGTCCAAGGCCTTCCTGAACACGGTCGGTGCCGGGCGCTCGGCCTCTTCGAACAGCTCATACAGGCGCTCGAGCGATTGCGGCTTGCCCGAAGCCAGCAGAAAAGCCTCGATCAGCGACGCCAGGTCGCGGGGTTCATTCAGGTTCATGGGTGTGCTGGATACTCTTGCTTCACTCTGCCCAGGCGCGGACATGGATCGGGGCGAAAGGCTCATTCTGCACCAGTTCGATAAGCGATTCCTTCACCAGTTCGAGAATCGCCATGAAGGTGACCACCACGCCGAGCTTGCCCTCCTCGGCCGTGAACAGCGTGGGAAAGGGCACGAAACCGCCGCCCTTGAGGCGCTCGAGCACCTCGCTCATGCGCTCGCGGGTAGACAGCGCCTCGCGGCTGACCTGATGGCTCTCGAACAGGTCGCCACGGCGCATCACCTCGGCCATGGACACCAGCAGCTCCTCCAGGCTGACCTGCGGCAGCAGCTTGCGCGCCTTGGCCTGGGGCGCCTCGAGCCGCGGCACGATGACCTCGCGGCCGACCCGGCTCAACTGGTCGATGCCCTCGGCCGCCGCCTTGAAGCGCTCGTACTCCTGCAGACGGCGGATCAGCTCGGCGCGCGGGTCGCCTTCGTCCTCTTCGATTTCCACCGCGCGTGGCAGCAGCATGCGCGACTTGATCTCGGCGAGCATGGCCGCCATCACCAAATATTCGGCGGCAAGCTCCAGGCGCACACTCTTCATAAGCTCGACATAGCCCATGTACTGGCGGGTGATTTCCGCCACGGGGATGTCGAGGATGTCGATATTCTGTTTGCGGATCAGGTACAGCAGCAGGTCGAGCGGCCCCTCAAAGGCTTCGAGGAAGACTTCCAGGGCATCCGGCGGGATGTACAGGTCGACTGGCAGCTCGGTCAGCGCCTCGCCGTAGACCAGCACCAGCGACAGCTGTTGCGGCGCGACGGCATCGGCGTCGACCATCGGCGCCTGAGGCTGCTCTGCTGCGCTCACGCCTGGACCAGGAAGGGCGCAGGATCGCCGCAACCGACGCGGATCACCTCAGGCTCGCCATCGGCCAGGTTGATCACCGTGGAAGCCTTGAGGTCACCGAAACCGCCATCGATGATCAGGTCGACGTGGTGTTCGAGGCGCTGGCGGATCTCGTACGGGTCGGTCATCGGCTCTTCGTCACCGGGCAGGATCAGGCTGACGCTCATCAGCGGCTCACCGAGCTGTTCCAGCAATGCCAGGACGATCGGGTTGGAGGGCACACGCAAGCCGATGGTACGACGCTTCTCGTGCATCAGCAGGCGCGGCACCTCGCGGGTGGCGTTGAGAATGAAGGTATAGGGGCCGGGAATGTAAGCCTTGAGCAGGCGGAAGTTGGCCGTGTCGATCTTGGCGAACAGGCCCATCTGGGACAGGTCGCAGCAGATCAGCGTGAAGTTGTGGTTCTTGTCGAGCTGACGCAGGCGCCGCACCCGCTCCACGGCGTTCTTGTCGCCGATCTGACAACCCATCGCGTAGGAAGAATCGGTGGGATAGACCACTACGCCGCCCTTGCGGATGATCTCGACGGCCTGTTTGATCAAGCGCGCTTGCGGGTTTTGCGCATGAATCTGGAAAAATTGGCTCACATTCTCATCCTGTTCAAACGGGGGTAGGCTGCTCATGGCTGAATCGGCGCCACAAAGGTGGCAGGTCCTCGGGCAATGGCCGGTAGGCACCGATCTCGCCCCAGGTGCCGGGACCATGAAAGTCACTGCCAGCGCTTGCCAGCAGACCGAATTCACGGGTGAGGATGGACATCGTGCCCACCTGCTCGGCTGGCATCATCCCGTTGACCACTTCCAGCGCCTGCCCGCCTGCTTGAATATAGTCGGCAATCAGCCGGCGGCGCTTGCTGCGGGTCAGTTCGTAATGCATCGGATGCGCCAGGCTCACCCAGGCATTCGACGCACGCAGGGTGGCAACAGTTTCCTCGAGCGTCGGCCAGTGCAGCTTGACATCGCCCAGCTTGCCGGCGCCCAGCCACTTGCGAAAGGCTTCGCCGCGGTCCTTGACCAGGCCGGCGCGTACCAGGTACTCGGCAAAATGCGGCCGTGCCGGGGCGTTGCCGCTGTCGCCCAGCTCCATCTGCACGGCTCGCGCGCCGTCGAGGGTGCCGGGCATGCCTTTGAGCGCCAGCCGTCGGTCGATCTCTTCGGCGCGCAACCAGCGGCCTCGGTGCAAGCGCTCGATGGCCGTCAGCAACGGCGGCGCATCGAGAACAAAGTTGTAACCCAGTATGTGAATGGTTGCCCCACCCCAGGTGCAGGACAGCTCCACCCCGCTCACCCACTGCAGGCCCAGCGCATGGCAGGCCTGGCGGGCCTCGGCAAGGCCTTCAAGGGTATCGTGGTCGGTCAGGGCCAGTGTTCGCACTCCATGCTCATGCGCGCGGGCGACCAGAGCCGTGGGCGACAGGACGCCATCGGAGGCCGTGCTGTGACAGTGCAGATCAACATTCATGGAGGAGCGCTTTCGCCGGGATTGATGTTTGTTATTATGCCGTGACATCCCGATTCTGGCTGCCATTGTGAAACAATTCATCGATTTCATCCCGCTGCTGCTGTTCTTCCTCGTCTACAAGCTCGACCCGCGCATGGTCGACCTTGCCGGCCACGACTTCGAACTCGGCGGCATCTACAGCGCCACCAAGGTCCTGATCATCAGCTCGCTGGTGGTCTATGGCGCGCTGTTCATCCGCCAGCGCAAGCTGGAGAAGGGCCAGTGGCTGACGCTGATTGCCTGCCTGGTCTTCGGCGGCCTGACCCTGGCCTTTCACAGCGAAACCTTCCTCAAGTGGAAGGCGCCGGCGGTCAACTGGTTGTTCGCCCTCGGTTTCGCGGCCAGCCACTTCATCGGCGACCGCGTGCTGATCAAGCGCATCATGGGCCATGCCCTGACCCTGCCGGAGCCGATCTGGGTGCGCTTGAACCTGGCCTGGATCGTGTTCTTCCTGGTCTGCGGCGCCGCCAACCTGTTCGTCGCCTTCACCTTCCAGGCCTTCTGGGTCGATTTCAAGGTGTTCGGCAGCCTGGGCATGACCGTGATCTTCCTGGTCGCCCAAGGGGTCTACCTGTCACGCCACATGCACGACAGCGACCCCACGACCCCGCCCTCCACCCCAAAGCACGAGGATTGACATGCTTTACGCCATCATCGCCAGCGACGTCGCCGACTCCCTGGAAAAACGCCTGGCCGCGCGCCCGGCGCACATCGAGCGACTGCAGCAGCTCAAGGCCGAGGGCCGTGTGGTGCTGGCCGGCCCGCACCCGGCCATCGACAGCAACGACCCGGGCGCTGCCGGCTTCACCGGTAGCCTGATCGTTGCCGAATTCGACTCCCTGGCCGCCGCCCAGGCCTGGGCCGATGCCGACCCCTACATTGCCGCGGGCGTGTACGACAAGGTCGTGGTCAAGCCGTTCAAGCAAGTCCTGCCCTGAACCCTCCCCGGCGGCACGCCTGCGTGCCGCACCGCTCATTAATGGTTGAGTTGAGTGAGTCATGAGTGAGCTGCTACTGATTGACGATGACCAGGAACTCTGCGAGCTGCTTGGCAGCTGGCTGACCCAGGAAGGTTTCGTGGTGCGGGCCTGCCACGACGGACAGAGTGCGCGCCAGGCGCTGGCCAACCAGGCACCGGCGGCCGTGGTGCTGGATGTGATGCTGCCCGATGGCAGCGGCCTGGAGCTGCTCAAGCAATTGCGCAGCGAGCATGCCGATTTGCCGGTGCTCATGCTCTCGGCCCGCGGCGAGCCGCTGGACCGCATCCTTGGCCTGGAGCTTGGGGCCGACGATTACCTGGCCAAGCCGTGCGACCCGCGCGAGCTGACCGCACGCCTGCGCGCGGTGCTGCGGCGCAGTCACCCGACCGCCACCACCACCCAGATGGAGCTCGGCGACCTGACCTTCAGCCCGGCCCGCGGCGTGGTAAGCATCGAAGAGCGTGAGTTGAGCCTGACCCTCTCGGAAAGCCGCATCCTCGAAGCCCTGCTACGCCAGCCCGGTGAGCCGCTGGACAAGCAGGACCTGGCGCAGATCGCCTTGGGCCGCAAGCTGACCCTGTACGACCGCAGCCTGGACATGCACGTCAGCAACCTGCGCAAAAAGATCGGCCCGCATCCGGACGGGCGACCGCGGATCGTCGCCCTGCGTAGCCGTGGCTACTACTACAGCCTGTGATTGCACCCTCGCGGCGCGACTGCGCGACCGCGTCACGGCGCCAACGTCAATGTTCTCGGCCGATGATCTTTACGCAGCCTTTACCCACAGCTGACCGCCCTTGACCTTGATCTCCCTAAACTGGGCTCATCCGGTAACGACCGGCCCCTGAAAGGAGAGACACCATGCGCAAGACCCTTATCGCCCTGATGTTCGCCGCTGCCCTGCCGACTGTCGCCATGGCCATGCCTGAAGGCGGCCCGCGCCACGACGGCATGCATCACCGCGGTGGCGCACCTTTCGCCCAGCTGGACCTGAGCCGCGACCAGCGCCAGCAGGTCAACAAGCTGATGGGCGAGCAGATGAAGGCCCAGCGTGACATCACCAAGCGCTACCTCGACAAGCTGCCCGCTGCCGAGCAGAAAGCCATGAAGGACGAGATCAAGGCCCGTCACGACAAGACCCAGAGTGAAATCCGCGGCGTTCTCAAGCCCGAGCAACAGAAGCAGTTCGACGAACTGCAGAAGCAACGCGCTGAACGCAAGGCCGAATGGCAGGCGTTCAAAGCCTGGAAAGCTGAAAAAGCCACCAAGGCCCAGTAAGCTGTCCAACCGCCGCCCGCCCGACCTGCTCTACGCAGGCCGGGCTTTTCCTGTTTGGAGGTACCTGCCTTGCGTTCATTGTTCTGGCGTATCCTGGCCAGTTTCTGGCTGGCCATCGCCTTGGTCGCCGGGCTGTCGATCCTGCTCGGCCACATGCTTAACCAGGATGCCTGGATCCTCAGCCGGCATCCGGGGCTCAATACCCTGGCCAGTCACTGGACCCAACACTACGAGAAACAGGGAGTCGACGCGGCGCAGCATTTTCTGGAACGGCGCAAGCAGCGTTTCAATATCGACGTCCAGGTGCTCAATGACAGCGGCGAGGCCGTGGTGCCCGGTACCTTCCCCCGTCGCGCCGCCGCCTTCGAGGCGCGCCAGCACAACGACCATCGCCTGCCCTGGCGCCGCCTGACCGAGGAGTACACCAGCCCCGACAGCGGCGAGACCTACCTGCTGATCTACCGTATTCCTCATCCCGAACTCGATGCCTGGCACCGCGAAAGTCTGCTCTGGCCGCTCAGTGCCCTGGGCATCGCCCTGGTGGTGCTGACCTTGTTCAGCCTGGTGGTGACCTTGTCCATCACCCGCCCGCTGAGCCGCCTGCGCAGCGCGGTGCATGACCTGGGCCAGACCACCTACCAGCAGAACAGCCTGGCCAGGCTGGCTGGACGGCGTGACGAGTTCGGCGTCCTGGCCAACGATTTCAACCGCATGGGCGCGCGCCTGCAGAGCCTGATCGGCAGCCAGCGCCAGCTCTTGCGTGACGTTTCCCACGAGCTGCGTTCGCCGCTGGCGCGCCTGCGCATTGCTCTGGCGCTGGCCGAACGGGCCGAACCGGAACAGCGACAAGCCCTGTGGCCACGCCTGACCCGTGAGTGTGACCGCCTGGAAGACCTGATCAGCGAAATCCTCGCCCTGGCCCGCGTCGATGCCGAACATGCGCACGCCGAGCCGGTGGACCTCAACGCCTTGCTTGGCAGCGTGCGCAAGGACGCGCTACTCAGTGCTCCGGAGCAGGACATCCGCCTGGAGGCCGCGCCTGGACTGACCCTACAGGGTTGGCCGACCTTGCTGGAGCGCGCCGTGGACAATCTGCTGCGCAACGCTCTGCGTTTCAACCCACCTGGCCAGGCCATCGAACTCAGCGCCAGCTCCGATCAGGAACGCATCCTGCTGAGCGTGCGCGACCATGGGCCGGGCGTGGCGCCCGAATACCTTGGTCAATTGGGCGAACCGTTCTTCCGCGCCCCAGGACAGAACACCGCGGGCCACGGCCTGGGCCTGGCCATCGCACGACGGGCGGCGGAGCGCCATGGCGGCAGCCTGGTGTTGGAGAATCATCCGCAAGGAGGATTCGTGGCGAGGTTGGAGTTGCCGCTGACGGAAGGATTTGCACAGACGCCACGGTCTCTGTGAGCAGGCTGGCGAGGGCGACGGACCGTCTACGACCGCTTCGGCGATCACGGACGAGCCCGCGCCTACAGGGCCGCGGTGGCTACAGGGCCGCGGTGGCTACGGATCGGCCTGAAGATCAGCCGCCCCAGACGCTGACATACGCGGCGGTATCCAGCACCGGCGCGGTGCGCGGTTCGTTCAGCGGCGTGCCCACATACAGGTAGCCCAGCAGCTCTTCGTTCGCCTGCAGGCCCAGCCCTTCGAGCACATGCGGGTCGTGCGCCATGTCACCGGTGCGCCACACCGCGCCGATACCCTGGGCATGG
This sequence comes from Pseudomonadota bacterium, assembly GCA_023388335.1. Classification (GTDB taxonomy): domain Bacteria; phylum Pseudomonadota; class Gammaproteobacteria; order Pseudomonadales; family Pseudomonadaceae; genus Aquipseudomonas. The sequence continues at coordinate 23,920 of JAEWGL010000058.1, read as the reverse complement.
GCCGCGATGAGGATGCTGTGGGCAGCGCAGCCGGCCGCCAGGCGCTGCTCGTCCTTGGGCACCTTGTAATGGTCCTGCAGACGGGCGATCACCAGGATCAGCAGCGGCGCGCGCAAGGGCATGGCGCGGGCCTTGTCCAGCGCCGCCTGGCTGGCACCGCCCTTGCGCTGCACTGCCTCGGCGAACAGCTCACCGAGTGACTCGCGGGCCTGACCCTCGATGGTCAAGAAGCGCCACGGACGCAACTGACCATGGTCCGGTGCCCGCAATGCGGCCTGGAACAGGGCTTCGCGCTGGGCAGCGTTGGGCGCAGGCTCAGTCAGGCGTGGAACGGAAACACGGTTGAGCAAAGCGTCGAGAGCCTCCATCGGCTACCCTCCTGGCAGATGAAATGTGCGGCTATTCTCAAGCGGCAAGTGACAAGCTGCAAGCTGCAAGAAAGAGCGGGCGGCGCATTGACCGCAGTTTCTTGCAGCTTGCAGCTGACAAGTCCATAGGTAGAATGGCGCCCTTCCGTTTCGAGTCAGAGCAGATCACATGGCGTTGCCGACCTTAAGGATCCTTGGTTTCATCATCGGCATCTTCCTGATCACCCTGGCGGTCAGCATGGTCGTGCCCATGGCGACCTTGCTGATCTTCGAGCGCACCGGCGACCTGCCCTCCTTCCTCTGGTCCAGCCTGATCACCTTCGTCGCGGGCCTTGCCATGGTCATCCCTGGGCGCCCGGAGCATGTGCACCTGCGCCCGCGCGACATGTACCTGCTGACAGTGTGCAGCTGGGTGGTGGTGTGCGTGTTCGCCGCCCTGCCCTTTTTGCTGACCCAGCACATCAGTTACACCAACGCCTTCTTCGAGAGCATGTCGGGCATCACCGCCACCGGCGCGACGGTGCTCAGCGGCCTGGACAACATGTCGCCGGGCATCCTGATGTGGCGCTCGATGCTGCACTGGCTCGGCGGCATCGGCTTCATCGCCATGGCCGTGGCGATCCTGCCGCTGTTGCGCATCGGCGGCATGCGCCTGTTCCAGACCGAATCTTCCGACCGTTCCGAAAAGGTCATGCCGCGCTCGCACATGGTCGCCAAGTCGATCGTGCTGGTGTACGTCGGCATCACCGTGCTGGGCACCCTGGCGTTCTGGTGGGCGGGCATGAATGTGTTCGATGCGATCAACCACGCCATGTCGGCCATTTCCACCGGTGGTTTCTCCACCTCAGACCAGTCCCTGGCCAAATGGCACGCGCCGGCGGTGCACTGGGTGGCAGTGGTGGTGATGATCCTGGGCAGCGTGCCCTTCACGCTTTATGTGTCGACCCTACGTGGCAACCGCAAGGCGCTGATCAAGGACCAGCAGGTCCAGGGCCTGCTCGGCCTGCTGGTCGGCACCTGGGTGGTGCTGGGCACCTGGTACTGGGCGAGCACCGACCTGCCCTGGCTCGATGCATTGCGCCACGTGGCCCTGAACGTTACCTCGATCGTCACCACCACCGGCTTCGCCCTGGGCGACTACAGCCTCTGGGGCAACTTCTCGCTGATGCTGTTCTTCTACCTGGGCTTCATTGGCGGCTGTTCGGGCTCGACCGCCGGTGGCATCAAGATCTTCCGCTTCCAGGTCGCCTACATCCTGCTAAAGGCCAACCTCAACCAACTGATCCATCCACGGGCGGTGATCAAGCAGAAGTACAACGGTCACCGTCTCGACGAAGAGATCGTCCGCTCGATCCTGACGTTCTCGTTCTTCTTCGCCATCACCATCTGCATCATCGCCCTGCTGCTGTCGCTGCTCGGGGTCGACTGGATGACCGCCCTGACCGGCGCCGCCGCGACCGTTTCCGGCGTTGGCCCGGGCCTGGGCGAAGTGATCGGTCCGGCTGGCAACTTCTCCAGCCTGCCCGACGCGGCCAAGTGGATTCTGGCCGGCGGCATGCTGCTAGGCCGCCTGGAGATCATTACGGTGCTGGTATTGTGCATGCCTGCATTCTGGCGCCACTGACCGGCGTCTCGGCACTGCGGCCCAGGCGCGCGCGGTACTCGCTCGGCGTGCTGTCGAACCAGCGGCGGAACGCCCGGTAGAAGTTGCTCGGGTCGGCAAAGCCCAGCAGGTAAGCGGTTTCGAGCAGGGTCATGCCCGGCTGCGCCAGGTACTGCTCGACAAGCTCCCGGCGAGTGTCGTCGAGCAGGGTCTGGAAGCTCGTGCCTTCTTCCTGCAAGCGCCGCTGCAGGGTGCGCTGGGACAGGTGCAAGGCTTGGGCGACGGTCTCGCGCTTGGGTTCGCCCTGGGGCAGGATGCGGCACAGCACCTGGCGCGCGCGATGGGTCACGCGGCTTTCGGAGAAGCGCGCCAGGTATTCCCCGGCAAATCGATCGTGCAGGATCGCCATGGCTTCGTTGGCGGTCGGTAGTGGCGCGTCCATGTCGGCCCGGTCGAACACCAGCGCATCATGGGGCGCGGCGAACACCAGCGGGGAATGAAAGGCTACCCGGTAAGGCTCGACATCCTTGGGTTGCGGCCCCTGGATCAGCACCCGCCGCGGCTGGACGGTGCGGCCGCTGAGCCAGCTGCACAGCGCCAGCGCACAGGCCAGCGAGGCCTCGGCGCTGTGTCGAGTCGGCGGCAGGTGATCGCCGTGCACGGTGAGCACCAGGACGTAGCCGTCCGGCTCGAGGCGAAAACTCAAGTCGGAGCTCTCGGCGATGATGCGCTGGTAGCGCACCAGGCGCTGGAAGCCTTCGGCCAGGGTACGGCTGGACATCAACGCGTAACCGACCACATGAAAAGAGGCCGGGCGCACTACCCGGGCCATGTTCAAACCAATGGCCTGGTTACCCGACAGCTCTACCGCCAACTGCCAGAGACGGGTCATCGAATCCTGGGGGAAGCGGGCATCCGGGTCGTCCAGCGCGGAGAAATCCAGCCCGAGTTGCTTGAACATGGCACGGCAATCGAGACCTTCCAGCTCGAGTGCCTTGACGATCCCTGATGCCCAGCTTGCTGACGTGGTTCTTTCGCTCATGACAGGCTTCTTGTGCTGACCGCTCCTGCGGTGAATGCAAAGGATACTCAAATGGCGCTGATTGTCACTGGCCAAAACTGCTACTCACTCTAGACTCGAATCAGGCTCCACGCCGTGTATCCTCAATAATATCGAGTGCCCCAGGGAGCACAGCCATGAACCGCACAGTGCACTTTCGCAGTTTTGCCGAGTTCTATCCCTATTACCTGGGGGAACACAGCAACCCCACCTGCCGCCGCCTGCACTTCGTCGGCACCAGCCTGGTCATCGCCCTGCTCGCCTACAGCATAGCCAGCGCCAATTGGCTGCTGTTGCTGGCCGTGCCGGTCGCCGGGTACGGGTTCGCCTGGGCCGGCCATTTCTTCTACGAGAAGAACCGTCCAGCGACCTTTACTTATCCGCTCTACAGCCTGATTGGCGACTTCGCCATGTTCCGCGACATCCTGCGCGGCAAGATCAGCCTCTAACGCCAGCCATAAAAGCGCCGCGGGACCAGAAACGCGTCCCGCGCGGCCACCGCGCCGCACGGACGCCTGCTTGAGCAGGCAAAGACGCTCTTGCAGAGGTACACTCCCCTTCCCTGCGATAATCCAGCCCGACATGCCGCTGCGCCGCCAGCGTGACGAGCTGATCGCCGACTGCCACGGGTTCGTCGCCTGCTACAACCGATTTCACAAGGATCATCATGAATCACCGCACCGCCCTCGGCGCCCTGCATATCGGTGCATTGTTCTTCGGCCTGACGGGGGTCTTCGGCAAACTGGCCAGCGCCGCTCCGTCGGTCATCGTCTTTGGCCGTGCCGCCTTCGCCGTGCTCGCCCTGGGTCTGTTCGCCGGCGTCGCGCGCCGCGCCTGGCAGCCCTTGCTGGCGCGCGACCTGAGCCGCCTGCTGCTGGGCGGGGTGCTCCTGGCCGGGCATTGGGTCAGCTTCTTCATCGCGGTCAAGGTCGGCGGTGTGGCCATCGCCACCCTCGGGTTCGCCAGCTTCCCGGCGTTCACCGTGATCCTTGAAGGCGTACTGTTCCGCGAGCGCATCCGCCGCAACGAGGGGTTGCTGGTGGTGCTGGTGAGCATCGGCCTGGTGCTGGTTACCCCGGCCTTCGACCTGGCCAGCCAGGCCACCGCCGGCCTGCTGTGGGCGCTGCTTTCCGGCCTGCTGTTCGCCTTGTTGTCGCTGACCAACCGCGCAGGTTCCGGCCGCATTCCCGCCGTCCAGGCGGCGCTGTGCCAGAACGCGGTGGTTGCGTTATGCCTGCTGCCGTTCGCAGGCTCGGCCCTGCCGTCGGTGCCGGCCATGGATTGGCTGTGGATCGGCCTGCTCGGGATATTCTGTACTGGCGTCGCCCACAGCCTGTTCGTCGCCAGCCTGGCGGTGATCAAGGCCCGTACCGCAGCGGTGGTGTTCGCCATGGAGCCGATCTACGGCATCGCCGTGGCCTGGCTGGTGTTCGCCGAAACCCCGACCTTGCACATGCTGCTCGGCGGGGTACTGATCATCTTCGCCATCGTGCTGTCCAGCCGCATGGCCGCCAGCCAAGCGGAAAAACCCAAGGTACTGGCCGAGAGCGCCTAGGCATTACCCGAGACCCGCCGCACGCAAGCCTAGCGGTCGTTGTGCCCCAGATCTCGCTGCGGATCGATCTGGTCACGCACCCGCTGCTTGAGTACCTTGGCCTCCGGGAAGCCGCCATCGGCCTTGCGCTCCCAGATCTGCACGCCGTTGCAGGTGATGCGAAACGCCCCGCCGGTGGCCGGCTCCAGGGTCACTCGGGCGAGGTCGTCGGCGAAGGTGCTGAGCAGTTCCTGGGCAAGCCAGGCGGCACGCAGCAGCCACTGGCATTGCGTGCAATACGTGATAACGATTTCAGGCTTAGTCTGGCTCATTGGGAAAGTCCTAAGGCAGGTGTGCGCGCTTATACTAGCGGCCTTTGCCCTTGGCTCCGAGACATACGATGCGCCGTCTGCTGTTCTGCCTGTTGCTGACGCTCTGTTCACTGCCGCTGCTGGCCGCCGAGCAAGCCCGGCCCAAGGTCGGCCTGGTACTGTCCGGTGGTGCTGCGCGGGGCCTGGCGCACATCGGCGTGCTCAAGGCCCTGGAAGAGCAAGGCGTGCGCATCGACGCCATTGCCGGCACCAGCATGGGCGCGGTGGTCGGCGGCCTGTATGCCTCCGGCTACAAGCTCGAAGAGCTGGAAAAACTGGCTCTGGGCATCGACTGGCAGCAAGCCCTCTCCGACGCGCCTCCGCGCAGAGACATCCCCTTCCGCCGCAAGCAAGACGACCGCGACTTCCTGGTCAAGCAGAAGCTCAGCTTTCGGGACGACGGCAGCCTTGGTCTGCCGCTTGGCGTGATCCAGGGCCAGAACCTGGCCCTGCTGTTGGAAAGCAAGCTGGCGCACGCCGCCGATACCCGTGACTTCGACAAGCTGCCGATCCCTTTCCGGGCCGTGGCCACCGACATCGCCAACGGTGAGAAAGTGGTGTTCCGCAGCGGCCACCTGCCCCAGGTGATCCGCGCCAGCATGTCGATCCCCGCGGTATTCGCGCCTGTCGAACTGGAGGGGCGCCTGTTGGTCGACGGCGGCATGGTCGACAACATCCCGCTCGACGTCGTGCGCGAGATGGGGGTCGACCTGGCGATCGTGGTCGATATCGGCACGCCGCTGCGCAGCCGCAAGGAGCTGGCCACGGTGGTCGACGTGTTGAACCAGTCGATCACCCTGATGACGCGGCGCAACTCCGAAGAACAACTGGCCGCAATAGGCCCTGACGACATCCTCATCCAGCCCCCGCTCGCACGCTTCGGCTCGACCGACTTCGGCAGCGCCCAGGAGATGATCGACGCCGGTTACCGCGCCACCCGCATTCTCGATGCTCGCCTGGCCGTGCTGCGCCGTGGCGAGGGTGACAGTGACCTGGCCGTGGCCCGTTCGCCGCGCCAACGCACGCCAATGATCACCGCGATCAAGGTCGAGAACGACTCCAAGGTCAGCGACGACGTGATTCGCTATTACATCCGCCAACCCCTCGGCGAACCACTGGAGCTCGACCGGCTGCAGACCGATATGGGCACCTTGTACGGCCTCGATTACTTCGACCGGGTGCAATACCGCGTGGTGCATAAAGGTGACGACAACACCCTCGTCATCAGCGCCCGCGGCAAGCGCGGTGGCACCGACTACCTGCGCCTGGGCCTCAATCTGTCGGACGACATGCGCGGCGACAGTGCCTTCAACCTCGGCGCCAGCTATCGGGTCAACGGCATCAATACCCTTGGCGCGGAGTGGCTGACCCGCGCACAGATTGGCGACCAGCAGGAGCTTTACAGCGAGTTCTACCAGCCGCTGGACACCGGGTCGCGCTACTTCATCGCCCCCTACCTGGACCTGGGCTCGCAGAACATCGAAGCCACCCTCGACAATGACCCCATCGCCGAATACCGCCTGGAACGCTACGGCTTCGGCCTCAACCTGGGTCGCCAGGTCGGCACCTATGGCGAAGTGCGGCTGGGCCTGGGCAAGGCGTGGGGCGAGGCCCAGGTGCGCATCGGTGCACAGGACCTGCCCAAGATCAGCTTCAACGAGGGTTTCTACGACCTGAAGTATTCCTTCGATACTCTCGACAATGTCTACTTCCCGCACAGCGGCGAGGACATCCGCCTGGCCGTGCGCCAATTCGACAAGGGCCTGGATTCGGATCAGCGTTACCGCCAGTGGGAGTTCAACTTGGACAAGGCGCTGAGCAGCGGCCCCAATACCTGGGTGCTGGGCGGGCGCTATGGACGCACGCTCGACGAGGCTGAAGTGGTGACCTCAAGCTTCGTGCTCGGTGGCGCCCGGCAGTTGTCAGGTTTTCGCCAGGACGCCGTGTCCGGACAGAACATCAACCTGTTGCGCATGGTGTACTACCGCCGCCTGACCCCACGGGCTTACCTGCCGCTGGACTTCCCGCTGTACCTGGGCAGCTCGCTGGAGCGCGGCCGCGCCTGGAACAACGACAACGAGTTCGACAGCGGCTACATCAACGCCGCGAGCGTGTTCCTGGGCATCGAAACACCGTTGGGCCCGCTGAACCTCAGCTATGGCGCCAACAGTGAGAACCAGAAGGCGGTGTATCTCAACCTGGGGCATACGTTTTGAGCTGCAAGCGGCAAGCGGCAAGCGGCAAGAAAAAGCAGATCGCGTCGTCAATTTAGATTTGCTTTTACTTGAAGCTTGAAGCTTGGGGCTTAGGACTTCTCGAGATTGCCGAGAATCTTGGCATGCACGCGCATGCACACGTCCAGGTCCGCCTCGTCGACGCCGGAAAACAGCTCCAGGCGCAGCTGATTGGCGATGGTCTCGATCTGGTCAATCAATGGCTTGGCCGGTGGACACAACAAAATCTTCTTGGCCCGCCGATCCTCTATCACCGCTTGGCGCCGCACCAACCCCTGGGCTTCCAAGCTGTCGAGCAGGCGCGCCAAGGTCGGGCCTTCGACGCCGACACTCTGCGCCAGCTCACGCTGGGTCGGGGCCTCTTCGAAGCGGGCCAGGTGCAGCAGCACCAGCCAGCGCGCCTGGGACAGATTGAGCCCGGCCAAGCGGCGATCCAGCTCGGCACGCCAGCCACGGGACATCTGCGCCAGCTGCATGCCAAAGCGGTGTTGGTTGTCGGTCAGGGGCATAAGCAACTCATCAACAGAACTAATTATTAGTCAGCTAATCATGGCCCAGGCCATCAGGCAAGGCTGACAGCCGCAAGTGCGCTCGATAATTGTCAAAAACGATGACAACCGTCAGGGTCGACAGAGCGCCGATCCCTCGAAGGGTGGAGGGATTGGCACCGATCCTACAGTTCGAACTCGGCGGCCAATGCCGCGCGCACGCAATACAAAACGCCCTCGGGCACGCGCTGAGCGAACTGTTCGGCAATCGACGACACTGGAGGCAGCTCGCCCTCTGCGTCCAGGAAGGCATCCTGAATCTCGGCAAGCAGGTCTTCCGGCAGGTCCAAAGCCTGGTCCAGGCTCAGTTCCTGGCGGCCGAGGGACTCGGCCAGCAGGCTGTAGATATTCTTTTCGCTGCAGTTGAGCTGGCCGGCGATCTGCGCCGGCGTCATGCCAGCGCGGGCCAGGCTGATCAGCTCGTGGCGCAGATCGACCACTACCTTGGGTGTATCGCCGCCGCCGAGCACTTCGAGGAAGGCCTGGCCATAGCGCTCCAGCTTGCGCGCGCCAACGCCGCTGACCCGGCCCATCTCGCTGAGGCTGGTTGGCTGACTGCGCAGCATCTCCAACAACGTGGAGTCGGGGAAGATCACGTACGGTGGCACGCTGTGCTCCTCGGCCAGCTTGCGGCGCAGGGCGCGCAGGGCTTCCCACTGCTCGCGCTCTTCGCCACGCACCAACTGGCTGGCCGGACTGCCGCCGGAGGAACCGGACTTGGCCGAGGTCTGCGGCTTGAGGTCGCGGCGCAGTTGCAGATTGACCTCGCCACGCAGCAGCGGCCGGCACGTGTCGGACAGGCGCAGGCCACCGTAGCCTTCCAGGTCGATGTCGACCAACCCGCGCGCCACCAGCTGACGGAACAGCGAGCGCCACTCACCTTCGGCCATGGCCTTGCCGACCCCGTACACGGCGAGTTTCTCGTGGCCGAAATTACGCACCTTTTCATTGTCGCGCCCCATCAACACGTCGACCAGGTGCCCGACGCCATAGCGCTGGCCGGTGCGGTAGACGGTGGACAGGGCCTGGCGCGCGGGTTCGGTGGCATCCCAGGTCTGCACCTGGTCGACACAGTTGTCGCAATGCCCGCAAGGTTGTTCGAGGATCTCGTCGAAGTAGGCCAGCAGCGCCTGGCGACGGCAGCGGGTTTCTTCGCACAGGGCCAGCATGGCGTCGAGCTTGTGCTGCTCGACACGTTTATGGCGCTCGTCGCCCTCGGAGTTCTGCAGCATCTGCTTGAGCATCACCATGTCCTGCAGGCCATAGGCCATCCAGGCATCGGCGGGCAAGCCGTCACGTCCGGCACGGCCGGTTTCCTGGTAGTAGGCTTCCAATGACTTGGGCAGGTCGAGGTGGGCGACGAAGCGTACGTTGGGCTTGTCGATGCCCATGCCGAAGGCGATGGTCGCGACCATGATCAGCCCCTCCTCGTTGAGGAAGCGCCGCTGGTTCGCGGCGCGGGTCTCGGCCGGTAGGCCGGCATGGTAAGGCAGGGCAGGGAAACCTTGGTCGCAGAGGAAGCTGGCGGTCTCGTCGACCTTCTTGCGCGACAGGCAGTAGACAATGCCGGCGTTGCCGCGCCGCTCGCCGAGGAAGGCCAGCAACTGCTTGCGTGGCTGCTCCTTGGGCACGATACGGTAGAAGATGTTGGGGCGGTCGAAGCTCGACAGGAAACGTTCGGCGCCCTGCAGGTGCAGGCGGTTGACGATTTCCTCGCGGGTGCGCATGTCGGCCGTGGCCGTCAGGGCGATGCGCGGTACCTGGGGAAAGAGCTCGGCCAGCTGGCCCAACTGCAGGTACTCGGGACGGAAGTCGTGACCCCATTGCGACACGCAGTGTGCCTCGTCGATGGCGAACAGGGCGATGTCGAGGGTGCGCAGGAACTCCAGCATGCGCGGCTGCACCAGGCGCTCCGGCGCCAGGTAGAGCATCTTGATCTCGCCCCGACGCAGGCGCCCAGCCAGCTCGCGCTGCTGGTCGTTGCTCAGGGTCGAGTTCAGCGCCGCGGCCGCCACGCCCAGTTCATCGAGGGTGGCGACCTGGTCGTCCATCAGCGCGATGAGCGGCGACACCACCACCGCCAGGCCCGGACGCAGCAACGCCGGCACCTGGAAACACAGCGACTTGCCGCCGCCGGTGGGCATCAGCACCAGCGCATCGCCACCACTGGCCACGCATTCGATGATCGCCCCCTGGCGCGCACGGAAACTGTCGTAGCCAAAGATGTCCTTGAGGACGCGCTGAGCCTGTTCGAGCATAGTCACTCCAAAAATCGCCATTCCATCCTGGATACAGGCTGGACGAAAAACCCGCCCGCCACACCCGCAAATGCGTAAGCGGCTTTTACCCGGGCCGTGCAAACGCACGCCAGTCTGAAAAATCGGAGATTATACCTCAGCGCTCACCCTGGCAGGGGGCGGGGCGATAGGCGTCTTCCTTTGCCTCGAAAGCGCCGCATGGTGCTAGAATTCATTATCGTTTATTCCCCAAGGTAGCCCTGTAATGTCCTTCGCCGAGCAATTGACCCGCCTGCAAGCCTTCCTCGACGCTGACGAGCTGCACGAAGAAGCGCTGGACTACGTTGCCGCCCACGGCTACCTGACCGCGCTGTCGATCTGCGCCGAAGACGTTCCAGAGCGCGAATGGATCGACGCCCTGTTCGCCGAGGAACCCCATTACCAGGACGACGTCGAGCGTCAGGCCATCGAAGCCACGCTGATCCAGCTCAAGGCGCACATCGCCCGCCAGCTGGCCAGCGACGAGGAATTCGAGCTGCCGTGCGACCTCGACCTGGGCGACGATCCGGACGACTCCGACCTGCGCGGCTGGTGCATCGGCTTCATGGAAGGCGTGTTCCTGCGCGAAGAGGCGTGGTTCGAGAACGCCGAGGAGGAAGTCAGCGAGATGCTGCTGCCGATCATGGTCGGCTCGGGCCTGTTCGACGAACAGCCAGAGTTCGCCGACATCGCCAGCGACACCGGCCTGCAGGATGACATGGTCGTGCAGATCCCCGAAGCGCTGACCGCCCTGTACCTGCTGCTGCACGCCCCGGACGAGAAGCCGGCACTGCTCAAGCCTCGCCACCACTGAGTGAGGCCCATGCGCTACCTGCTGCTGGCCATCGGCTGGCTCAGCGTTGCGCTGGGGGTGATCGGGATCTTCCTGCCGGTATTGCCGACCACCCCCTTTCTGCTCCTGGCGGCTGCCTGTTTCGCCCGCAGCTCGCCACGCTTTCACCACTGGCTGGTCAATCATCCGCGCCTGGGGCCGTGGATCAGGGACTACCTCAGCGGTGAAGGCATTCCCCTCAAGGGCAAGGTCTACGCCATCGGCCTGATGTGGGCGAGCATCGGCCTGTCCTGCTACCTGGTGCCGCTGCCCTGGGCACGGGCGTTCATGCTCACCAGCGCGGTGCTGGTGACGCTGTATATCCTCAAGCAGAAGACCTTGCGTCGGCCTGAATAAGTCGCTGGCAGATCCCCCTCGATTTCGCTCCCCTAGCCCACCCCCTTTCGATTACCCTCTGCGTGTCTACCCCGACGATCGCGGGACGGACTGCGTGCCCCCAGACCAATAACAACAGTGATCGAACCTGATGAAACTGCAACCGCTGCCTCCGCTGAACAGCCTCGTCGCGTTTGAAGCCGCTGTCCGCCACCTGAGTTTCACCCTGGCGGCCAGGGAACTGAACGTCACCCAGGGAGCGATCAGTCGCCAAATCCGCGTGCTTGAGGATTACCTCGGCAAGGCCCTGTTCGCCCGTACCACCCGCGAAATCAATCTCACCACCACTGGCAGCCAGTATTACGAAACCGTACGCGAATCCCTGCAGCAACTGGCCCATGCCACGGCCGGGATTCGGCATTGGCGCGGTGCGCAACAGGTGACGGTAGTTACCAGCACCGCCATGGCGTCCTTGTGGCTGCTGCCCAAGGTGTCGGTGTTTCAGCGCGAACACGAGGAAATTGACCTACGGATCATCGCAACCGACCAAATCAGCGACTTTTCGCGGCTGGACTGCGACCTGGCGCTCTACTACTGCAGCACGCCACCGAAGAATGTGCAGGTCACACCCTTGTTCAGCGAAGAGATCTACCCGGTCTGCAGCCCCGCCTACCTGGCGCGGCATCCCGGGCTGAACGAGCCGGCGCACCTGGCCCAGTGCACGTGGCTATGGTTGGAAGACCCGCAGAGTGACTGGATCGGCTGGCAGGAGTGGTTCCGCCGCCTGGGACACCAGGCGCCGCAGCCGCGGCGACGGATCGACATCAACAGCTACTCGATGCTGATTCAGTCGGCGCTTGCCGACCAGGGCATCGCCCTGGCCTGGTCGAACCTGGTCGACAATCACCTAAAGACCGGCGCGCTGGTGCGTCCGATGAAGGCCATGCTGCGTACCGACGCGCAGTTCTGCCTGCTTGAGCCGGTAGGCAGGGCCGGCAACCGGCAAAGCGTAAACCGCTTCCGCCAGTGGCTGATGGCCCAGGTGCCGGAAACCATCGATGCCTGAGGTCAGTGGCTAGCCACGGACGGCTGGCGCGACTCGATCACCAACACCGTGCAGACCTGCGGCGAATTCAGCCAGTGCTCGCAGGCCGCGGCAAACCGCGCTGTTGGTCAGCGAGCGACGACATCACCCGGCATCTTGCGGGTCCAACAGGTTCAAGCCAATTCCCGTGTTGCCACCAGCGCTGACTGGTTGCCCCCGTCTCCGCCCCTGCTGTCGATCAGGGTATCGTTGGCAGTCGGACGCATCAGCAGACCCTGGGTCGTGCCGACGGTATCGGCGCGCAGGCTACGCAATAGGCTGTAGATGGTCACCAGCAAGTACAGGGCAATCGGCAGTCCTACGACGATACTGGCCATCTGTATCGCCATCAGCCCGCCCGCCAGCAGCAATCCGGCAGCGATGGCGCCTTCAAGGAAGCACCAGAGCACACGTATCCAATTGGGCGGATTGATGCTGCCCACCGAATTGAGCATGCACAACACCTGAGTGCCGGCATCCGCCGCAGTGACGAAATGCACCGCCAGCAACAGGCACACGATCACGCACAGCACTGCGCCCACGGCCGGGCCGTCAAGCCGTTCGAGCAAGGTGAACATGGCCGCGGTGGTTTCCTTTTGCGTCGCCTGCAGGATGGCGCCGCCATGGAAAGGCGCTGCTTCGCTCTGCTCTGCCACCGGCTGCGCGGCATGGGCCTGGCGAGCCAGTTGCTCGTCCCTGAGGGCCGCGCCGCCGAACACGGCCATCCACAGGATGGTGACCAGGGTCGGGACCAGCAAAGCACCGACGATCAGCTCGCGGATGGTCCGGCCGCGGGAAATCCGCGCGATGAACAGTCCGACGAAGGGCCCCCACGTCATCCACCATGGCCAGTAGAAGGCGGTCCAGCTCTTTTGCCATTGGCTGTCGGCCTGGGTGTCGGTCCAGAAGCTCAGGCCGACGATATGCTGGGCATAGTCGCCGGCAGCCTCGAACAGAAAGTTGAGAATGTAGCGGGTTGGGCCCAGCCACAGCACCACCAGCATCAGCGCGAAGGACAGCCACATGTTCAAGGTCGACAGCCGCTTCATGCCGCGAGAGACGCCGGCAACCAGCGAAACCGCAGCGATCACGCTGACGAATGCAATGATAGACAGCTGCAGGCCAATGCTTACGGGTACCTGGAACACTTGGTTCAGGCCTGTGTTGATCTGCACCACCCCCAGCCCCAGCGACTGGGAGACACCGAAGGCAGTGATCGCCACGCCCAGGATGTCCACCACATGACCGATCGGCCCGTAGATGCGCTGGCCGATCAGCGGGTAGAGGATCGAACGCAAGGCCAGCGGTAATCCCTTGCAGTAGGCGAAATACGCCAGTCCTAGGCCGATCATGGTAAAGATCGCCCAAGGGTGCAGGCCCCAATGGAACAGGGTCAGGCGCATGGCCACGGTGGCCGCCTCATCGCTCAGCCCTGGGCTGAAGGGATTGCTGGCGTAGTGCAGGACCGGCTCGGCGACCGACCAGAAAATCAGCCCGATACCCATGCCAGCGCTGAAGAGCATGGCGATCCAGGCGCTGAAGCTGAACTCCGGGGTGTCGTTCTCGCGACCCAGCTTGAGGGTGCCGTAGCGACTGCTGGCGATCATCAGCAGAACGCCGAGCAGGCTGCTGACCAGTGCGAGGTAGAACCACTTGAAGTTGTCGAGGATGGCATCCGAGGCAGTCTTGAAGACCTGGGTAGCCTGGTCGCCCTGTACTGCGCAGAGCAGCACGAAGGTGACGACGATGGCCACCGACACCATGGTCACGATTGGATTGAGGCCCTTGAACAGGCCACTGGTTGCACGCATCGGCTATCTCCCTTGTTGTTGTAGTGCCGTGCCGAACGGGTTTTTGTCATCTGCAATGTGGGATTTGCACAGTCAACAATGAGTGAGCACCAGGACGGCAACAAACTATTTAATCTCATTGATTGATGAGAAATAAACATGAACGTAGACCCTGCTGTCCCAGCGCCAAAGGGCGTCGGATGTTCGGTCCAACGAATGAGTTTTTCTCATTAATCCAGGTTCAAAAATCGTTTGTCGCCCAGCCTCCAGGACCGAAAGAATCAGCCAGCCAAAGGCCGCCAAGGCCGTTCAATCGTGCGATCTGGAGACAACAATAATGGGCATCGCCAACCTCATTCCCGTGCACAGCCTGGAAACCGTCCTGGGCCCCATCGAGCAGGCCCACGGCCTGACCAACGACTTCTACACCGAGCAGCGCTACTTCGAACTGGACCGTGACCAGGTGCTGGGTAGAAATTGGGCCTGCATCGGCTTTGCCACTGACCTGCCCGTCAACGGCTACGTCAAGCCGGTAGACTTCATGGGCCTTCCGCTGCTGCTGATGCGCAACCGCGAAGGCCTGGTGCAGGTGTTCCACAACGTCTGCAGCCACCGGGGCGTCAAGCTGGTGCAGGAAGCCGGGGCGATCCAGGGCATGATCCGTTGCCCCTACCACTCCTGGACCTACGACCTCAATGGTGCCCTGCGCGGCACCCCGCATGTGGGTGGTATCAACCAGCACAAGGACGAACGCTTCGCCTGCGAGAAGCATGGCCTCAAGCCCCTGCGCAGCGCCATCTGGATGGACATGGTGTTCATCAACCTGTCAGGCGATGCGCCAGCACTGGAAGAGGCCTTGGCTCCCCTGACCGAGCGTTGGGCACAGTTCCTCGGCGACGACGGCATGGGCCTGATGCGCCGCGAGGCGAACAGCGGGGCCATGGCCATCGAGGTCAAGTGCAACTGGAAGCTGGCGGTGGAGAACTACTGCGAGGCCTATCACCTGCCTTGGGTACACCCGAGCCTGAACAGCTATTCGCGCCTGGAAGACCATTACAACATCATGTTCGAGCAGTTTGCCGGGCAAGGTAGTTACGCCTACAACCTCTCGGACGTGGCGGGCAGCCACCTGCCGACCTTCCCGTCCTGGCCGGCCGACCGCATGCGCAACGCCGAATACGTGTCCTTCTTCCCCAACGTGTTGCTGGGCATCCAGGCCGATCATGCCTTCGCGATGATGCTCGAACCCGTCGCGCCAGGAAAGACCATCGAACACCTGCGCCTGTTCTATGTCGGCGATCAAGCGCTCGACCCCCACTACGACGCCGCGCGTAACGCGGTCATGGAGTCCTGGAGGGTGGTGTTCGCCGAGGATATTGCCTCGGTCGAAGGCATGCAACAGGGCCGCAGCTCTCCGGGCTACAGCGGTGGAGCCTTCTCCCCGGAAATGGACCTGCCGACCCATTACTTCCACAAGTGGGCCGCTCGCCAGCTGCTCGACAGCGCCCAACAGGCCTGACCCGGAGGAAACCCCATGAGCATTCCACACTGGCTCAACCATATCGACGGGCAATGGGTCGACAGTGACCAACGCCTGACCATCCTCGACCCCGCCAGCAACCAGGTCGTGGCGACCATGGCCCAGGCCAGCGTCGCCGACGCCGAGCGCGCGCTGCGGGCCGCCCGCCGCTGCGCCGACAGCGCTGAACTGTCCCGCGTGCGTCCGGCCCAGCGCGTGACCTGGCTGCTCGAGATCGCCCGGCAGATCCGCTTGGTGAGCGAGCAAGGCGCACGCGTTCTCTGCGCGGAAAATGGCAAGACCTTGCGCGATGCGCGGGACGAGTTCAATGAAGCGGCGCGCTATTTCGAGTACTACGCGGGCATGGCCGACAAGATCGAGGGCACCTCGATCCCGCTGGGCAATGGCTACATGGACTTCACCCTTTACGATCCGATGGGCGTCTCGTTGCAGATCGTGCCGTGGAATTTCCCGGTGTCCATCTGCGCGCGCTCGCTGGCCCCGGCCCTGGCCGCTGGCAACGCGGTGGTGATCAAGTCGCCGGAGCTCTCCCCGCTTGGCCTGTGCGTGCTGATGCAGGCGATCGAACGCGCCGGCCTGCCCAAGGGTGCGGTGAACCTGCTATGCGGGCGGGGCCGTGAAGTCGGCGCCTACCTCGCGGCGCACAAGGACGTGGACCAGATCGTCTTTACAGGCTCCGTCCCCACCGGCCAGAGCATCCTGCGCGCAGCGGCCGAAAACGCCGTGCCCAGTGTCATGGAGCTGGGCGGCAAGTCGGCAGCACTGGTGTTTGCCGACGCCGACCGCGAGCAGCTGCTGGCCAGCGTGCGCAACGGTATTTTCTTCAATGCCGGTCAGGTCTGTTCGGCGCTCTCGCGCCTGCTGGTGCACCATTCGATTCACGATGAGGTGGTCGAGCAGGTCGCCGCACTGGCGCGCAGCCTGCGCATCGGCCCAGGCGCAGAGGACGCGGAGCTGACCCCAGTGATCTCCAGCGCCCAACTGCAGGGCATCCAGGCCATGTGCCAACGGGCGCAGGCGCAAGGCGCACGGGTGGTCGCCGGTGGCGAAGCGGTGAGCGGCCTGGAGGGCAACTTCATGCAGCCGACGGTATTCAGCGAGGTCACTGCGGACATGGAAATCGCCCGCAGCGAAGTGTTCGGCCCAGTCCTGGCGATCCTGCCATTCGAGACCGAGGAAGAGGCAATCGCCCTGGCCAACGGCACCGACTTCGGCCTGGTCGCCGGCGTATTCACCCAGGACCTGAACCGTGCCCTGCGCTGTTCGCGCCGCCTGCGGGCCGGCCAGGTGTTCATCAACGAATGGTTCGCCGGCGGAATCGAGACGCCGTTCGGCGGTGTCGGACTGTCCGGTTTTGGCCGCGAAAAGGGCCAGGAAGCACTGTACAGCTATGTGCGCACCAAGAACCTGGCATTCCGTATCCAGGGCGAATAAGGGGCGATGACCATGAAGAAATGGCTCTGCATCATCTGTGGGCTGATCTATGACGAAGCCCTGGGCTGGCCCGACGATGGCATTGCGCCCGGTACCCGTTGGGAGGACGTGCCCGAAGACTGGCTCTGCCCCGATTGCAAGGTCGGCAAGGCGGATTTCGAGATGATCGAGATCAGCGAACCTGTCACCGCGGTGGCGGCCGTGCCCCCACTGGCGGCATCCATTCAACCGGGCGCCACGGTTCGCCCGGCAGGGCCGGTGGTGATCATCGGCAGCGGCCACGCGGGCTATGGCCTGGCCCAGGCCCTGCGCAAGCAGGATCCCAACCTGCAGATTTGCGTATTGACGCGCGAATCCGGACATATCTATTCCAAGCCCGGACTGTCCGTCGCCCTGGCCCAGGGCCGCAGCGCCGCTGCCTTGGCCAGCGAAAGCCCGCTGGCCATCGAACAGCGCCTGGGCATTCGTGTGTACCCCCATTGCCAGGTCGAGCGTATCGATCCCCAGGCCCGGCGCCTGTACACCAGCCTCGGCGAGATGAATTATGGCCAACTGGTCCTGGCCAGCGGTGCGGCGCCGATCCGGGTACCGATCGAAGGCTGTGCCGAGGCCCTGGTCAGCGTCAACAACCTGCACGATTACCAGGCATTTCGCACGCAACTCGACGGCGTGCGCCGCATCGCGATCCTGGGTGACGGCTTGATCGGGTGCGAGTTCGCCAACGACCTGGCCAGCAGCGGT
Organism: Pseudomonadota bacterium; assembly: GCA_023388335.1. Classification (GTDB taxonomy): domain Bacteria; phylum Pseudomonadota; class Gammaproteobacteria; order Pseudomonadales; family Pseudomonadaceae; genus Aquipseudomonas. Next base: position 6,169 of record JAEWGL010000058.1, on the reverse strand, counting down.
TTCGACGTCCAGGTCATCGGCCTCGGTGCCTGGCCCATGGAGCGCCTGCTGCCCCAGCCCGTCGGCGAGCACTTGCAGCAGGCCCTGGGCGAACTGGGGGTGCGCTGGCACTTGCAGACCACGTTGCAACGCATTGAGGCTGGCAGCGGGGGTTTCGATCTGCTCCTGGCCAACGGCGAACGGCTGCAGGCCGACCTGGTGCTCTCGGCGGTCGGGCTGCGGCCGAACCAGGAGCTTGCAGTGTCGTGCGGCCTGGCGTGTGGCCGTGGGATCAAGGTCGATGATCACCTGCGCACCTCCCAGGCCGGCATCTTCGCCCTGGGTGACTGCATCGAAATCGACGGCCAACTGCTGCCCTATCTGGCGCCGATCAACCATGGCATCGAAGCCTTGGCGCACACGCTGCTGGGGCGGCCAACCGCCGTGCGCTATCCATTGATGCCGGTTACGGTCAAAACGCCGGCCGCCCCCCTGTGCCTGCTCGCGGCCCCTGCCGATTGCCAGGGTACCTGGCGCGTGGAAGCGACCGACGATGGCCTGCATGCCGGCTATCACGACAATGCCGGCGTGATGCGCGGCTTCGTCCTGCTCGGCCGCCAGGCACAGCAACAGCGCAGCGCCTGGCTGCAACGCTGTCAGCCCCCTCAAACGCATGTGGCTTGAGAACCAACGACATGAACAATCACGCGATTCAGCTGCCACACGACGACCATGATTGCGGCTGGTACGCCGCCTTGCCCAGTCCTGCCCCCGCCACCTGCCTGAGCGGAAGGCAGCAGGCCGACTATGCCGTGATCGGTGCCGGCTTCGCCGGGCTGGCCGCCGCCCGCCGCCTGGCCGAACACATGCCCCAGGCGCGTATCCTGTTGCTCGATGCCCAGCGGGTCGGTTATGGCGCCTCGGGGCGCAATTCCGGTTTCGTCATCGACCTGCCGCACAAGATGGCGCTCGAACACCCGGACCCAGGCCACAAGCAGCGCCTGCTTGGCCTGAATCGCGCCGCCATCGCCCAACTGCAGCGGCTGGTCGAGCAACACCGCATCGACTGCCAGTGGTCCCATGCTGGCAAGTACCAGGGCGCCGTTGGCCCACGCGGGCTGGCTTACCTGGAGCATTTCGAGCGACTGATGAGCGAACTGGGCGAGCCGTTTCGCAGCGTCGATCGCGACGAACTGGCAAAGGTGCTTGGCACCCAGCACTACAGCAGGGCGGTTTTCACGCCTGGCTGCTACCTGATGCAGCCGGCGGCGCTGGTCCGCGGGCTGGGCGATTCGCTGCCGGGCAATGTCGAGTTGCTCGAAGAGTCGCCGGTTCACCACCTGCAACGCGATGCCAAGGGCCAATGGTTGCTGCAGGGTATGGACGGCCAGGTACGCACGCCACGCCTGCTGTTGGCGGCCAGTATCTTCACCCAGGAGTTCGGCTACCTGCGCAACCGCCTGCTGCCGGTGATGACCTTCGCCAGCTGGACCCGACCTTTGACCCAGGCCGAGATGGAAGCCACCGGCATCCAGCCAGACTGGGGCCTGACGCCCGCCGACCATGCCGGGACCACGGTGCGCATGACCCAGGACCGCCGCCTGATCATCCGCAACACCTACAAGCATGTGCCGCGCTACGGCAACAGCATCAAGGACGCCAACCGCCAGCATATCCGCGCTGCGCATCAAAAAGCCCTGCTGGCACGTTATCCGCAGTTACACAACGTGCCCTTCACCCACACCTGGGGAGGCACGTACGCAATCTCGCGCAACTTCACCAATTACTTCGGCGAGCCGGAAAAAGGCGTGTTCTCAACCGCCTGCGACAACGGCGTCGGGGCGGCTTGGGGAACCATCTCCGGTACCTTGCTAGCCGATATGGCAGTGGGCGCCGATTCCCGACAACTCCAGGACATTCGCGCAGTGACCGGGATGCCCTCGCTCAACCCGCCCGAACCGTTTCTGGGCCTGGGCGTACGCACCCGGATCCGCTGGGCGGCCTGGAACAGCAGGAGCGAGCTATGACGGACACATACTCCGGAAAAGGCCCGGTACGGCGAATCGATCACCGTGACCTGGATTTTATCCCGCGTGGCGGACCTCCCGGGCAGGCTGCCGTCGCCCGTGCCCTGAGCAACGAGGTGTCACCGCATCTAGGGATTGGATTTGCTCGTTGGGAAGGCGCCGAAGTGGCGTGGACACTGCTGTATGACGAAGTGATCTTCGTCATCGACGGCTGCTTCGAGCTTCAGGCCAACGGCCAGCTGTATCAGGTCGAACCCGGGCAGTTGCTATGGATTCCCGAAGGCACCGAGCTTGTCTACGGCGGGCATGCGTTGTTCGGCTACGTGGTCTATCCCGGGGACTGGAAGCAGCGCCACGGGCTGGCATGATTATCCGCGACGCTGATAGCGCCAGACATTTGAACACGGTTCAAGACTGCCCACGGGTGCCAGCCGCTTCTTTGCAGGCTGGCACCCGCGAATGCGCCGTGGTGCTATCGCGTCATTAAACCGTGTCCACCTTCAACGACTGATCACCCAGCATGCCGTTGATGATGGTCGCGGTATCCTGCCCGGCCGAGATCACTCCGCCGGCCCCCGCCGTCACCCCGTAATGCTGTGCCAGGTCGATACCAGCCAGGTCGATGGATTGGGTCGGCGGCGCACCGACCACCGCACTGACTTCGAGGGTGGACACCAGCCCACTCTCACTCCCGGTGACCTTGAAGTGCAGGTAGTCATCCAGCGAGGCGGACGTGGCGTTCTCGCCCTGCAGCAGTTGCGACAGGTCGAGACGGTCGATGCCGAGGCTGAAATCGGTCACCAGGTCATGCCCCGTATTGCCCTGTTGCCAGACAAACGTGTCGCTACCGCTGCCACCAGTCAGGATGTTATTGCCCGGCCCGCCGATGAGGATGTCGTTGCCCCCTGCGCCATTGAGTGTGTCATTGCCCAATCCTCCGCTCAGCAGGTTGTCGGCAGCATTGCCGGTCAGGGTGTCGTTGTAGTCCGACCCGATCAGGTTTTCGATGCCCGTCAGGGTGTCGGTACCGGCTCCACCAGTGTTCTGCGGGCCGCCAAGGCCAAGGTTGACCGTGACCGCGCTGGCGGCGGACGCGTAGCTGGCGGTGTCGGTACCCGCGCCACCTTCGAGCAGGTCATTGCCCGCGCCGCCGATCAACAGGTCGTTGCCATTGCCGCCATCCAGGGTGTCGTCGCCGCTCCCGCCCACCAGCACGTCATGGCCATCACCGCCCTCGAGCGTGTCATGACCCTCCCCTGCCAGAAGCACATCGTCACCCGAAGTACCTTTAAGGGTACTGCCCGCGTGGTAGGTGATATCGACATTCCCCGTGCCACTGCCACCGTGGCCATCGCTGACGGTGTAGCTGTCGTGGTAAACCGGGTTTTCGGCGTTGGCGTAATTGATCGACAGGCTTAGGTTGTAGTACTCCGGCGCGTTGACATCGCTACCCTGAGGATTGCTCAGATTGCTTACGTGGATGCTGTAGACCCCGTCACGGCTGGCGGTGAAGCTTTCTCCATTGCCGATCGCCTGGTACCCACTGGTCGCGTCCTTCCATTCCATCGCCAGGTTGCCGGCAGGGTTCCCATGATTGAGGGTCAGGGTCTCGCCCTTGCGCAGGGACACCGTGAGTACATCTTCATCATTGGCATCGGCGCTGGTAACGGCCCCCAGGTAGCCTGCCACGATCAAGGCCGCCGTCATCGAGCCCGAGGCGCCGATGAACGCGCTGCGCGGCAGGTCCTTCAACGGGTTGGCGCCACGGTTGTCGGTATCGCAGAAGCTGAGTGTCGTCACCTTGTTGCCTAAGGTGAAGCCGGCGCCTTTTTCGGCAAAGCGGGTATCGAAGATGTTCGGCGCTGCCCCGAGACGATCAGGGTCGGCATCGCTGTCGTTGGCCAGCAAGGCTTCGGCCGGGACCGTGACACGGGCGCTACTGAGATCGGTGATGATGTGGTCCGGTCCCGCCACCGGGGCGCTGTTGGTATGGACCTTGACCACCAGGTTGGCGCTGCTGGTGTCGCCGTCATTGTCGCTGACCGTGAAGGAGAACTGTTCGGACTGCGTCTTGCCAGTGTCCTTCGGCGGCGTGTAGGTGAACTCGCCGCTGTCCATGTCGACCAGCAGCGTGCCGCCCAGGCCGGTCTTGACGTTGAAGGTGTTGGTGGCGGTGTCGAACGCGCCTTTGTCCGGGCCGCCGCTGAAGCCGTAGCCCCCCTGCCCGCCATCGGCCTTCGGATCATAGATGTAGGTAGTGCCATCGACCAGCAGCGCCTTGATAAAGCCACCGTCGGCACCGAAGTGTCCGCCGCTCATCAGGCTCCCGGTGATCGGTTCGCCCTGGACAGTGCCGGTCAGCACCGCGCCGAGCTGGCAGAGGTCGGTCACCACCACCGAGTTGCTGTCGGTATGGGTACTGCCGTCGTAGGCCAGCGGGTCGAGGTTACCGGCATTCACGGCCGTGCCCAGGCCAATGGCATAGGACTTGATCAGGTTCTTGTCGAGGAAGGACTCCCAGTTATCTTCGCGGACTTGGGTCATCGCATGCCCGGAGGTCGGTTCGCCGTCGGAGAAGAAGTAAGCGATATTCTGCGCCCCGGTCAGTTTGCCGGCTTTCGCGAAGGCACTCTCGGCCTTGGTAGCCGCCGAATCGTAGTAGGTCGAACCATCGGCCGTCAGGCCGCTGACGATGCTCTTGGCCTGGGCAATGGACATCCATACCGGCGACATCTCGGTCGCGCCGGTAGCAAAGGTGACGATCTGTACCTTGATGTCGCCCATCTCATCGTACTTGCCGAGCAAGGCATTGATCGCCTGCTTGGCCAGTTGCAGGTGGCTCAGGTTATCGACACCGGACTTCAGGTTCATGCTTCCAGAGACATCGATCAACAACAGGATGTTCGAGTCCACCTGACCTGGGGCGATGGAACGATGGGCGTCTACCACCTTGGGCACGTCGTCGACGATGTTGATGGCGATGGTGCTGGTGCTTGAGTTGCCCAGCGAATCGGTGACCTGGTAGGTGAAGGACTCAGTGACCCCATTGGCGCCGTCGTTTGCCGCACCTGGCGTCTTGGGTGCCGAGGTCAGGGTGTAGCTATAGCTGCCGTTGGTGTTGAGCTGCAACTGGCCGAACTGGCCTACGGCATTGCCGAGCAACGTGTAGGTCAGTGCGCCGACGCCGCCGGTGATCGAACCGACCAGGGTGCCGGTGGAAGTTTCAGCGGTGGAAGTAGGGTCGCTGCCGATCACGTTGCCGGCGGCCAGGTCGTTGCCGTCCTTGCTCAGGTCCAAGGCTTTTTCGTAGACGGTGACGCCGTTGTTCGGGCCTGCGACCAGCGAGCAGTCCGACACATTGATGGTGATCGTCGTGGTGCTCTCGTCGCCGTCGGCATCGCGGATGGTGTAGACGAAGACGTCAGATGCACCGCCTGGCGCTGCCGTATTCGGGTTGGCGTGGTAGACGGCGTTGCCCAGAGCGTCCAGGGTCAGGTAGCCATATTGGCCGAGCACGTGGGTGTTGAGTGAGCCGTTTGCCGAGGTGGAAGTGTCTGAGCCGGCTCGTACACCCACTACGTAGCTGCCATTATTCAAGACATCGGCACCGATCACATCATTTTCCAACACGTTGCCGCAAACTGCCCCGCCCTGAACCACGTTGGCCGCGTCGCAATGAGCCTGGGGTACGTCATCGACGATGTTGATCACGATGGTGCTGGTGGCGCTGTTGCCGAGTGAATCCTTGACCTCATAGGTAAAGCTTTCGGTCAGGGTGTTGGCACCGTCGTTGACGTTGTCCGGTGATTTTGGCGCCGAGGTCAGGGTGTAGGTGTAGGTGCCATCGGCATTGAGCTGCAACTGGCCGAACTGGCCTACGGCATTGCCGACCAACGTGTAGGTCAGTGCGCCGACGCCGCCGGTGATCGAACCGACCAGCGTACCCGTGGCGGTTTCAGCGGTAGAGCTCGGGTCGCTGCCGATCACGTTGCCGGCGGCCAGGTCGTTGCCGTCCTTGCTCAGGTCCAAGGCTTTTTCGTAGACGGTGACGTCGCTGTTCGGACCCGCGACCAGCGAGCAGTCCGATACATTGATGGTGAGGGTGGTGGTGCTCTCGTCGCCATCGGCGTCGCGGATGGTGTAGACGAAGACGTCAGATACAC